>DASSGV010000130.1:0-5815 GCA_035693225.1 Gemmatimonadales bacterium | reverse complement strand
GAGGCCGTCGAGGCCGCGGGACTGGGCCACCGCAAGACGGCGCCCGGCGCGCTCGTGGCCGGATGCGAACTGGCGCTCGAGGGACTCGCCGCCCATCAACGCATCACCCGGACGGAGGAGATGGGGTTCACGCGGGTCCGGCAGGAGCGGAAAGGCGGCGGCGGGAGCGGCAAGGGGCTGGACTTCGTTTGACGGGCAAGTTGGAAGGGAGAAGAGAGAAGTAAGAAGAGAGAAGTACGTAAGGAGGAGTGACGAGGGAAAAGTGCAGGTGCATCGGCTCGCCCTCTTCACTTGTCACTCTTCACTTTTGACTCACCCCCCTTCTCCCTTCTCCCTTCTCCCTTCTTACTTCTTCCTTCTCACTGCTACACCCACCCCAGCGCCCGCGCGCGCGCGACGATGACGTCGGCGGCGCCGCCATAGCCGAGTGAGAGGGTATTGAGCACCATGTGATAGCCGGCGGGATCCGCCCAGTCGCGACCGTAATGCTCGCGGTGGAAGCGGATCCGGCTCTCGTCGGTCGCGTCGACCATCCGCTCCGCTTCCTTCGGGGCAACGCCGAGGCGCTCGGCCGTTTCCCGGATCCGTTCCGGCTTCGGCGCCACGAGCTGCACGTGGAGCGCTTCCGGGATCCGGGCCAGCACCGCCACCGCGGCCCGCCCCACCAGCACCACCTGCCCTTTCGCGGCGATCTCCCGCACGACCCGCTCGGTGATCTCGACCAACCGCGGCTCGTCCATCGGCTTGAGCGCGGCGGCGGCCTCCGGGGTCAGGATCTCCGCCGACGACGCCGCGAGCGCCAACCCGATCCGCTCGACGAAGCCGGGGGAACGCTCCTGCCGATCGGCCACCTCCTGGCGGGAGAGCCCGGCGCGGGCCGCCACCCGGTCGATGAGGTCGTTGTCGACCACCGTCCAGCCGAGGCGCTCCGCCACGAGGGCCGCGACCGCGGAGCCGCCGGCGCCATACTGCCGCGAGATGGTGATGAGCATCGAGCCCTTCCCTTCGGTCGGTCGATCAGCCGGCCGCGATGGCCGGCGAGTCCTGGGCGGCACGATCCTGGATCCGCGCCCCCCGGAGCGCGATGAGTCCCGCGATCAGGCAGACGATCCCCGCCGTCCCGTAGGCCCAGCGCGAGCCCCAGCGCTCCGCCACCCATCCCATTTCCAGCGCACCGAGCGGAGCCAGCCCCACGGCGATGAACGAGTAGAACCCCATCACCCGGCCGCGAAGATGGTCCGGCGCGTGGGTCTGCAGGAGGGTGTTGGTGAATATCGCATTCAGCACCCACGCGCAACCGGTGAAGACCAGCCCGACCAGCGCCCACGGCAGCGAGGGCGCCAGGGCCGTCAACCCGAGCGCGAGTGCGAACACCACGCCGGTCGGAACGACGAGCTTGGTGCGGTCGAACCGGTGACCGAACCCCGCAGCCGCGATGGCGCCCGATCCGGCCCCGACCCCCACCGCCGACATCAGTGCGCCGTACCCTGCCGACCCCGTGTGCAGGGTATCGCGGGCGAAGACCGGAAGCATCGCCACGAACGAGAACCCGAAGATGCTGAACGTCATCGAAAGCGTGGCGAGCATCCGGGGGAGCGGTGTATCCCGCATATAGCGCACCCCCTCCAACAGCTCACCAGCGACCGGACGGGTGGACTCCGCCGCCCGGGGGGGGCCGTGCGGAAAGCGCATCATCAGGAGGCTCGCGATCACGGCCAGGTACGAGGTCGCGTCGGCAAAGAAGCAGAGCGCGGCACCTGCCGCCGCGAGCACCAGGCCGGCGAACACCGGCCCCAGGACGCGGGAGACGTTGAACACCGACGAGTTCATCGCGATCGCGGTGAACAGGTCCTCCTTCCCCACCATGTCGACGAAGAACGACTGCCGGGCGGGGATCTCGAACGCGCTGAGGGTGCCGGACACCACGGCGAGCACCATCACCCAGCCGATGGTGATGCGGTGGGTGGCGGTGAGTGTCGCGAGCACCAGCGCCGTGACGAACATCAGCGACTGCAGCCGCGTCACCAGCCGGTGCCGGTCCACCCGATCGGCCACGACGCCGCCATACAGGGTGAGCGCCAGGACCGGCACCGCCGTGAGCGTCGTGACGAGCCCGACCTGGAACGGCGAGTTGGTGAGGCCGAGCACCAGCCAGCCGAGCGCCACGATGTTCATCCACGTGCCGCAGAGGGAGATGAACTGGCCGACGATGAACAGCCGGAAGTTGCGGTGGCGGAGCGCGCCGAACATCTGCATGCGGGGAAGGTACCGAGGCCCGCCGACGCCGTAAACGGTGGACGGGCAACGGTGAACGGTGAACGGTAAACGGTGAACGGTGAACGGTAAACGGTGAACGGTGAACGGTGAACGGTGAACGGTGAACGGTGAACGGTGAACGGTAAACGGTGAACGGTGAACGGTAAACGGTGAACGGTAAACAGTGAACGGTGAACGGTGAACGGGAAGCGCTGGCTCGAGCACCCCCGTTGACCGTTCACGGTTCACCGTTCACCGTATATCATTAGCCATCGCTCTCGGAGGACCCGGTGCGCTTCACCAAGTACGGCAAGTTCGTCCCCGGCCTCGCCGACACCCTCAACCTCCAGGCGCTCCTGGACCAGCTGGGGGATTTCCTCCTGCAGTCAGGCTTTGCCGGGGGCCAAGATCCCTATTGGGGTGACCTCCCTCCCGACCAGCCCCACTCGATGGACGGGCTCCGGGAGGCGATCCTCGACGCCCTGATGAAGTCGGGCCAGCTCACCCTCGAGATGCTCCAGCTCCTCCGCGACGGTACCACCGGAGACCCCGAGCGTGACGGCCAGGTGGAGCAGGACCTGGCCCAGCTCATCGACCACATCGTCCAACGGCTCATCGACGAGGGCTACCTCCGCATCGACCAGGCCCCGCGAGAACTCGGCACCGCGGAGTCGATGGGCGGGCTCCGGGATCAGGCCGCCGCGGCCGCACAGGACGTGCAATTCTCGCTCACCGACAAGTCGGTCGATTTCCTCGCCTACAAGTCCCTCAAGGGGATCCTCGGCTCCATCGGCCGTTCCAGCGCCGGGACCCACGAGACGCCGTACCTGGCCACCGGCATCGAGGCCGAGGCCGCGAGCCGCCCCTATGAGTATGGCGACACGTTGAACCTCGACGTCCCGGCCACGCTCGCGCGCGCCATCGCACGGGAAGGGCTCACCTTCCCGCTCCCCCTCGAATACGACGACCTGATGGTGAGCCAGGCGGAGTACCGCTCTTCGGCCGCCACCGTGCTGATGCTCGACTGCAGCCACTCGATGATCCTCTACGGCGAGGATCGCTTCACCCCCGCCAAAAAGGTGGCGCTCGCCCTCACCCACCTGATCCGTACCCAGTTCCCCGGCGATACGCTCAAGGTGGTGCTCTTCCACGACTCGGCCGAGGAGATCCCGCTCTCGGCCCTGGCCGCGGCGCAGGTGGGCCCGTACCACACCAACACCGCCGAAGGACTCAAGCTCGCCCGCCGGCTCCTGCTGGCGCAGAAGAAGGACATGCGGCAGATCGTGATGATCACCGACGGCAAGCCCTCGGCGCTCACCCTCCCCGATGGGCGGATCTACCTCAACTCCGCGGGCCTCGATCCGGCCATCCTGAAGCAGACGTTGCGCGAGGTGGCGCTCTGCCGGAAGAGCGGGATCGTGATCAACACCTTCATGCTGGCGCGGGACCGGAACCTGGTGGAGTTCGTAAAGCGGGTATCGGAGATCGCACGGGGGAAGGCGTACTTCACCAACACGCTATCGCTCGGTCAGTTCATCCTGATGGACTTCCTCAAGCGGAAGACGCGGCGAGTGTCGTAGCCGGAGGCCCCTGACGCCTCCATCAGGGGTCGAGCACGCGGATCGGCACGGTACTGCTCACGGTGACGCCGTCGCCGAGGTTGCCACCATTCGTGGCCTTGCCCCAGCAGTAGGCGGCGCCCCCCACCGTCACACCGCAGACCGCTCCCCGTCCGGAGAAGAGGTGAACGAAGCGATGGTGCCCCGCCACCGCCACGGGGTTCGGAAAGTCGCCACCCACTACCGCGTCGCCCGCCCCGAGTCCGGCACCCGCCCCCCAACAGTAAGTGAGGCTGTCCGTCGCGATCCCGCAGGTGACGTCGTCGCCTCCCGCGAGATCGGTGAAGTGCAGGGACGGGGCGGAGTGGACCGGAGACGTGAGGTACTGGCCGACCACCCCGCTTCCGGCTTCTCCCTCATCGTTCTCGGCCCAGCACCAGATCTCGGAATCGGTCGTGAGTCCACAGGGGTGATCGTACCCAGCCACGAGCTTGGTGAAGACGTGCCCCCCGGCCACCGGAACGGGGACAAGGACGTCCACCTCGGTGGAGGTATCGTTCCCGACCGCCCCCCAGGAATTCGAGCCCCAACAGTAGGCGGCGCCGGCACCCGTGAGGCCGCAGGTGAAATAACGCGCGGGAGTTATCTGGGCGAACTTGACCGTGGTCAGCACCGAGTCCGGGACACTCGCGATGAAGAACCCACCACCCAGATTCACCCCGGCTTCACCGTGGTTGCCGCGCCCCCAGCAATAGAGCGATCCGCCGGCGGTGACGAGGCAGGCCTGGAAATATCCGACGCCCACGGACAACACCGCCGTGAAGCCTCCCGTCACGGCGACCGGTGCCGTCGCGAAATAGCCAGTGTCGCTCCCTACCCCCAGGAGCGGTGGATTCCCATCCTCACCCCAACAGGCAACGGATCCGCCCGAAGTCAATCCGCAAAAGGCCGGCCTTCCCAAGTATGAGACCCCTCCGCCCGCCAACTCCTGAAAGGTGCCGCCACCGGCCAATGCCGCGCCGGTCGCAGGCCACTGCCCGCCCCAGCACCAAACCGTGCCAGTGGTACGTAGCGCGCAGGACGCACTCTCCGTGAACGCCACCGCCGTGAAACTCGACACCACCCGCAGCGCCACGGTGACGCTCTCCGATTCCGCCTTCGCAATCAGGGAAACGTTCCCCTCCGCCTTGGCCACGACCTCGCCGGAATCCGATACGGTGGCGATGGTCGTGTCCGCGCTCCGCCAGCTGATCGGGATCGTCAGCGCGGAATCGTCGGCCCCAAAGGCGGCGGCGCTCAGCTGATAGGTCTCGAAGGGCGCGAGCGTGAGGGATGCGACGGGCGTGCTGAGGGAATCCACACTGCCGGAGGGCTGCCCGTTCTCGGTACACGCGGCGCCCGCGAGTGCCAGCACGCAGCACAAAGTTCGGATCTTCATAGTGCCCTCCCACGCGGGATCGAGGCCAATGCTCCCAACTTGTGGCCCCGGCCGGTGGCCTGCAAGTCAGCGGCCGACGGAGGCCGCGTACGCGCGTTTGAGCAGCTTCTGGAAGTGATGCACCCCCGCCTCCATATCGGGGGAGAACCGGCCCCGATCATACGCTCGGCTCAGCAATCCGCGCTGCACCTGCTCGCAGATCTCCCGATCCTCCTCCTGCACCTTGTCGCTGTAGCTGACGTCGGCGTCGACCTGCGCCTGGACCGGCGCGGAGCCGACGTCCCGATAGAAGTAGTCGAACACCACCCGGCAGCGATCGGGACCGAGCGGCTGGACGACATTGGTCTGGAGGCGGCCCGGGAGGATGTTGAACATGATGTTGGGAAAGACGAAGTAGTAGTACGCGGTGGCGGTGCCACCCGCGGTGTCGTAGGGGCTGCCGTCGCCGGTCATCGGGCTCGACTGCAGTGAGTACCGGTCGAAGGTCTCCGTCGTGTATGAGGCGTAGTCAAGGAGTGTGGCGAGTTCAGGATGAACGAACGGGACGTGGTACCCTTCGAGA
>DASSGV010000129.1:0-10842 GCA_035693225.1 Gemmatimonadales bacterium | reverse complement strand
GGCACAACTGTTCCGTTCTTCAGCCTGGATAGTGCGTATCTCAACTGCCCCACGGGCTCGACTGCCCAGAAGCCAGCGACCATCAACATCTTCGACAAGAACTTCAAGTTCCCGCAGACCTTCCGCATCACCCTCGGCGCGGACAAGAAGCTGCCCTGGGGGATGGTGGGGAGCGTGGACCTGATGTATGCGTTGAACTACAACACGCTCTACCTGAATGACGCCAACCTGGCCGGCATTCAGGGGCAGTTGGCGGGCGAGGGCGGTCGTCCATTCTATGGCGATACGGCCTTGGCCGCTGCGAGCGGGAACTCGCCGGTGAAGGCGACTGGTGGATCCAACTTCCTGCAGGTGATCGTCCACACCAACAAGAACAAGGACTACGCCTACTCGGGGTCGTTCCAGATCGCCAAGAACTTCTCGGACAACATCGAGTTCACGGCGGGGTACACATACTCCCGGGCATATGACCTGATCTCCCAGACCTCGAGCATCGCGGCTTCGAACCTCGGCTTCGCGACCCTCGACGGCACCTTGGCCGACCGGAACGTGCGCCCCTCGGCGTTCGACCGGCCGAACAAGATCACGATCAGCGGGACGTACCACTTCCCGAACAACGTCAGCATCGGCCTGATCTACGTCGGCATTTCGGGCACCCCGTACGGCTATGTCGTGAGCGGCGACGCGAACGGCGACGGGATCGGCACGTCGCAGCAGAACGATATGTTCTACGTGCCGAAGGATTCGGTCGACATCACGCTGGCTACTCCAAGCGACTGGAGCAAGCTGAACACGTACATCAACAGCCAGTCCTGCCTCAGCAGCCAGCGGGGCACCGTGATGAAGCGCGACAGCTGCCGCAACCCGTGGCAGAACTACCTCAACGGCAGCCTGACCTGGCCGCTCTCAAATCAGCACCTTGAGATCGAGGCGGATGTCATCAACCTTCTCCACCTCATCGACAGTGACTGGGGCATCATCCGCACCACCAGCAGCTTTGAAGGGCAGAACATCGTCAAGCGTACGAATTTTGACCATACGAATGACCGGAACGTGTACTCGCTCGCGCTGCCCACGCAGGATCTGCAGAGCACGTCGCTTTCGCGGTGGCGGCTCCAGATCGGTGCGAAGTACACGTTCTGAACAACGCGCGTAAACGCGAGGGCCGGGCGCTCCAGTTGGGGCGCCCGGTTCGTTTTGGGGGGCACATCACCCTCCAACTCCCTCTCCCCTCTCCGCGCGTCAGCGTGGAGAGGGGTCGGGGGTGAGGCTTCGGCTAGTGATGGAGCCCGTCTACGTCCTCTCGATCCTGACGGCACCAACCTCACCCCCCAACCCCCTCTCCATCCTGACGGACGGAGAGGGGGAGCGGTGCTAGTCCTCCCCTCTCCGCGCGTCAGCGTGGAGAGGGGCCGGGGGTGAGGCTTCGGATAGTGATGCAGCCCGTCTGCGTCCTCTCGATCCTGACGGACGGAGAGGGGGAGCGGTGCTGGTCCTCCCCTCTCCGCGCGTCAGCGTGGAGAGGGGCCGGGGGTGAGGCTCGTCTACGTCCTCGCCCGCGCCAGGAGCCAGAGGCCGAGGAAGAGGAAGAGCACTGTCGGGAACCAGGCCGCGATCTGGGGAGGGACGACACCGCTGATCCCGACGGCCTGGGAGAGCTGGATGAGCGTCAGGAAGATGAGCGTGGTACCCAGGCTCAAGGCGAGCCCCACCGCGGCACCGGCCCGGGGTGCGGTGAGCGCGAGCGGCGCTCCGAAGAGTGCGATCACGATGCAGGTGATCGGCAGCACGATCTTGAGCGAGCGCTCGACGATGAGCTTGTTGGCGTCGTTCCCGGAGCGCTGCAGCGCGGTGATGTAGTCGCCCAGTTCGCCGTAGCGCATCTCCTCGGGGTCCTTCGGTTCCTGCAGCAGCTCGGCGGGCTGTTCGTGCATCGCGTTGAGGCGGAGCGTCGTGAAGGAGAAATCGTGGACTTCGTCCCGATCGCCGATGAGCCGGGTGGCGCCATTCCAGAGCCGCCAGTGGCGGCCGGCGGAGTCCCAGCGGGCGCTGTCGGCGGTGACGACGATGGTGGGGAAGGCGTCTCCGGTGCCCTGGCGTTCGAGCAGGAGCCCGCCCAGGGTCCGGTGCGCGATGTCGAGCGAGCTGATGGTGTAGACCCATCCCTGGTCGGCGCGGAAGACGAAGTTGTACTTCTCGTTCCGCGACAGGACCTGCTTCTTCCCCTCGATCTCGAGCCCTTTGCGCGTGGCACCGGGGGCGAGCTCGCCGACCACCACACCGAGCGCCGCGGCGAAGATCGACGCGATGATGAGGGGGCGGAGCATCCGGTGGAAGCTCACCCCCGAGGCCTTGACCGCCGTGAGTTCGGTATTGCGGCTCAGGTTCCCGATCGTGAAGATCGTGGCGAAGAGCACCGCCGCCGGCATCACCTCGAACATGTTCTCGGGGAGCCGGAGGAGGGTGGCCATCGCGATGCGCTTCCACCCCAGGCCATTCTGGAGCCAGCCGTTGATGTTGTCGGTGAGCTCGATGATGATCGTCGTGAGCGGCAGCCCGATGGCCGTGAGCACGAAGATCTTCGACCACGAGCTCAGGATGTAGCGGTCGAGGATCCGGGGCTGGAGCCTCACCGTGCCCTCCGGAACCGGCCGAAGATCGCCTCGAAGAGGTCGTTGAGGTCGCCGCCGCGGGTGGAGCCCGATTCGCGGCTCACCCGCCGGATGCCGATCACCGCGGCCACCAGCAGCACCACGTTGGGGGCCCACATCGACCAGAACGGCGGGATCAGGCCCCGCTTGCCGAGGGCCTCGCCGCCGATCAGGGCGCTGTAGTAGAGGG
Source organism: Gemmatimonadales bacterium (assembly GCA_035693225.1). Taxonomy (GTDB): domain Bacteria; phylum Gemmatimonadota; class Gemmatimonadetes; order Gemmatimonadales; family GWC2-71-9; genus CAMLHU01. The sequence goes on along the minus strand of DASSGV010000129.1, from coordinate 8,001 downwards.
AAAAGAGCCCCAATCCGGCGCCGATCACGAGGCCCATCCCGCCGCGGGGGAACCGGAGCGCCAGGGGCACTCCCACCAGCGCGAAGATCAGGCAGGCAAAGCTCAGGGCCCATTTTTTCCAGATCTCGACCAGGAAATCGTTCCGTTTCATCGTGGCCGACTGGAGCTGGCTGCGGGTATTGGCGAGGCGGAAGGCGCCCATCAGCGTCACCGGCGGAGCGCCGGCGTGCAGGTTCCGGAGACTGTCGCGGGCCGTGGCGGCCCTGCGGGTCGAGTCGACGGCCCGGGCGGAATCGCGTTCCGTCTGGCCCGCTTCGAGGAGCTTGCGGCGGCGGATCGCCTCTCCCATCGGGCTGAGCTTGCGGACCGGGCGCTGGTGTGCAGGGACCTGGGCCTCCGCCGTCTTGGGTAGCACGAGCCCGAGCCAGTGGCGCCAGCCGCAGGGACGCGGTGGCGGGGTGTGCATCGGCGTCGGCAGGGGGGGCGGGGGGAGCCGGAGGATGGCCCGAAGATCGCCGGTCCGGAGCCGGGCAGCGTCGGCCCCGACGGCGGCGGCGTCCTGATCGGCGGCCTGCACCACGCTGTCCATCTCGCAGGTGGTCATTTCCCGGTCGCCGCGGCTGATCGTGGTATCGGCCTGGCGGTCGAGCGAGTTGGCCACGTTGCGCACCTTGATGGTGTTGATCCGGTACGCGGTCGTCTGGAAGAGCTCGGGATGATCTTCCTCGTATTCGTGGATGACGCCGTCGTAGAGCCGGAGCTCGAGGTCGGGATGCCCCGCTTCGTAGGCCAGGCGCCCGCTGTCGGCGTAGATGACCCGGCGCACGTTGCGGTCGTTCAGGTCGAAGAGCGATACATCCCGCATCTTGCCGGTGGCGGCGTCGATCCGGCTGGCGCGCAGGAAGTAGGCGGAGGGCGGGATCGGGTTGATCGCCTGCTCCCGGAGGTCGAGGGTCGGCTTCTTCCGGCCGATATCCTCGATGAGCGCCTTGAGCCGGGCGTTGGTACGGGGGTGGATCTGGTCGGTGAGGAGGAAGTTGGCGGCCGAGAGGACGAGGCCGGCCAGGATCACCGGGCGGAGCATCTGGTAGACGCTGACACCGCTCGCGCGCATGGCGGTGATCTCGTTGTCGGCGGCGAGGTGGGTAAAGGCGTAGAGCGTGGCGAGGAGCACCGCCATCGGCACCGTCATCACCAGGATGAAGGGCAGGGTCAGCAGGAAGAACTCCCCGATCACGCTCCAGGGGAGGCCCTTGCCGACCAGCTTGGGGATCTTGTCGGCCACCTGATTGAGCAGCAGGAGCCCGGTGAGCCCTGAGAGCGCAAAGAGGAACGGCGCCACCAACTGGCGGACGATGTAGCGATCGAGGAGGCGCACGGGCTCTGGTCCGCCGGTTGTCGGAGTGTCTAAGTCCTAGTATATTACCAACTTACCGCCTCTACAAGGCCGCATCCCCGACCACTTTGCCGTGGCGCGCTTCGTCGCCCTGTCCCTCCTCCTCTCGGTCCCCCTCGGTCTGGCGGCGCAAGCGACACCGGCGCCTCTGCCGGCCGACACGATCGGACCGCACCTGGTGGCCGGGTTCCCCCCCCTCCGGTACACCATCGTCCCGCCGGAGGCGCATCGGCTGGCGGCGGTGCTCCTGCGCCACGATGGGGCGGCCCGGACGGCGCGGTGGGCCGATTCCCTGACGGTGGCGCTCGATTCGGCCCGCCGGCGGCGCTCGGCGGACTTTGCCGCCCGGGACCTGTTCAAGAACAACGCCGCGGTCGCCGCGGTATCCGATACCGGCGGGTTCCTCGGGATCGACCGGCGGTATGCCGACCTGAGCCTCAGCGGCCAGGCCCGGGTCGAGGTCCGGACCCAGCGCGACAAGAACGAACGGTGCACCTCCTACCAGCTCCTCGATCCGTCGAGCGGATGCCGGGGGATCTTCACGCCGCCGAGCATCGACGATGAGCTCACGATGCGGGCGGCGGGGACGATCGGCAGCCGGTTGCACGTCGATCTCGACTACGACAGCCAGCGCGATTTTTCCGCCAACAACAACATCCGGGTGTATTACCAGGGCCTGCAGGACGAGGTACTGCAGCGGCTCGACTTCGGGACCGTGACCTTCGTGACGCCGCCGTCCCGGTTCATCACCCCGACGATCCCGGCCAACAGCTTCGGGGTGAGCGCGCGGTTCCAGATCGGCGACCTGCAGATCCAGGCGCTGGCGGCCTCCCAGAAGGGGAGCGTCGTGGCCCAGCGGCACTACACCATCGGCGGCACCACCAGCCAACCCCAGGACCGTCAGATCCGCGATCTCGACTACGAGGCGGGGCGGTTCTTCTGGGTGGTGGATCCGGCGCGACTCCCCGGCTACCCCGCCGTCGACATCCTGAACGTCGATCCCAGCGTCCTCACTCCCGACCAGCGCCCCGCCCAGATCCGGGTGTACCGGTACCGTCCGGTGACCCAGTCGAGCACCAGCGCCGACCTGACCGGCATCACCGCCGTGGCGACGCGCCCCGACAGTCCCCAGGCCACCGGGCGCCTCCGCTGGGAGCTGCTGGTCCCGGGCACCGACTATTATCTCGATCCGTCGGGCACCTGGTTCGCCCTGTCGTCCAATCTGGACCAGAACTCCTACCTCGCGGTGTCCTACGTCACCGTGGCCGGCAGCAAGGTCGGCACCTTTCCGTCCCAGGACAACCCGGCGGGGAATGATTCGCTGGAATTGATCGTCGAGCCGCGCCGGGGCCCCGAGGTGCCGACCTTCCGGTATGAGATGCGCCAGGTCTATCGCATCGCCGGCACCGACCTCGACCGCTCCTCCTTGCAGGTGTCCATCACCGTCAACCAGTCGGAGCGCCCGCTGGGAGGGGCGCCGACCTACCTGGCGCAACTGGGGCTCGCGGTGAGCAGTGACCCTCACCTGCTCGATGTCGACAATCGGCTCTTTCCCCGTACCCGCGATCCCGGTGCGGCAGCGGTGGTGCGGGAGTCCTACATCATCTTCCCGCATCTCACGCCGTTCGCGGATCCGACCCGGCTGCAGCCGGCCGAACTGGACGACTCGCTCTACCGGACGCCGGGTTACCTGCTGCTCACGCAGGGACCGCCCACCAAGTTCACCTTCGGGCTCAAGTACAATGCGGCGGTGTCGGGCGATCGCAATACCCTCAGCCTCAACGCCTTCCAGTTGCGACCCCAGAGCGAGCAGATCACCGTCAACGGGCGGGCGCTGACCCGGGACGTCGATTACACCATCTCCTACGACCTGGGCCAGGTGACGTTCCTCGACCCCGACGCGCTGTTCGGCAACGCGGGGCCGGTGGACGTGTTCGCGCGTTTCGAGGAGCGGGGGATCTTCGCCGTCGCCCCGACGAGCATCTTCGGTTTCACCAGCACGTACAAGATCGCCGACGTGGGCGACGTGAACCTCATCGGCATCTACCAGAAGCAGCAGTCGGCCTACAATCGGCCGCCGATCGGATTCGAGCCGACCTCGAACTTCACGGGGGGGGTGACCACCAACCTCGGCTTCCAGGGCGGCGGCCTGACCCGCCTGGTGGGCCACCTTGCGCCCACCGGGGCCACAGCCCCGTCGCGGCTCGACCTGCACGGGGAGCTGGCCTTCACCAAGCCCAACCCGAACCAGGCCGGTGCCGCCTACGTCGAGGACTTCGAGGGCGGGGGGGGGCTGCAGGTGTCGCTGCGGGAGAACAGCTGGAACTTCTCCAGCGTGCCCCAGCACCCGTATGGCCTGGAGGGGATCGGGTTCGCCGCGGGGTTCGATTCCGCCGACGCCGTGATGCTCACCTGGCAGAACCTGTACCGGAACCCCGCCACCGGCACGGCGGTGCAGGTGCGGACCGTCGACATCGACAGCCTGATCCGGTTGACCAGCGGGTCGCCGCTCGAGACGGTGCTCTACGTGGCGATCCACCCTGACACCTCCGGCGGCTTCCCGATCTACGACTCGGTGCTGGGGCAGGTGCGCCTGCGCTGGACCCAGCCGGCCCGGCCGGGGCGGCCCCGGTGGCGGACGATGGTGACCCCGCTCAGCCAGACCGGCACCGACCTCTCCAGCACCCAGTATCTCGAGTTCTGGGTGTACCAGGACCCGTTCGACGGCCCGCGCCGTGCCGACTCGGTCGGGGCGCGGCTGGTCTTCGACCTCGGATCGGTCAACGAGGATGCGCTGGCGATAGCCCCGGAGTCGCTCACGGTCTCGCCGAATGGCGTCGACTCCACCTTCCACGGCCGGCGCTACACCGGTGTGGGCCGGCTCGACACCGAGCGGGAACCGACGGGGGTCTTCAACGCCGCCGCGGATGACAACGGGATCCTGCAGGACCGGCCCGATTCGCTGGTGGTGGACGGCCAGATGCTCACGGACGTTCCCCTCTGCCGGCGCCAGCTGTCGGCGGCGGTGCCGCTGTACGGCTGGGGTGATCTCGACGTGCGCTGCACCAACGGGAACGGCACGCTCGACGCCGAGGACCTCAATGGCGACAACGTCCTCAACGCGAACGGCGCCAGCGACAATGTCGACCGTTACATCGTGGACCTGGCCAACTCCCCATACTTCGTGCGGAACGGCGGGCCCGGGTGGGCGCTGTACCGGATCCCGCTGCGGCAGCCGGACGCGGTCCTCGGGACCCCCGACCTCCACCTGGTGCAGCAGCTGCGGATCACCATCGCGGTGCCGCCGAGTGCGTCACCCGAGAAGCTGGCGCGCTTCGGCTTTGCCCGGATGCAGTTCGTGGGCTCGCCCTGGCTCCGGCGGGCGGCGACGCCGATCCAGGGACTGAGCGGGTCGGTGGGCCTGCCGGCCGGCGAGGTCGACGTCGGCGTGGTCTCGACCGACAACCTGGAGCTCGGCTACGTCCCGCCGCCGGGCGCGGTGGATCAGTCGAACGAGATCGGTGCCATCAGCAGCGGTGTCCAGGTCAACGAGCGCTCGCTCCGCATCACCGCCGTCAACCTGGGCCCCGGCCAGCGGGCCGAGGCGGTCGGTCGCTTCCCGGCGGGACCGCAGAACCTGCTCAAGTACCAGACGCTCCGGCTCTGGGTCCGCGGGCGCGGCGCCGGCTGGGAGACGCACCAGTTGCAGGCGGTCTTCAAGGTGGGGAGCGACGACCGGGACTTCTACGCCTACCGGGCCGACGCGGTGACGACGTCGTGGCTTCCGGAAGTGGTCATCAATCTTGCCAAGTGGCGCGAGCTTCGGGCCCAGATCGAGTCGCGCTGGCTCACCGGCCAGCCGCCCAGCGGATCGGCGACCTGCGGCGGCGACTCGACCGCCTACGTGGCGTGTGACGGGCCGTACCTGGTCCAGGTGGGGAACCCGGGGATCAATCCCCCGAACCTGGCGGCGGTCCAGGAGCTCTCCGCGTCGATCTACGACTCCAGCGCAACGGCCTTCCCGAATGCCGAGTTGTGGGTGGACGACATCCGGATGAGCGACCCGATCGCGGAGATCGGGACCGCCGCCGCGTTCACCGCGCATCTGTCCGCGTCCGACATGGCCGACGTCGATCTCTCGTTCATCCGGCAGGACGGGAACTACCAGCAGATCGGACAGGACCCGACCTACCAGACCAGCACCACCGCATCGGCCGGCAGCACCGTGCGTCTCGACCGGTTCCTGCCGGCGTCCCTGGGGCTCGCGGCACCGATCACCTTCGGCGTGTCGCGTGCCACCACCGATCCCGATCTCCTCCAGGGCACCGACCTCCGTGGTGCGGACCTGGCGGGGCTTCGCAGGCCGGTCAGCACGTCCACGTCGTGGTCGCTCACCCTTCGACGCACGGCGACCTCCAAGCACTGGTGGCTCCACGCCCTGGTCGACCCGCTGAGCCTCTCGGCCCAGACATCGACCGGGGACGCCACCAGCCTGCTCTCGACCTCGTCCACCAGCAACTACGCCCTGGGTGCGTCCTACAATCTCCCGGTCACCGCCCCTGGCACCGTGCTCGACCTGACCGGCCTCGTGGGGCTGCTGCCGGGATTCCTGGCTCGGACCGAGTTCGGGGACGGCCTGAAGCACCCGCGGCTGAAGGTGGCGCCGACCAACATCCGCTGGTCCAGCGGATTGACCTACGACCAGGCGTCGTACGTGTCCTACCTGGTGCCGGTGGCCCGCACCGATGACTCACTGCTCACGGTCTCGCAGAACCTTGCCCATATCTGGCGCAACGCCGCAGGGCTGACCCTGGAGCCGTTCCAGGCGCTCACGCTGAACGCGGATCTGGCCAGCTCCCGGGATCTCCGGGTGTATCCGGACTCCACCCCGCTCGGGCGATTGGTGGGTGCAGAGCGGAGCGACTTCCTCGGCTTCGACGCCGGCGTCGAACGGGACCGGTCCCTCACCACGTCGATGGCGTTCACCCCGTCGATCTCCCGATGGCTGCTCCCCCGGGTGCGCCGGACCAGCAGTTTCGTGCTGAATCGCTACCTCACCGGTCGCGACCCGGTGCGCGCGAACGAGGACACCACCGGCCGGTTCCTTCTTCCGCAGACGCTCAACAACACCCAGGCGTGGGAGGTCGGCGCCGGCATCGATCTCTCGCGATCGGTCAATGCCATCTTCGGCGACAGCAGCGGGATCGCCCGCGCGCTGCGGCGGATGCGCCCGCTCGACATCTCGCGACGCACGGTGCTGTCCTCGACCTTCGACATGGCGGCGTTCCAGCCGTCGTTGGGCTATGAGTTCGCCTTCGGCAACACCGGCGACTTCCTGTCCCAGCAGGGCGCCGCCGCCCTCGCCGCGACCGACGGGCACACCGACGCCGTCACCGCCGCCGCCGACCTCCCGGGGGGCTTCACGGTCTCCGCGACCTACGGACTCACGGCCCAGTCCCAATATTCGCGGGTCCTCGGCGCCTACCAGCGCACCGACACCCGCCAGACCGACTGGCCGGTCGGTTCGGTGCGCTGGACCCAGCCGATCCGCAGCGGCCCGCTGGTGCTGGTGAGCTCCGGGCTCAACGTTCGCCAGACCGTGGGCACGACGTTCACGCCGGAGGCCTCCGGTACCGGCAGCACCGGCAGGATCCTGTCATCCAGCCTTTCGCCCGACGCCGCGCTCACCTTCCGGAACGGGATGTCGATGACGTTCAATTACTCGAAGGTGGACCAGGTGAATGCGGCGAGCGGCAACCAGACCCAGGTGGCGCAGCGCACGTTCAATGCGACGTTGAACGACGTCTTCCGGCTTCCGGAGAGCCTCAGCCATCTCAGGCGGCAGGTCCGCGCATCGTTCTCGGCGTTACGTTCCATCTCCACCACCTGCCTCATTCAGGGCGGTGGGCCATGCACCAGCGTGTCGGATCAGCGTCGGACCGAGATCAGCGGGGCCTTCTACACCGACCTCGTGGCGCTGGCGGAGGCGGGGCTCTCCTTCGGCTACACCGTCAACGAGGCACGCGAGGTCAACCAGTACACCACCAGTCTCTTTGTGAGCGCCAGCATGAACATCCAGCTCAGCTCGGGAGGGTATCGATGATCCGTCGCGCCGCGGTCCTGGTCGCGTTCGCTGCCGCCTGCGCCTCGGCGCCGCCGCCCTCCCGGGAATTCGACGGCGCGCAGGCGATGCGCTACGTCGACCAGCAGCTGGCCTTCGGCCCCCGCATCCCCGGGACCGCCGGCCACGACGCGATGGGCGCCTGGCTCGACTCCCTCCTGCGCACCCGCGCCGATTCGGTCGTCGTCCAGACGTGGACCCACACCCCTGCCCACGGCGCACCGGTCCAGATGAAGAACTACCTGGCCCGGTTCAATCCCACGGCCACCCATCGCGTCCTGTTCCTGGCCCACTGGGACACCCGTCCCATTTCCGACGGCCCCAATTCCAAGGACCCCAAGGCGCCGGTCCCGGGCGCCGATGACGGGGCCTCCGGCGTGGCGGTGCTCCTCGGAATGGCGGATGCACTCAAGAAGAACGCCCCCGGTACCGGTGTCGACCTGCTCTTCGTCGATGGCGAGGACTTCGGCGATTTCGAGGCACC
>DASSGV010000128.1:0-16448 GCA_035693225.1 Gemmatimonadales bacterium | reverse complement strand
TGGCGCGGATCCGGCGGCGTGCCACGCCCGCCAAGACCACCCTTTCCGGGGCCTGCGTCGATCCCCGAGCCATTCCCGCTCACCGATCCTTCACCACCACCGCTGCCGCCGCCCTTCCCCGGACCGGCGGTCTGCCCCTGGCCCGGTGCGACGACCCCCTTCGAGGGAGACACCACCGTGTCGACCGGCGCGGCCGGGGCGGTGGCGACGGGAGTCTCTTGCACCGGGGGTGGGGTGACCGGCGTCGGGACCGGCGTCGGTGCGCTCGGAGGTGGAGCCTTGGGCGCAGGAACGGAAATATAGGCGGCGGCTTCGGTCTCGCCACCGCGCCCGCCACCGCCGCCCCCACCCATCAGCGCTGAGACCAGTCCGGCGCGGACGTCAGAGTTGAAGTACGCCCACGGCGCGATGAGCAGGATGACGATGACGATGTGGAGGAGCACGGCGAGCCCCGCCGTGAGCGGCGAACGCGCCGTACGGTGCTGCAAGGCAAGGAGCGGGACGGCGCGTGGGCCCACCGGTGGCCTCGGCGTGGGAGGGTTCGGCTCCCGGGGAGACGTCGTCATCCCCCCGAAGCTACACCGAGCTGCCCCACATCGAGCACTCTCACGGTCCCGCGGGGACGAGCGCCACGACGCCGACCTTCGCCGACCGCGCCACCCTGGCCACCTCTTCCGGCCACCGATCGGCCGCCCCGCGCACGAAGAGCACTTTGACGGCGCGGCGGGCGTAGATCGCCTGCAACTGGGGACCCAGTTGGGTGTCAGGGATCGGCTGGCCGTTGATGAGGGCGCCTCGGGCGGTGATCTCGAGGACCACCGGGATCTCGATCGAGATCGGCGCCGGCGTTGCGGCGACCGGCGCCGGCCCCGCCGGGAGCCGCTGGCGGATGAAAGCCTGGGCCAGGAAAGCTGCCAGCAGGAGGACGACGAGCACGTCGACCATCGGGGCGGCGTCGATCTTCGCCTCGACGGGGCCGGCAGGATGCCGGATCGGAAGCGCCATCGGCCACCTCCGGAAAAGAATGCGGCCGGCCGCCGCGGCAGATGCCGCGACGACCGGCCGGAGTGTGGACCCTACGAGGCGGTGGCGGCCACCGTGGCGGCCGGGGTGAAGCCGACGATCTCGACCCCTGAACTGAGCGCGATGTCCATCGCCTCGATCACGTCCTGGTACTCGCGGTTGAGCCCCGGCTTGAAGAACATCAGCTTGGCCGGCCGCGGGTCGAAGATCGAATGGATCTGCGCCGCCAACTGGTCCTTGGGCACCACCTGTCCGTTGATGGCGTAGCTCCCGTCATCGCGGAGCTCCATCACGATCTGGTCGGGGTTCCCCTTGGCGGTGGCCGGCGTATTGGGGGGCGGCACCTGGACGTTCAGCGTCACCCGCGACATCGCCTGCACCACCATGAAGATGATGAGGAGCACCAGCAACACGTCGATCATCGGGGTGACGTTCGGCTCCGACTGGACGCCGCCGCCCCCGCCCACGCTCATCGCCATGTCACTTCCCTCCCGCGGCCGCAGCGGTCTGCAGGGCGTTCCGCTCGCTCACCGCCGCGAGGACCCGGACGCCAGCCTGCCGCGCGATCTCGACCGCATCCTGGATCCGCCCGTACTTCAGGTGCTGGTCGGCCTTGAAGTAGAGGATCTTGTCCTTGGTCCGGGCGTCGAACATCGCCTTGAGCTGCGGTGCCAACTGGTCCTTGGCGATCGGCGTGCTGTTGAGGAAGTAGTTCCCCTCGTTGTCGATGCCGAGGACGATGTCGTCCTGATCCTCCGGCGCCGGCTGGGTGTTCTTGGCGTCCGGCATCACGGCCTGGAAGCCCGTCGACACCAGCGGCGTGATCAGCATGAAGATGATCAGCAGCACCAGCATCACGTCGATCATCGGCGTGACGTTGATGTCGGCGTTGACCTTCCCCTTGCCGCCGCTACTGGTGGATATGGCCACTGCCGGTCACCGCCTTCTGGGTCTGGAACTCCTTGGTGAAGATCGAGCGCCCGAACTCGCTCCCCACGCTCTTGATGAGGTAGTCGATGAGCTCCTTGGAGCTCACCGTCATCTCCACGGTGAGGTTCTCGACCTTGGTGGCAAAGTAGTTGTAGAGCCACACCGCTGGGATCGCGACGATGAGCCCGAAGGCGGTGGTGATGAGCGCCTCGGCGATGCCGGCCATCATCCCGCCCAGGCCGCCCGCCGCGCCGCCCCCCGCCGCCATCGCGGAGAAGGAGTTCACGATGCCCATCGTGGTGCCGAGGAGCCCCACGAACGGCGCCGTGGCGCCGACGGTGCCCAGGATGCCAAGTCCGCGCTTGAAGTCGGAGAGGACGATGAGCATCTGGCGTTCGACCGCGCGCTCGGCGGAGTTGATGTCCGCCGCCGTGATCGTCGCCTTGTCGGAAAGGAGGGGCTTCACCTCGCCCAGCGCCTCGCCCAGCACCCGGGCGATGTGGCTCACCTTGTTCTTCTCGGCCAGGCGGATGGCGGTCTCGAGCTGCTCCTCCTGGATGGCCCGGGAGAACTCGGGGGCGAACTTGCGGGTGGAACGCTGGCTCTTGCGCACCAGCATCCACTTGTTGAAGGCCACCGTCAGCGAAAAGACCGACATCGCGAAGAGCGTGAAGACGATGAACTTCGCGAACCAGCCCATCGAATGCCACAGGCTCATCAGGTCAACGCTCATGGGACACCCATCTCCTTGGAGTGAACGGGGGCACGGGGCCCGTGCCCCGGTCGGACGCGATCGTCAGCTGCTACTGGTTCGGGTTGAACTTGACCGACTGCTGCACCAGCACACGCACCGCCTGGCCGTGCAGCTTGCCGGGGCGGAATACCGTCTTCATCACCGCCTCGCGGGCGGGCGCCTCGAACGCCGGGTGGGTCGACTTGAGCACCCGGAAAGAGCCCGCCTCCGGATGGCCGGTCGAATCGACGATGAATTGGACGTCGACGCTGCCGGCGATCCCGGCGCTCTGCAGCGCCGGCGGATAGCGGACCGTGCCGCCCGCCAGGACCGACGGCGGATCGTCGAGCTGCGCTTCGAGGTAGGTCTGCCCCACCGGACCGGTGCCGCCCACGACGCCGGTCGCCACACCGCCCTCGACACCCTTGCCGGTGAAGTCACGGGCATCGAAGTGCTGATTCAGGTTGACCGGCGGGATCGTCGTCGGGATCGCCTCCGGCGGCAGGACGGTCTGGAAGCCCTGCGGCGGCGGGTTAGCGGCCACGACGGCATCCGGCGGCGGCTTGTCCGGCGGGGGCGGCGGCGGCTTGGGCGGCTCGACGAACATCAGCGTGGTGTCGGCCAATGCCTTCTTCACCGTCTCGGCCGCCCCGGCGGTGACCTTCACCGCGGCGACGATGAGGACGATGTGGAAGACCACCGACATCAACGCCTGCACCGGCGACTGCTGCCGCTTCCGCTTCGACTCCATCAGGTTGTCGAACACCGATCCTCCGGTGGTTGATTGGACTGTGCAGGGTGAATGGTACCCCCCCAGCCTTGCCGACGTCTGATGCAAAGATTACAAGATGATGACAAGCGCGTGATGATATATCGGGTTGGTACAGCTATCAGCTATCAGCTATCAGCTATCAGCTATCAGCCCGGAAGCACGGCGCGCGCCGAGCATCGTCAAGAGACGTCGAACTGGGGCAGCTGGCGCACGTGGCAGCGAATCGCGACACCGTGCGCGTAGGTCGAGAGCTTAGAGTCTGGAGCTTGGAGCCAGGAGCCAGGAGCCAAGCCATCGATCCAATACCCCCCGCTCTTAGCTCCAAGCTCTCAGCTCCAAGCTCCCCTACACCTCGACCGGTGCCGGGATCTCCTTCAACGGTGCACCGTCCTTCGGAAGCGTGATCGTAAAGACCGTTCCCCGCCCCGGGCGGCTCTGGACGGCGATGTTGCCGCCGTGCGCCTCGGCGATCCACTTCGTGATCGCGAGGCCAAGCCCCGCACCGGCCCGTTCACCGGTGCGGGACCGGGCGACGTCGGCGCGCCAGAACCGGTCGAAGATGTGCGGCAAATCGCCCGGCGCGATGCCGATGCCGTTGTCGCGCACCACCAACGTCACATGGCGCCCCGCCTCGGAGAGCTCCAGGTCGACCCGCCCGCCGTTCGGCGTGTACTTGACCGCATTGGTGGCGAGGTTCATCAGCATCTGGCGGATGCGGGCCCGGTCGACCGGGACGACCACTGGCGCCATCGGCGCCTTGCTGGCCACCTTGATTCCCGACTGGTCGCCGAGGAGCCCCGCCGTCTCGACGACGTCGGCGAGCACATCGCGCAGGTCGCAGGGCTCGACCGCGAGCGTCACCGCCCCCTCGTCGGCGCGGGCCAGGGTGAGCAGGTGCTCCACCAGCTCGCTCATCGCGTTGATCTGGTTGAGCGTCTCGTCCAGCGCCTCGATGCTCTCCGGCGGGGCCCCCGGATGGGTCAGCGCGCGTTCGACGCCGGCGCGGAGCACCTGGAGCGGTGTCTTGAGTTCGTGGCTCGCATCGGCGGTGAACCGCCGGAGCGACGAGAAGCTGTGTTCGAGCCGGGAGAGCATCTCGTTGACCTTTGTGGCGAGCCGGGCCAGTTCGTCCCCGGTGGGGGGCACCGCCACCCGCCGATGCAGACTGCGACCGTCGGTGACCGCCTGGATCTCATCCAGCATCGGGGCCAGCGGCGCCACCGCGCGTCCCGCCAGCCACCAACCGAGTCCCCAGGCGAGGAGGAGCACCAACGGCGTCAGGATGAGCATCGACCGGAGCAGGTCGGCCGGTCCATACGCCACCACTTCCCTCGGCGCGGCGACCAGCACCGCCGCCACCTCGGGCCCGGCGTCGTTGATCGGCGCCACCCGATAGCGGAGGCCGGGCGCCCCCGGCAGCGACAGGCTGCCGCTCGCATCGGCGCCGGGGAGAGGCTCGAGCGGCGCCTGGAGCTGCTGCAGCGCATCGTAGCTCAGGGTGCGCGCCTCTTCGGACATGAAGAGGATCCGACCCTTCGGATTGACCACCAGCATGTAGTCCTGGACCGGCTCGAAATAGATGCCGACCTGCTGCACCAGCGACGGGACCGAGTCGGTGGTCACCACCCGCCCGAGCACCCGGTGCGATTCGCTCAGCCAGCGCCGGGCAAATCCGACCTCCTTGGTGACCTGCGCGTCGACCTCGGCCGCGGCCGACTGCTTCCGGTCGACGTAGAGGGCCGCGCCCATCGCCGCGAGGGCAAGGCCGAGGGCGAGCATGAACCAGACGGTGAGGGTGCCGCGGATCGTGGTCATCGCGTGGGTCCGGGCGCGACCCACAAGGGGCCGGGCCATTCAGGGTCGGGATGAAAAGGAAGCGAGGAAGTCTATCGCGATATCGGGATCGCACAACTGGTGACGCCGCAGGCGGGGGTCCGCCCTACACCCGCACCACGTATCCCACCCCACGCACCGTGTGGATCAGGCGCCGGTCGTGACCGCTGTCGACCTTCTTGCGCAGCCGGTTGATCACCACGTCGACGATGTTGGTCCCCGGGTCGAAATGGTAGTCCCAAGCGTACTCCGTGATGAGCGTGCGCGACATGACCCGCCCGGCGTGACGCATCAGGTACTCGAGCACCAGGTACTCCTTCGGCGTCAGCTCCACCTGCGCCGTTCCGCGACGCACTTCCCGGGCGCCGGTGTCGAGCGACAGGTCGGCGACGGTGAGCACCGGGGGGGCCACCTGCTTGGGCCGTCGGCTCACCGCCTCGACCCGGGCCAGGAGCTCCTCGAACGCGAACGGCTTGGTGACGTAGTCGTCGGCACCGGCGCGGAGCGCCTGGACCTTGAACTCGACCGAGTCCTGCGCGGTGAGGACCAGGATCGGCACGGTGACGCCGCGGTCGCGGAGGTTCCGCAGGATCTCGAGGCCCGTCATCCCGGGAAGGCGAAGGTCGAGCACCACCAGATCGTGCTGTCCCGTCGACGCCGCCTTGAGCCCCTCGACGCCGTCCGCCACCAGCTCGACCTGGTAGCGCTGCTCCTCGAGGCCCCGACGCACGTACTGGCCGACGGTGCGGTCGTCCTCCACGACGAGGATCTTCACCCCGCCGCCGTGGCGCGGAGCGGCAGGAAGACCCGGAACGTGGTGCCGGTGCCCGGGGCGCTGTCGACGGTGATGCGGCCGTGGTGCTGCTGCACGATCCCGTAGCAGATCGAGAGCCCGAGGCCGGTGCCCCGCCCGGGCACCTTGGTGGTGTAGAATGGCTCGAAGATCTTCGAGAGTTCCGCCGGCGACATCCCGACACCGGTGTCCCGCACTTCCGCGATGACCTCGTCGTCACGGTCGGGGTTCCGCTGGGTGCGCACGGTCAGGGTGCCGGCCCGTCCCTCCATCGCGTCGACGGAATTGAGCATCAGCGCCATGAACACCTGCACCAGCTGCTCGCCGTTGGCCTGCATCGTGGGGAGGTCCTGGGCGAGCTCCAGGGTGATGGGGATCCGCTTGAAGCGCTGGTGGTGCTTGAGGAGGAAGAGGGTGTCCTCCATGACCGCCGTGAGGTTGACGTCGCGGCGGGCGGTGGCCTTGGGACGGCTGAAGTCGAGCAGTCCGTCCACGATGCCGGTGCAGCGCTGCACTTCCTTGTCGATGATGTCCATGTACTCGCGGACCGATGCCATCGCCTGCGCCCCACCATCGGCCAGCCGATGGCCGATGGCCTCGACGCAGGCACCGATGGTCGCGAGCGGGTTGTTGATCTCGTGCATCACGCCGGCCGCCAGCTGGCCCACGGCCGCGAGTTTCTCGCTCTGCATGATCCGGCTCTGCACCGAGCGCCAGTCGGTCACGTCCTCGCCGATGGTGATGACGTGGGACACCTGCCCGTCGGAGCCCCGCATCGGGATCTTGGAGATCCGGAAGTGGCGCGGCTCGCCGTTCGTCTGGGTCTCCAGCTCCATCTGCTGCAGCTCACCGGTCCCGAACGCCAGGTCGAACTCCCGGCGCAGGGTGTCGGCGTTCTGGCGGCTCAGCACGTCGAACACGGTGCGCCCGACGACCTCTTCCCGCCGCAGGCCCTGATTGCCCAGCTCACGCATCCGGTTCCAGAGCGTCACCCGGTAGTCGCGATCGACCACGTAGAGCCCCACCGGCAGCGAGTCGATGACCTGGCTGATGAACTGGCGCTGGTCCTCGATCTCCCGGGCCCGGAGCGCCACCTCCTGCGCCAGATCGCGCGAGAGCTCCACCGACGCCAGGAAGGGCGCCACGATGTCCACGATGATCTCGAGGATCTCGCGCCGCTCGGGTGTCAGGTCCCCCTCGGCCTCGACCTCGAGGAGTCCGAGCCGTTCGTCCTCGTGGATGAGGGGCAGCCGCACCCGACTGGCGACGAACGCAGGATCCTCGACGAGCGCCTGCAGGTCGGCGCCGGAGCGCCGCGGCGGGGTCGCCGGGGGCGAGGTGATGGCGCGGAACTGGGTGGCGGTGGCGTCGCGCACCCAGAGCGTCACCACCCGGGCCGGAAGGCCCCGGTAGAGGAGATCGGCCACCCCGGTGAGCGTGTCATCGGGCGGATGCCCGGCACTGAGCATCTTGGCCACGGCCCCCACGAGCGTCGGGCCACGGATCGGCTGGACGGCGGTCTCGGTCACTTGAATCCCATCAGCTGGATCCCCCGGACGAAATGCCGTTGCGCCACCACGAACACCAGCAGCAGCGGCAGGGCGGCCGCCACCGCGGCGACCATCTGATACGGCCAGTTGGAATAATAGAGCCCATGGAACGTGGCGGCACCGACCTCGATGGTCCGGAGTTCCAGCGACCGGGTCGCGACGAGCGGCCAGAGGTACGCCCGCCACGAGTCCAGGAAGGCGAAGAGCGCCAGCGTGACGAGCGCCGGCCGCACCGCCGGCAGCGCCACCTCGCGGAAGATGGTCCAGGTGCCCGCGCCATCCAATCGGGCGGCCTCTTCCAGTTCCGGCGGCAATTGCTGGAAGGCCTGACGCATCAGGAAGATGCCCCACACGGACACCAATTCCGCCGAGATGAGGCCTCCCAGCGTGTCCACCCACCCGAGGGCCTGGAGCAGGAGAAAGCGGGGGATGAGGAGCACCACCGCCGGCACGAACAGCACGCCCAGCAGGAGCGCGAACAGCCGGCGCCGCCCGGCAAAGGTCATCCGCGCAAAGGCGTAGCCCGCCAGCACGCTGGTGGCCAGCTGTCCGATCACGACCGCACCGCTGAAGACGATCGTGTTGAGGAAGAACGTCCCGAACGGCAGTGCTGCGAGCGCCCCGGGATAGTTCCGCCACGCCGGGTGGGCCGGCCAGCTCGCCGGTCCGGCCCGCAGCACGTCGGTCTGGCCCTGGAGCGAAGTCGAGACCATCACCCAGAGCGGCGCCAGGGTGAATCCGAGCAGTGCCAGCACGCCGATGGCCGTCGCGACCCGCCTAGACCAGCGCAACGCGCCTCCCCATCCACTTGAACTCGAGCCACACGACGCCGCCCAGCAGGAGTGCGAGCAGCACGCTCATCGCGCCCGCGGTGCCGAACCGCGCGAGCTCCCACCCTTCCCGGTAGATCCGGTACACGGCGACATCCGTGGCGTGCAGCGGCCCTCCCTGGGTCAGCACCGACACGACCGTGAACACCTGGAATGCGGCGATGGTGCCGGTCACCAGGACGAAGAGGATCGTCGGCTGCAGGAGCGGCAGCGTGACGTGCCGGAATCGCTGCCAGACGCCGGCGCCATCCACCCGCGCGGCGTCGTGGTAGACGCGCGGGATCGACTGCAGCCCGGCCAGGAGGATGATCATCTGGAAGCCGATGTGGACCCAGATGGCGATGAACATCAGGGCCGCCAGGGCGGTGCGCGGGTCCGCCAGCCAGTCGGGTCCGTGGATGCCGACCACGGCGAGCAGGGCGTTGAGCACGCCGAACTCAGGGTGGTAGATCCACTGCCATACCAGCGACACCGCGACGACCGAGGCGATGCACGGCAGCAGCAGCACTCCCCGCAGCACCCGTACCGACCACCCGCTCCGATCGAGCAGGAGTGCCGCGCCCAGCGACAGGACCAGCGCCACCGGGACATACGTCGCGTAGAGCGCGGTCACGCCGAGGGAATGCCAGAATCCCGGATCGCCGAGGACAGACAGGTAGTTGGCGGCACCGACCCACGGGTGGGCGGTGCCGACGACCCCCCACCGGTGCAGGCTCAGCCAGAGGATGAACACCAGCGGGCCGAACGAGAAGACCAGCAGGTGTGTTGCGGCCGGGGCCAGGAAGCCCCACGCGGTGAGGGTCCCGCGGAATCGCGCCCGTTTGGAGACGGCACCCGCGGCCCACGCGCTGAACGCGACACCGGCCACCAGCAGCAGTGCCCATCCCGCGAGCTCCGCCCATACACCGTCGAGCCGCGCACGGTACGGCACCATCGAGATGCGGATCGGGCGGCCGCCGCTCAGCACCCCGGCCACGCTCGCCTCGGGCGCGCCCTCGACCCGATCGCGGCGGACCGAGCGGCCAAGGTCAATCGAGTCCGCACTCTCCACCCGCATTCTCGGCGCCAGGCGCGCCAGCTCTTCGACGCTCCGCCGGCGGCTCACCGATGCGACCTCGGCCAGACGCCGGGCCCGCATCAAGGACACGTCGGTCGCCTGGGCGGCGGTGTGCCCGAGCGACCGCGCCGATGTGACGCCCAGTGCAAGCATCAGCGCCACCGGGATCACTGCCGCCACCCGTCGCTCCCACGTCGTCGCGCGGGTGGTGGTGAGCCAGGCGGTACGCCCGAGCGCCAGGAGGACGCAGACCGCAAGCACCATCCGGAAGAGCGGTGCCCTGGAAGGCGGAAGCGCACCCCACACCTCGACCCAACCGCGGACCGACTGAAGGGCACGGTCGCGGAGCGGCACAAAGGCCGTCACCCCGGCGTCGGGCCGGAGGCCGATCTCCCACGGCGACCCTCCCCGGAGGCGCTCGACGACATCCGGGGCGGGTGGCGCGCCATTCGCCGTGTCCGGGAGGAGCGGCGTCGCACCACTCGCCACCTGCAAGCCGGCCTGCCAGAACCCTGCCGACATCAGGAGCGCCGCATTGGAGAGGAGCCGCCCGCCATCGTAGGCGCCGGTCCGGTCGGCCGGCACGGTCAGGGAAAAGAGACCCGCCGCCCCCTGGGCCGCCGCGACCGCCACGTCGGCTCGCAGCGTCCGGTCACCCACCGCGGTGGCGTGCCACAAGCCCCCCACGGCGATCACGCCGCAGAGCGGACCCACCAGGCGCCACCATGCCATCCCTGGTCGGGACGTCACCGTCCGTGCTCCGGCAGGGAAGCACCGACGGCGTGGCGGCCGGCGCTACACGGCGCGGCCGGTCGCATCGAACCACCGGAGGTTGACGGGATCGAACCCGAGGCCCACCCGATCGCCCCGCGCAAACTCGCCCAGGCCCGGCACCCGCACGATCGCCTCCCCGCCCTCGGCCATCCGAACGTGCACCAGCGTCTCGCTGCCGAGTCGCTCGACCGCGGTGACCTCGGCGTTGCCGGCCCCCGAATCGGGCGGCACCAGCGCCAGATGCTCGGGTCGGATGCCGGCCTGCACCGCACCCTCGGGACCATCCGGGAGGCGCAGCCCCTGGCGAAAGAGGTTCATCCCCGGCGTCCCCACGAAACGGGCGACGAAGACGTTGGCCGGCGTGGCGTACACCTCGCGTGGCGTACCCACCTGCTGCACCCTGCCGCCATCGAGCACCACCAGCCGATGCCCGAGCGTCAGGGCCTCGGCCTGGTCGTGGGTCACGTAGAGCATCGTCGTCCCCAACGCCGCCTGCAGCGCCAGCAGGTCGGCGCGAAGCTGGACCCGGAGCGTCGCGTCGAGGTTGGAGAGCGGCTCATCGAGCAGGAAGACCGCCGGATCCCGCACCAACGCGCGCCCCAGCGCCACCCGCTGCCGCTGACCGCCCGAGAGTTGGCCCGGCATCCGGTCGAGGAGGTCGCCCAGTTCCAGCCGGCGCGCGACCGACGTGATCCGCTCGGAGCGGGCGGCAGGACGGACGCGGCGCATCCGGAGCGGGAACTCGAGGTTGTCCCGGACCGTGAGATGGGGATAGAGGGCGTAGTGCTGGAACACCATCGCGACATCGCGCTCGGCAGGCGGCAGGTCGTTGACCCGCGCGTCACCGATCAGGATGTCGCCGGCGGTCGGCTCCTCGAGTCCCGCGATGCAGCGCAGCAGCGTGCTCTTGCCGCACCCCGACGGACCGAGGATCGCCACGCATTCCCCCGATGCCACGTCGAGGGAGACGTCATCGACCGCGCGCGCCGGGGGGTGGTACGACTTGACGAGACGGCGAATGGTGAGCGTGGCCATCGCGGCTCAGGGCGATGCGGTGGCGACGCGGTCCACGATCCAATCGGTGCCGGTCCGCCGCAACGACAGCAACTGCAGCCGAGTGCCGCCGCCGGGGATGACGCGCACCGTCACCCACGCGGTGCCGAGGTCCCGCTGGACCTGGACGTCGCTGCGCACCAGGACGAGCGAATCGGCGGCGAGCGCCGTGTCGCGGACGACGCCGGGAGTGCCCCGGGCCAGCGCGTCGTAGTAGCTGGCGACGGCGACCTGCGCCGATGCCTGCTCCCGCGCCGGGCCGGCGGGCGGCCGTTGCTCGAACCGGCACCCGGCGGCGAGGAGCAACGACCCGAGCGCGACGACGCAGTATCGCTGGTGGATCACGATGGCGGTTCCGGACGATGCAGGTGGGTGGCGGCACGGCAATGCGGGACCGGAGCGGCCCCGATCCATTGTATAGTACGATACCCCGGTCCCCCGGGCCAGCGCAGGCCCGGCAAAGGAGGACGCAATGGCAGTCACGGTCTACAAGCCCTGGATCTCCGGCGCGCCGAGCCCCCCCGCCGGTCGGGCGACCGACGAGATCACCGATCCGTTCAACGGCCGCGTGGTGGCACACGCGGAACAGGCCGATGCCGACGACCTCGAGCGCGCCATCGCGGCGGCGGTGCGCGGCGGTGAGGCGCTTCGTGCTCTTCCCCGCCACGCCCGGCGCGACATCCTCGAGCATACCGCTCGGCGCCTCACCAGTGACCGGGAGGCGCTGGCCGCGCTGATCGTCCGGGAGGGGGGCAAGCCCGTCACGCAGGCGCTGGGTGAGGTCGATCGTGCGGCGTTGACCTTCTCGTTCGCCGCCGACGAGGCACGCCGCTGGGGCGGCGAGCTGCTGCCGCTCGATGTGGACCCCCGCACGCCATCGGCCAGGGCCATCGTCTCGCGATTCGCGGCGGGCCCGGTCGCCGCCATCTCGCCGTTCAACTTTCCGCTCAATCTCGTGGCGCACAAAGTGGCGCCGGCCATCGCGATCGGTGGCAGCGTCGTGCTCAAGCCGCCGCCGCAGGATCCCGGCCCGTCGTTCGTACTGGCGCAGATCCTCCTCGAGGCCGGCCTGCCGCCCGAGGGACTCGGCGTGCTGCACCTGCCGATCCCGTTGGCCGAGCGCCTGGCCACCGATGATCGGATGAAGGTGCTGTCGTTCACCGGAAGCGCCGCGGTCGGGTGGCACCTCAAGTCCCTGACCCCGAGGAAGCGGGTACTCCTGGAACTGGGCGGGAACGCCGCGGCGATCGTGCACGAGGATGCCGGCGATCTCGCCGCCGTCGCCGCCCGGATCGCGGGCGGCGCCTTCGCGTATGCCGGCCAGGTATGCATCAAGGTCCAGCGCGTGCTGGTCCACCGGCCGGTGCTGGCCGTGTTCACAGAGCTGCTCCGGGCTGCGACGCATGCCCTCTCCGTGGGCGATCCCGCCGACCCGCACACCGTCGTCGGTCCGATGATCGACGGCCGGAACGCCGATCGGGTGACATCGTGGGTCGATGCCGCGGTCGCCGCCGGGGCCCGGGTGCTCGAGCGCGGTGCACGGCACGGGAACGTCGTGGCCCCCATCATCCTCACCGACGTGCCGCACGGGGCCAAGGTGTGGGCCGAGGAGGTCTTCGGGCCCGTGCTCGTGGTGGAACCGTACGACGCGTTCGAGTCGGCGCTCGAGGTCGTCAACGACTCGCGCTATGGGCTGCAGGCGGGGGTGTTCACCCACGATGTGCGACGGATCTGGCAGGCGTTCGAGCGACTGGAGGTCGGCGGCGTCATCGCCAACGACTATCCGACCTTCCGCACCGACAACTATCCGTATGGCGGGGTGAAGGACAGCGGCTTCGGGCGGGAAGGGGTGCGCTACGCGATGGAGGAGATGAGCGAGTTGAGGACCCTGGTGCTCGCCGGACTGTGAGGCCTGAACGGTGAACGGTCAAGGGTGAATGGGCGCCGCTGTCATCCCGAGCGAAGCGAGGGACCTTTTCTGCGAATATCGACGCCGGCCGCCAATCTCCGAGCACGGCGGGGAGGATCCCTCGCTTGCTCAGGATGACAGATCGGTGGTCGGGCACGCGGTACCACCGTTCACGGTTCACCGCTCGCCGTTCACACCGTTGACTCACATCACACCTTCGCCAAGGCCGCCACCAGCTCCGCGGTGCTTCGTTTGTGCCCCAGTTCCTGCTCGTTGTGGGCCCAGCGGACGATCCCCTGTGCGTCGATCAGGAAATAGGCGCGGCTCGCGAAGAACTTGTCCTCGAGCAGCACCCCATAGGCCCGGCTCACCTCCCGCTTGAAATCGCTCAGCAGGTCGACCGTCATCCGCTCCTTGGCCTTGAATTCCTTCAAGGTCGGGATCGAGTCGACGCTGATCGGCAGCACCACCGTCCCCACAGCCTCGAACTGCGAGTAGTCGGTGCTGAACTCACAGAGCTCGGCGGTGCAGGTGCTGGTGAAGGCCAGCGGGAAGAAGGCGAGGAGCACCTTGCTGCCCCGCAACTTCGACAGGGTGACCGACGCGCCGGAGGTGGATGGAAGGGTGAAGTCGGGTGCGGGGGTGCCGGGCAGTGGGATCGTGGCCATCGAGGTCCTCGTAGAGGCGAGCTTGGAGCGGAGAGCTTGGAGCTTGGAGCATTGTGGCGGGTGACCCGAGCCCATCACATCTGTCATCCCGAGCGCAGCGAGGGACCTTTTCTGCGAACATCGATGCCAGCCGCCAGTTCCCGAGCCCCGCGGGATAGGTCCCTCGCTTTGCTCGGGATGACAGTATGGAGGCTCGTGATGCCACTCCGGCCGTCGAGTGGCCGGTGCCGCCATTCACCGTTCACTGTTGACCGTTCACGCAGTTACCTGGAGTACCGCTTCCCCACCACATCCCAGTTGACCACGTTCCACCAGGCAGCGAGGTAATCGGGCCGGCGGTTCTGGTACTTGAGATAGTACGCGTGTTCCCAGACATCGCAGCCCATCACCGGAGTGCGCCCTTCCATCAGGGGGCAGTCCTGGTTCGGCATGCTCTCGACCACGAGCGTCCCTTCCTTGGTGCGAGCCAGCCAGGCCCAACCCGACCCGAACCGGGTGGCGCCGGCCTTCTGGAATTGCTCTTTGAACTTGTCGAAGGAACCGAACGTCTTGTCGATCGCCTGGGCCAGGGCACCGGTGGGCGCCTTGGCGCCACCCGGCGCCATGATCTCCCAGAACATCGAATGGTTGTAGTGGCCACCGCCGTTATTCCGGACCGCGGACTGTATCGTGTCGGGAAGGGAGCCGAGGTCCGAGATCAACGCTTCCAGGGACTTCTTCTGGAGGTCGGGCTTCCCGTCGAGGGCCGCGTTCAGGTTGTTGACATAGCCGGCATGATGCTTGTCGTGGTGGATCTGCATCGTCTGCGCGTCGATGTGCGGTTCCAGCGCATCGGCGGCGTATGAAAGAGCAGGAAGAGTGAAGGCCATTGCGGAACTCCGGAGGAGGTCGTGGGGCGCGAGTGGAGCTAGGAGCTGTGAGCTGTGAGCTGTGAGCTGTGAGCTAAGAGCTAAGAGCTAAGAGCTAAGAGATCTGAGCTTCAAGCTTCAAGCTCCTATCCCAACCTAAACCCCCTCCCGACCCCTCGCTACGGCGTTATGGCGTAGCAGGCAACGTCGGAAGGAACTGCGGCACCCGGCGGAATTTGCTCGCCTGCTCGTACGCGAAGCCGAGCCGGATCATCATCGCTTCCGCCCACGCCCTGCCGATGAAGCTGATCCCGACCGGAAGGCCGCTCACGGATCCCATCGGCACGGTGATGCTCGGATAACCGGCCACCGCCGCCGGCGTCGAGCTGCCTCCGGTGAAGTGGTCGCCGTTGACCCAGTCGGTGGGCCAGGCCGGATTGCCCGTTGGCGCCACCAGCGCGTCGAGCTGCTGATCGTGAAGGACCGCGTCGAGCCCCTGCTCCCGCGAGAGCTGCACACACTTGGCGCGGGCATCGACGTAGTCCTTGTCGGTGAGCGGCCCGCGCTTCACGGCACGGAGGAACTCCTCCTGCCCGAACCAGGGCATCACCCGGTCCTTGTGATCGTCGTTGAACTTGATGATCTCGGCGAGGGTCTTCCGCGGCGCCGAAGGCCCCAGGTCGGCGAGGTAGGCATTGAGGTCGGCCTTGAACTCGTAACTGAGGACCACCCCTTCGGCGCTGTCGTACTCGCCGTTGTGCGGCAGCTTCACGTCGTCAACGATCACTGCACCGGCGGCTTTCATCGCATCAATGGCGGCCTGGTAGAGCTGGTCCACGACGGGGTGGAACCCGACGAAGCTCCCCCGAAGTACGCCGATGCGCGCACCCTTGAGCCCCGCCGGATCGAGCGACCTGGTGTAGTCAATGCCGAACTTCGCGGCGCGATCCTGTGTCGCGCTGTCGCGCGGGTCGGCCCCAGCGAGTGCCGTCAGCAGGATCGCCGCGTCGGTGACGGTGCGGGCCATCGGCCCCGCCGTGTCCTGGCTGTGGGAGATCGGGATGATCCCCGCTCGGCTCACCAGGCCCACCGTCGGCTTGATCCCCACCAGTCCATTGGTGGAAGAGGGGCAGACGATCGACCCGTCGGTCTCGGAGCCGACGCCGACCGCCGCAAAGTTGGCTGAGACGCCGCTGCCCGTCCCTGAGCTCGAGCCGCACGGGTTCCGGTCGAGGATGTATGGGTTGCGGCACTGCCCGCCGCGGCTCGACCATCCGCTCGTCGAATGAGTGGACCGGTAGTTGGCCCATTCGCTCAGGTTCGTCTTGCCGAGGATCACCGCACCCGCGGCGCGCAGGCGGGCGGCGACACCGGAATCGCGCGGAGCGATGCTCCCTTCGAGCGCGAGCGAGCCAGCGGTCGTCGTCATCTTGTCTGCCGTGGCGATGTTGTCCTTGATAACGACCGGGATCCCGTGCATCGGCCCGCGCAGCTTTCCCCCCTTCCGCTCGGCGTCGAGCCCGCCGGCAATGGTGAGCGCATCGGGATTGAGGTCGAGCATCGCGTGGAGGGAGGGGCCCTGGCGATCCATCGCGGCGATGCGGCCCAAGTAGAGCTCCGTCAGCTGGCGCGAGGAGTACTTCCCCGAACGCATTCCGGCCTGGAGGTCGGCGAT
>DASSGV010000127.1:0-3131 GCA_035693225.1 Gemmatimonadales bacterium | reverse complement strand
CATCATCGGGAGCGTGTTGACCAGCGCATGCAGCGACTCGGCGTCAAGTGATTGGGCCGAGCGCTGGTCGAAGTTGAAGTCGCGGAGGGAGGGGTCGAGCGCCGCATCGAGGAGGGCGCGCGCCGCCTCGTCCTTCAAAGTTTCCTCAGGGCCGTGGAAGTAGTAGACGGGGCGCAAAGTCCCCGCCTTCAACTCCTTCCGGAGTGCGGCCACGGAGAGGGTCGGCATCGGACGGAAAAGTACCGGTTTTGGCGGGGGGTGCAAAGAGCGCGGGAGCTTGGAGTCTGGAGCTTGGAGTCTGGGGCTGGGGGGCCCAGATCCGAGAGGTTAGAGTCGTTGGCTCTCAGCTCCAAGCTCTCAGCTCTGATCTCTACGCTCTCCTGAAGCACTGCACCCACATCGCGAAAACACGTGGGACCACGGAGGACACGGAGGAGCACGGAGAGGCACGGAGAAAGGCCACATCATGTGGGCTCGCGTACGGGACTCCGCTCGCGAGACCACAACAAGCGCAGTTCTCCGTGAGTCTCCGTGTTCCTCCGTGCACTCCGTGGTCCCACGGCCGTTCAGGTGTCACGCCCTCCTGAAGCACTGCACCCACATCAGCGTCACCAGGGTCTTGGCGTCCTGGATCTCGCCATTGGCCATCATGGCGCCGACCTCCGACCAGCGGAGTTCGTGGAGTTCCATGAACTCATCGGCCTCGCGGTGCGCCATTCCGGGACGGATCTCGGTGGCGGTGTAGAGGTGGATGAGCTCATCGGTGAATCCCGGCGTGGTGTAGAGGCTCAGCAGGTGGTCGACCCTTCCGGCGGTGTAGCCGGTCTCTTCCTCGAGCTCCCGCCTGGCGCAGGTGGCGGGGTCCTCGCCTGGCTCCAGGCGGCCCGCGGGGATCTCCCAGATCTCACCATCCGCCGCGTGGCGGAACTGCCGGATCAGCACGATGCGCGGATCGGGATCGCCGGGATCATCGAGGAAGGGCACCACTGCCGCAGCGCCCGGGTGACGGATGATGTCGAAGGGTGCCACCGAGCCGTCCGGGAAGCGCACCGTGTCCCGGTCAAGGCGGAAGATGCGGCCGGTGTAGAGCGTTTCAGCGGAGAGGAGGGGCATGCGCAGTTCGGTGAACGGTAAAGAGTGAACAGTGAACGGGTGGCGGAACATATAGTGATGAGACCCGGCTGGGGTCAGTGGGGGTCGCCTGCGGCGACCCTCGAACAATGGACCCCGATCGGCTTTGAGAAGATCCCTCGGCACTTTGTTCCCTCGGGATGACATCGTGGATCGCTGCAGGCGCCCCCCACAAGTGCTCGAATACGAACAGGGGCCCGCCCAAGCGAGCCCCCGTTCCCCGTTCACTTTTCACCGTTCACCTCTTACGGAACCGCCTTCCCATCGGCATCGACCACCACTACCGGTCCCAGGTGCAGCGCCTCGATCGGGGCGCGGATCTTGGCGAGATCGCCCACGACGACGACGGTCAGGTGGTCGGGGTCGATGTAGCGCCTGGCCACGCGCTGTACGTCCTGGCGGGTGACCCGATGGAGGTTCGCCACGAAGCCGTTGTAATACGAGAACGGCAACCCGAAGAGGAGGAGCCCACTCAGCTGGCGCGCCACCTGGCCGGTGGTCTCGAAATCTCCCGGAAGGCCCAGGGCAAGGTACTGCGTGGCCCGAGTGAGCTCGACGGGCTGGACCAGCGAATCGCGGATCGCGTGCAGTTGCACGAAGAAATCCGTGAGCGAGCTGTCGGTGACGTTGGTGCGGACCGCCGCGCTCGCGGTGAACGGCCCGGGGATGGGGCGGAACTGGAAGCGGGATCCGGCCCCGTAGGTGTAGCCCTTGGTCTCGCGCAGGTCCTGGTTGAGGCGCGAGGAGAAGGATCCGCCGAGGATCGTGTTCATCACCTCGAGGGCGTAATAGTCGGGGGTGCTTCGCGGCACGCCGGGGGCCCCGATCACGACGACCGATTGCGCGGCGCCCGGCTTGTCGACCAGGTAGAGGGTCGTCGGACGGGAGACCGGCGCAGGGGTGGGGGCGGCAGCGGCCGAGTTCGCGTCACCGGTGTGCACCTTCCATCCACCGAAGCGGCGGGCGAGGAGCGCTCGCGCCTGGGCCAGGGTGATATCGCCGGTCACAACGACGGTGGCCCGGCGCGGATCGTCGATGCGATCGTAGAACCGGCGCACCTGCGTCGAATCGAGCCGCACGGTGGAGGCGGAGTCGCCGCTGGTGCTCACGTGGTACGGATGTCCCGCCGGGAAGATGAGCGCATTGCTCACCAGGGATGCGACGGCCGCGGGCACGTCACGCCGCTGCAGGATGTCGGCCATCCGAAGCCCGCGGTGCTTGTCGACATCGGCGGTGTGGAAGTGGGGCCGGAGGACCACGTCGGCCATCAGGTCGAGGGCCGCGGGGAGGGTGCGTGTCGGCACCTGCAATGAAACGGTGGTGTGGTCCCAGTCGGCGCCGGTGTTGAGGTCGGCGCCGAGATACGCCGCCTCGGCCGCGATGCCGATGGCGTCACGAGTGCCGGCGCCTTCATCGAGCATGTCGGCGGTGAAGGTGGCGAGGCCGGGGAGGTCGCCATCAAGCCGGGCGCCGCCATCGATCATGAACTGGATGTTGACCAGCGGCAACTTGTGCATCTCGACCAGGTCGATGGTCAGGCCGTTGGCCAGTCTGGTGGTCTGCACCTTCGGCATATGGAACGGCTTCGGAGCGCCGAGGACCGGGGGCGCGGTCACCTGAGCGGACAGGCGCGCGGGCGCACCGACGCACAAGAGCATTGCGACGATGATGCCGGTCAGGGATGTGGAGATCCCACTCGCCACCGGAGCGGGCCGATAGCCGATAGCTGATAGCTGATAGCTGATAGCCGATAGCCGATAGCTGATAGCCGATAGCTGATCGCGGTGTCTCACCTCCCCACCTCCGCCGCGCTTGCGGCAAGTTCGGGCTTTCCTTCCGGGACCACGCTCACGACCACCCGTGGCGCCTGCAGGTAGCTGTGCGCCACGCGCTGGATATCGGCCGCGGTGACGGCCCGGGTGCGCGCGATGTCCTTGGCGAGGTAATCGGGTTGGCCGGTGAAGTAGTAGTAGGAGTTGAGCTGGTCGGCGACGGCGCTG
>DASSGV010000126.1:0-2590 GCA_035693225.1 Gemmatimonadales bacterium | reverse complement strand
ACCCGCGAGTTCTACATCAACGACGCCGGCGTGCAGATCGACAAGCTGGCGCGGTCGCTGTGGGCGCGGGTGCAGCAGGCGGTCGGACGCGAGGCCGAGATCCCCGAGGGAGGGTATCACGGCGCCTATCTCGCCGAATCGGCGGCGCAGCTGCTGGCGCGGGAAGGGCGTGGCTTTGCCGACCTGTCGCCGGACCAGGGCGTCGCGCGCTCCCGGGCGCTGGCGCTCGAAATGATGCGGGCCGAGCAGGACGAGGACCTCCGTGAATTCGGGGTGCACTTCGCCGTGCGGACGTCGGAGCAGGCGCTCTATGACGGCGGCAAGGTCGAGTCGGCCCTCGAGCTCCTGCACGCCCGCGGCCTCACCTTCGAGCAGGACGGCGCCCTCTGGCTCCGCACCACGGACTTCGGCGATGACAAGGACCGCGTGCTCCGGAAGTCCGACGGCTCGCTGACCTACCTGGTGCCGGACATCGCGTACCACATCGACAAGCACGAACGCGGCTTCGTGCACGCCATCGACGTCTGGGGCGCCGATCACCACGGCTACATCCCCCGGATGCGTGCGGTGTTGCGGGCGCTGGGGTATCCGGACGGATTCTTCGACGTGGCGGTGGTGCAGCTGGTCAAGGTGGTGCGGGGTGGGGAAGAGATGAAGATGTCGAAGCGCTCCGGCGAGTTCGTCACCCTGCGGGACCTCTTCGAGGAGGTCGGCGTCGACGCCGCCCGCTACTTCTTCCTGATGCGGCGCGGTGACAGCCACCTCACCTTCGACATCGACCTCGCCAAGAGCCGGACCGACGAGAATCCGGTGTTCTACGTGCAGATGGCGCACGCCCGCATGAGCGGCATCTTCCGGGTGGCCGGCCGCGAGCCCGCTTCGGCCGACCCGGCGCTGGCGGATCTGGCGGCCCTTTCCGCCCCGCTCGACCAGGAGCTCCTCAAGTGGCTCACGGCCTTCCCCGAGGTCGTGACCGCCGCCGCGCGGGTGCGCGAGCCGCACCGCATCACGGCGTATCTCGAGGACCTCGCGCGCCTGAGCCACAACTGGTACCATCACTGCCGCGTGCTCGGCGAGGCACCGCCGGTGGAGGCCGCGCGCCTGACCCTGGCGCGCGCCACCCGCATCGTGCTCGCCAACGGGCTTGCGCTCCTCGGTCTCACTGCTCCCGACCGGATGTGAATGTGACGCTCCTCGTCGTCGGCTCCGTCGCCCTGGATTCCATCTATACGCCCTTCGGCGAGACCGCCGACGCCCTCGGCGGGTCGGCGGTCTACTTCTCGGTCGCGGCGTCACTGCTGGCCACGGTCAAGGTGGTCGGTGTCATCGGCTCCGACTATCCGGTGGCCGAGCTGGAGCGGCTCGCATCGCGGGGGATCGACTGGAGCGGTGTCGAGCGGGCCGAGGGGGAGAGTTTTCGCTGGAAGGGGAAGTACTCCTATGACCTGCAGAGCCGGGAGACCCTCGAGACCCGCCTCGGCGTCTTTGCACGCTTCCAACCCAAGCTGCCGCCCGCTTTCCGGGTGGCTGAACACCTGTTCCTCGGCAATATCGATCCCGAGCTCCAGCTGGGGGTCCTCTCGCAGATCGAACGACCAAAGCTCGTCGCCTGCGACACGATGAACTACTGGATCCAGAGCAAGAAGGACGTCCTGCTCCAGCTCCTGAAGCAGGTGGACATCCTGATGGTCAACGACAGCGAGGCCCGGGAGCTCTCCGGCGACTGGAACATCCATCGCGCCGGCCGGTGGATCCTGGCCCACGGTCCCAGGCGGGTGGTCATCAAGCGGGGGGAGCACGGCGCACTGCTGATGGACTCGAACGGCACCTTTGCGATCCCCGGGTATCCCCTCGAGGCGGTGTTCGATCCCACCGGCGCCGGGGATGCCTTCGCCGGTGGGTTCATGGGCTACCTTGCCCGGACCCGCGACATCTCCGACGCCGCACTGCGCCGGGCGATGGTCTACGGGTCGGTGATGGGGTCGTTCGCCGTCGAAGAGTTCGGGATCCGCGGGTTCGACGAGGTGGACGAGGGCGATGTCGAGCGCCGGGTCGACGGCTTCCGGGACCTGACGGCGGTCCAGTTCCCCGGGAGGGCGTCGTGACCGGGCGTCAGTACGCGGCCGCCGGGGTCGATCTCGATACCGCCGAGGACGCCAAGGCCAGGATCGGCAGGATGGTGGCGGCCACCCGGACCGGTCTCTCCCTCGGCGATGTCGGCGCGTTCGGCGGGATGGTCCGGGTGCCGGCGGGATACCGCTCGCCGGTGCTGGTGATGAGCACCGACGGCGTGGGGACCAAGGTG
Organism: Gemmatimonadales bacterium; assembly: GCA_035693225.1. Classification (GTDB taxonomy): domain Bacteria; phylum Gemmatimonadota; class Gemmatimonadetes; order Gemmatimonadales; family GWC2-71-9; genus CAMLHU01. Next base: position 285 of record DASSGV010000126.1, on the reverse strand, counting down.
CTGGTGGCACTGGCGGCGGAGCGGCTGGACGGTGTGGGGGAGGATCTCGTCAACCACTCGGTCAACGACATCCTGGTCCACGGTGCCCGCCCGATCGCGTTCCAGGACTACATCGCGGGGTCGAACCTCACCGCCGACCGTATCGCGTCGGTGGTGGAGGGCGTCGCACGCGGCTGCCGGACCCACGCGATGGCGCTCACCGGTGGCGAGACCGCGATGATGCCGGGACTCTACCAGTCGGGCCACTTCGACCTGGCGGGCACCATCCTGGGTGTCGTCGAGGAG
>DASSGV010000125.1:0-14647 GCA_035693225.1 Gemmatimonadales bacterium | reverse complement strand
GCGCTCTTCCGCTTCGCCGCGACCTTGACCTTGGGCGACCGCTTCCGCGCCTTCTTCCGCTCCATCGCCGGCTGGAAGAGGTACTCCGGGTCGTGGATCGGGGTCACCTTCTCGTCGGGTTCCGGCTGCCGGTAGGTGTACCGGTCGCCCCGGTAGTTCCGGAGCACCACCTCGTCCTCGTTGATGCTTTCGACGTACTCCGGGAGGAGCGGGATCTTTCCCCCGCCGCCGGGGGCGTCGATCACGAAGTGCGGCACCGCGAGCCCGCTGGTCCAGCCGCGGAGCGCCTTGATGATCTTGAGCCCCGTCTCGACGGTGGTGCGGAAGTGCTCCGCCCCCGCGACCTGGTCGGCCATGTAGATGTAGTACGGCCGCACCCGCGCGACCATCAGCTTCTGCATCAGCTCCATCATCACCGCGGGATCGTCGTTGACCCCCTTGAGGAGCACGGTCTGGCAGCCGAGCGGGATCCCCGCGTCGGCCAGCATCCCCAGGCCGGCGATGGCGGCGGGGGTGAGCTCGTCGGGGTGGTTGAAGTGGGTGTTGATCCAGAGCGGATGGAACTGCTTGAGCGTGGCGCAGAGCTCCGGCGTGATCCGCTCCGGCAGGTGGCAGGGCACCCGGCTCCCGATCCGGATGATCTGGATGTGCTTGATGCTCCGGAGCCGGGTCAGGATCATCTCCAGGCGCCGGTCGTTCAGGAGCAGCGGGTCGCCGCCGGACATGATGACGTCGCGGATCTCGGTGTGCTCCTCGAGATACTTGAACGCCGACTCGAACTGGCTCATCGGGATCTTCTCGGGATCGCCCACCTTGCGCCGCCGGGTGCAGAAGCGGCAGTAGGTGGCGCACACCGGCGAGACCAGGAAGAGCGCGCGGTCGGGGTAGCGGTGCGTGATGTTCGGCACCGGGCTGTCGGCGTCCTCGTTGAGCGAGTCGACGATCCCGTCCTTGATCTCGAGCTCCTGCACCGACGGGATGTACTGCCGCCAGATCGGGTCGTTCGGCTCCTTGATCAGGTCGAGCATCGCCGGCGAGATGCGGAATTCGAAGTTCTCCGCCGCGAGCTTGAGCTTGTCGAGTTCGGGGAAGTGCTCCGATCCGAAGCGCTCCGCCAGCTGTTCGAGCGAGCGGACCGAGCGGTCCTTGAGCACTTCCTGCCAGGTGGACGACATGACGAACGTCTCCCTTACGCGCGGGACGGTGAAGTGAGCGTCTTGACGAACACGACCTGGGCATCGCCCGGGGCGTAGAAATCGGGGATCGTGGCGGCCACGTGGTACCCACGGGCCAGATAGAAGGCGCGGGTGCCGTCGTAGGCCGGCCGCCCCCCCGTCTCCACCACGATCAGGCGCGCGCGGCCCGCGAGCCGCCGCTCCATCGCCTCGACCAGCGCCGTCCCCACCCCCGCGCCGTGCAGCGCCGGGTCGACGGCCAGCCAGTAGAGATCCCAGGTCCCTTCGGTGCAGGGGGTCATCCCCCAGCAGATCCACCCGGCGAGCCGCCCATCGACCTCGGCACCCTGGGTCTCATAATCGGTCTGGCCCGGTCGGAGCGAGGCGTCGAACACCTCGAGCGCCACCGGCACCTCGTAGGGCTGGAAGACACCGACGTCCCGCGTCATCCGCTCGATCGCGTCGCGGTCCCCGGCCCGGAGCGCGCGGAGCGCCGGTGCGGTGAGGGTCCCGGTCACTGGTTGACCGCCTGCGCCAGGGCGTGCGCCGCGGAGGTCCGTGCCACCCGGGCCAGCGCCTCGTCCACGATCCGCTGCAGGAGCTCGCCATACTCCCATCCGTTGGCGCGGGCCATCCGGGCCAGGCCGGCGTCATCGGACAGGTCGGGGTTGGGGTTCACCTCCAGCACCCACGGCATCCCCCGGGCATCGAGCCGCATGTCCACCCTGCCGTACCCTTCGCCCCCCGCCAGGAGCTCCCACGCCTGCCGAGCCGCCGCCACGATCCGCTTGGCCACATCGGCCGGGAGGTCGGCGGGACAGACGGGCACCGACCCCAGGTCCTCCGCACTCCCCTCATCCCACTTGGCGGAGTAGGTGAGCACCGGCCAGCTCCCCTCCGGCATCCCGTCGAAGCAGATCTCCGAGAGCGGCAGCGCCTGGTGCCCCACGAATCCGACGTTGAACTCCCGCCCCGCCACATACTCCTGCACCAGCACCTCGTCCCACTGCTCCAGCTGCTCGGCCAGCCGCTTGCGGAGCCCCTTCTTTGAGGTGCAGACCGCGCCGCTGTCGATGCCGAGGCTCGCGTCCTCCGCCGCCGGCTTGACGATCGACGGGAGCGGGAACTCCTGCGGCAGCTTGTTCCCCTGCGCCAGCCAGAACCTCGGGATCGGCACCCCGGCGGCCTGCATCAGGGTGTTGGCAATGTGCTTGCGATGGCAGACGGTCACCGGCCAGGGACGGCATCCGGTGTACGGCACCCCCAGGAGTTCCAGCGTCCCGACGACGTAGTCCTCGTACTTCGAGTGGCCGTCGAGCCCCTCACAGAGGTTGAAGATCACGTCGACCTTGCGCGCCTTGGCGATCCAGCTGAAGTCACCCAGGTGGATCGGGATGAGCGAGACGTGGATCCCGCGGGTGCGCAGGTTGGCCTGGATCTCCTCGGCGTTCTCCGCCACCTGGGCCACGTCCTTCTTGTCCCAGTGCTTGCCGCCAGGATCGTACAGGATGGCACCCTTCATCGGACCACCTCCGCCAGGAGCGACCGGCCGCTGATCCGACGCCAGGCGATGTCGGCCACCCCCTGGATCAGGGCGTCATAGTCCATCCCCGCCGCCCGCGCGGCCTTGGGGAAGCAGGAGTTGTCACGGGGGTCGGGGAGGACACCGGGAAGCGGGTTCAATTCCACCACCATCGGCTGGCCCGCGGCATCACACCGGACATCCACCCGACACCAGTCCCGACAGTCGAGCGCCCGATACGCCGCCAGGGCGGCGGCCCGGACCGCGTCGGCCAGGACCTCCGGGATGGCGGCGGGGCATTGGAAGATCTCCAGCGGCGACTGGACCGTGTCCCAGATCCACTTGGCCTCGTAGCCGTAGATCGGCGGGGCGCCCGCCGGGAGGGTGTCGAACCGGAACCCGACGATCGGCAGGCACCGCGCTTCGGCACCATTCCCGATGATGGCCACGGTGAACTCGGGGCCGGGAAGCCAGGTCTCGATCAGGACCGGCTGGTGATAGGTCTCCAGCAGGTGCTCCACCTGCGCCACCAGCTCACCCCGATGGTGGCAGAGCGACCGGACGCTGACCCCCTTGCCCGACCCCTCGAATGCCGGCTTGGCAAAGAGTGGGAAGGGGAGGGAGACGTTCCGGGCGTCCGCCGCCGTCTCGGCCAGGATGAACGGCGCCGTCGGCACCCCCCGCTGCGCCAGGATCTCCTTGGTCCTTCCCTTATGAAGGGCGATGGCCAGGGTCAGGGGGTCGGAGGCGTGGCAGGGGATCCCGTAGAACTCGCAGATGGCGGGGACGTGCCCCTCACGGGTCACGCCATACAGCCCCTCGGCGATGTTGAAGACGAAGTCCGGGCGGGCGGCCCGGAGCTTCTGGGGGAAATCAGCGTCGGCCTCGAGGCGGATCACCTCGCCCAGGGCGGAGAGCGCCTGCGCCACCGCGTCGATCGTGGCGGGCTCATCCCATTCAGCGTAGAGGTCGGGTTGCGGCAGGTCGGAACGAAGGGCGCGGAATGAACTGCTTGGATCGGAGGGGGAGTCGGAAGTCGCCCCGACCGCGGCGGTCGGTGCATCAGGTTTCTGGTTGTAGGCGAGTCCGATCCGAATCGCCAAACGGTTCCTCGACTCGATGGTGGAACTGAAAAAACTCTTCGGGCGGTCCGACAGGTGAGTCCAGCGACAAGACTAAAGTAAGAAATAGTACTGAAACGCACAATAGTTTTTCGGGGAGAATTTTCCGGAAGCGGGGACCGTCCTCACCCCCCTCCCCCCTCTCCACGTTCGTGGAGAGGGGGCGCGGCACTGATGCGTTCGCACATTTCGGCCTTGGTGGCGATCCCAAAGACGGTCGCGTGAATGCTGATCGTCTCCCGATCGACAGCTCGATGATGTTCCCCGCTCCACCACCAATGGAGAGGGGGCAGGGAGTGAGGCGGGCGTGCCGCCGCAGAGAAAAATGGGGCGCCCGCCTCGGACGCCCCATCCACCAATGCGCTCCTCCGTCCAGCTGTCAGACCTTGTGGTACCCCACCCGTCCCGATTCCGCCCCGTCGGGCGCGGTGTAGATCTCGAAGTCCTGGAAGAGGCGTGGCGCCTCGCCCTGGAGGGTCCGGAGCACCGCCACCGCCATCCGGCGGATCTCGAGCTCCGCGCCCTCGCCGAGCCGGAGTTCGAGCATCGTGCGCCAGGCGCGGACGTTCCCGCTCACCACGATCTTGGTCTCGGTGCCGTTGGGGAGGACGCTGCGCGCCGCCTCACGGGCCATCTTCCGGCGGTGGATCTTGTCCGCCACCCAGGCGTACTGGGTCATCAGCCCCTCCACCGCCGCCACGTACGCCGTCTGCGCCGCCGTCATCTGCACCTGCCACGCCGCTTCCAGCGCGTCATTGCCGAGGATGGCGGGGGGGACCACGAAGGCGGCGTGGCTCTCGTCCACGTAGCGTTGGGAGAGCTGGCTGTAGCCGAAGCCGGCGCGGTGCCGCACCAGTTCGTGGGTGCAGGACCGCGAGATCCCCTCGAGGAGGAGAACATAGACCGAATGTTCGAAGACCGACCCGTGGCCCTGCTTGAGAATGTTGGTCAGGTAGTCCGCAGTGGTGCGCCCCGCCGGATTGTGCTGGCTCATGTAGCAGAGCCGCCCGGCGAACTCCGCCAGCTTCTCGCCGTCGGTGCCGGGTTCGTTCCACTTGATCTTGAGGTGCTCCGGCTCCGTGAATTGGGGACGGGCCAGGAGGGTGACGCGGGGGGCGCGGAGGAATTCCATGGGGGTCGGGAGCTCGGGAGCGGAGTGGACTGGACCGCGGATCGGAGGGGAATCTAGGCGGCTGGCCCCTGCACGTCATCCTGAGCGATGGCGAGCACCGCGAGCCTGCGCGAAGGATCGGTCCGGTGGCAGGCCGATCCTTCGGGCGCTTCGCACCCTCAGGATGACGTCTCACTCACCACTCACCACTCGCCACTCACCACTCACCACTCGCCACTCACCACTCACCACTCGCCACTCACCACTCACCACTCACCACTCGCCACTCACCACTCACCACTCGCCACTCACCACTCACCACTCACCACTCGCCACTCGCCACCCGCCACCTCCATCCGATCCCTCGCGTACCCGCCTCCCCGCTCGATCTCCCCGAGCGCCGCGGCGATGTCATCGGGGATCGCGACGGCACCCCTTCCGACCTTGAGGTGCGCCAGCGGCCCCTCACCGTCGGGGAGCGGAAGCTTGATCCCCGGATTGAGGATCCCCCGCGGGTCGAATGCGGCCTTGACCATCCGGAAGAGCGCCACGATCTCCGGCCCGTAGAGCCGCTCCAGGACCGACGCCCGGAGCCGACCGTCACCGTGTTCCCCGGTCGGGGTGCCGCCGAGCGAGAGGACCGCTGCCGTGACTTCGTCGAAGATCGCCTGGATCTGTCGCTCCCAGCCGGCCGCCAGGATGTCGGGGAGGAGATTGACGTGCACGTTCCCGTCCCCGGCGTGCCCGAAGATGACCGCCTGCACGCCGTGGGCCTCGGTGATCCGCCGCACCGCCGTCACGTAGGCGCCCAGCCGCTCGATCGGGACGCAGGCGTCCTCGATCACCTGGAGCGACCGCCGGTCGGTGAGGCCGGCCAGGATCGGGCTCGCGGCGTGCCGCAGCGCCGAAAGCCTTCGTTGCTCGTCGGCGCTCAACGCCGCCACCGCATCGACGCCAAGCCGCCGAGCCAGGTCGGCGGCCCGCCGGGTCAGGGCCTCGACCGTGCCGGCGTCATCCCCTTCGAACTCCAGCAGGAGCACCGCCGCTTCGTGTCCGCGGATCCCGGCGTCCCGTGCCGCGGCCGATCCCTGCACCACGTCGAGGAAGCTCCGGTCGAGGAGTTCCAGGCCTGAGGGCGCGAGGGCGCGGAGCGCCGGTACCAGGTCGTCCAGGGGCTGGAGGTCAGCGACCGACATCCGTACGCTCGCGCGCGTCGCTGGTATGGGATCGAGCCGCCAGGTGATCGCGGTGACGAATCCCAGGGTCCCTTCCGCGCCGATGAGGAGGTCGAGGAGGTCGCCGGAGCTGAGTGCGTGGTCCAGCGCGTAGCCGGAGGAATTCTTGGCCGTGTTCGGGAATCGTTCGGCGATGATCGGGGCCGCGGCGGAGATGGCGGGCCAGATGGTGCCGACTACCCGACGCACCGCCGGCAGGTTGCTCGGTGTGGCACCTCGGCCGATCTCGACCACCTCCCCATCTGCCGTGACCAACTCCGCCGCCAACGCCCAGCGGCGTACGCTGCCGTACCGGACACTCCGGGCACCGGAGGCGTTGGTGGAGAACATCCCGCCCAGCGTGGCCCAGCGACCGCTCGATGGGTCGGGAGGGAGCCGGAGGTGGTGCAGTGCCGCCGCCGCTTCGAGCGCGCCCCAGGTCACGGCGGCGCCGGTGCGGGCAGTGCGGGTGTCAGGGTCGATGCGCACCTCGCCGGGCCCGATCCTCCCGAGGTCCACGATCACGTCGCTGCCGACGCTTCCTCCCCCCATGGCACTCCCGGCCCCGCGAGGGACGAGCGGCGTGGCGGTGGCCCTGGCCCAGGAGACCAACCTCGTCAGGTCCTCGACATCCTCCGGGCGGGCCACTGCCCTGGGGATGATGCGGTAGATCCCAGCACCCTCGGCGTACGCGGCACGCGCGCGGGCGTCAGTGCGGAAGAGGCCGCGGATCGGCGGGGTCGAGGACCGGGATGCCATCCTTGAAATGTCGCCACGCAGCGCCGCATCCGCGAGAGGCGCCAAGACGGATTCGGGGCTATTTTCCACCCTATGTCTCAGCTGCCTGTCGTGGAGACGCCTCGCGCCAAGCTCATCCACATCGACGTGGACCGCCGGTTGGGTCACGAGTGGGATGAGTGGAATGGGAAGCCCCTCCCCAACGCCGGGAACTATTCGAGCTCGCCGGCGCTCTTTCTCGCCTGGTCCGCCGGCGCACTCGCCACCGGCGCCGGGATCGCCGCCGCCCTGCTCTATCTCCTCGCGCCGCGGTTGGCACTCCTGGGCAGTGCGCTCCCCACCTTCCTCTGGCTGGCGTTGGGAACGCTCGTGGCGGCGAGCTGGATCTGGTGGATCCTGCTGACCGGCTCGGTCGTCATCCGACGCCCCCTCCTTCCGGAGCGGCTGGCCGAACGGGGGATCTTCCTGCGGGTGATGCGCTTCACGTCGCGCGTCGCGGGGTGGTTCGGGCGGCGGGACTGGGTCGAGAACGCGGCGGTCAAGGTCTACAACTCCCTGGCGTCGAAGCGGGGCCGAAAGGTGGGAAAGGGGGAGATCCTGGTGCTCATTCCCCGGTGCCTCTCCAAGGAGACCCTGGATGGCGTCCTGCAGGTCGCGGGGAAGTACGAACTGCCGGTCTTCGTCGCCACCCGGGGTCAGCTCGCTCGACGCGTCATCCGCGAGCGGCGCCCCCGCGCCGTCATCGCCGTGGCGTGCGAACGCGATATGGTGAGCGGACTCCACGACGTGGCCGGCAAGGTCCCCGTCCTGGGCCTCACGATGACCCTCCCCTCCGGGCCCTGCAAGGATGCGTCACTCGACCTGGACCAGCTGGAGGAATGGGTGAAGAGCTACGTGGTGTAGGCCAGCCCTCCGTTTCCGACCGCGCTTCCTTACCTCCGTCCCCCTCTTCACTTTTCCAGGTCGCCAGGCTCCTCGTTCCGGCGGCTTCTCCTCACGCCCTGGCTCGCTCACCAAGTTTCCCGGTGGCGAGGCTCCTCATTCCGGCGGTTTTTCCTCACCCCCTGGCTCCCTCACCACCGTTCCCGGCGGCGAGGCTCCTCGTTCCAGCGGCTTTTCCTCACCCCCTGTCCCCCTCTCCACGTTCGTGGAGAGGGGGTGACTGCTTCGCCCAGTCCACGGCGTGACGCAGGGTCTGTTCATCCAGTTGCTCGTTTCGGATTCTGATCACCCGCACGCCATGTCTCGCCAGATGCTCGCTTCGCGCTCGGTCGTGATCGATGACCTCGTGAGTGTCGTGGATATGGCCATCCACTTCGATCGCAAGCTTGAGCTCCGCGCAATAAAAGTCGACGATGAATCCATACAGCACTACCTGGCGGCGGAACTTGACCCCTCGGCAGCGCCGGGCTCGAAGCAGATCCCACGCCACCGATTCGGTATCGGTCTGGTCCTGTCTGAGGCGGCGTGCGAGTTCCGTCGCTCGGGGATGTGGCATCTCCCACAATCGCTGGTCAGTGTCGGGCTTGCGTCATCCGATGCGTGCGGCAAGGATCGATGATACGCACCGATGCTCCCCCTCTCCACGTACGTGGAGAGGGGGCAGGGGGTGAGGAAGAGCGCCGGTCGGGGGTGAGGAACTACTCTCCCCCGTAGTCCTTCTTGATCCCCGCGATCACTGCCGCCACCCGCTTGGCAATCGGGAGCGTCGTGGCCACGTCGCGATCAAGTTCGCGTTGGGGGACCGACGGGTCCGCGGTGGGGCGCCAGCTCAGTTCAACGGTGAGGGTCGACGAGCCGACCTTGGCGGGATCGGCCCAGGCGCGGAGTCGGATGACGTTGGGGCCGATCGGCCGGGCGGTGGTGACATGCCCCAGCGAATCGATCCACGGCGACTCAAGCCACGCGTCCTGCGCCTCGAGCCGGGACACCGGCACGCTGTCGTCCTTCAGGCGCCCTGCCAGCATCGCGATCGCCTCGCCCGGGTCCTCGGAGACGATGACCGTGAGCGAGGCCGGCGATGGCGTGATCGCCGGTCGCGTGGTGTAGGGGTCGCAGCCGAGCAGCGTCACCAGCAGCGCCGCTCCGAGCGTGGCCCTTGTCACTGTTCACGCTTCACGGTCCACCTTCGATCGGCACCGCCGGTTCCACCGACCAATCGTAGAACCCCTTGCCGCTCTTCCGTCCCAGCCGCCCGGCGGCCACCAGCCGTTCGAGCGTCGGCGGCGCCTGGAACCGCGATTCCCGGTACTCCTCCTGCATCGCGCGGGTGGTGTGCAGCACGGTGTCGAGTCCCACGGTGTCCAGAAGGGTGAAGGGGCCCATCGGGTATCTGGCACCGAGCTTCATGGCGATGTCGATGTCGGCGATGGTGCCGCCGTGGCGTTCGAGGAGCCGGATGGCGTCGAGCAGGTAGGGGATGAGCAGCGCGTTGACGATGAAGCCGTGGGTGTCGTGCGCCAGGACCGGTTCCTTGCCGAGGCGGCGGACGAAGTCCACCGCGCGGGCGACGATCGCCGGATCCGCCGCGTCGGTGCGCACCACTTCCACCAGGGGCATCAGCGGCACCGGGTTGAAGAAGTGGAGCCCCAGGAAGCGGTCGGGGCGGTCGGTGACCGCGGCCTGGTCGGCCACCCGGAGGCTCGAGGTGTTGGTGGCGAAGACCGTGCTGGGCGGGGCCAGTTCTTCGATCTCCCGCCAGAGCGCCTGCTTGGCGGCGAGATCTTCGATGATCGCCTCGATGACCAGGTCGGCCTGGGCGGCGGCACCCAGGGCGTCGGTGAAGGCGATATGAGCAAGCGCCGCGTCACGGACTTCGGCGGTCAGCTTTCCCTTCTCGACCAGTTTGGCCGTCGAGGCCTCGATGGCGCGCTTCGCCTTGGCGCCCTGCGCGCCGTCGATGTCGCGGAGCGTCACGTGACATCCCGCCGTGGCACAGACCTGGGCGATGCCTGCGCCCATCAGGCCCGCGCCGATGACCGAGACGTGGGGGAAGGGGAGGGTGGGGTGTCGTGGGTCGCTGGTCATGGGTCACGGGTCGTGGGTCATGGGTCGTGGACGACAGTCGAAGGCCGCCTCCCCATTTCACTCTTCACTCTTCACTCTTCACTTCTTACTTCTCACTTGATCGCCTTCCGCACCTCGCCCAGCACCGCGTCCAGCAATCCCGGTCGCCCGCTCGGCAGCGCCGCCGGCGTCGGGGTGTCCTGTTCCAGCGCATCGAGCGCCCGGTCCAGCCCCAGCTGGGTCCGTGCCAGCACCGGTGGGTACCCCCGCAGCACCGCCCATCCACCCACGAAGCCGAACGGGAGCGGGATGAGCGCCAGCGGCAGGAACGCGTGCAGCACGGTGAGGATCGCCGCCGCCATCCCGCCCACCACGACGAGGGCGGCCGCCCCACCGATCATCGCGTCCCGGGTCTTCCGGATGTCGGCTTCGAGGGTCACGTGGCAGTAGCCGTCCTCGAGTGCGGTGATCGTCGCCGTCACCCGGCGGCTCCGGGCCAGCATGAAGGGGCGGGCCACCCCGCCCATCACGGCGCCGGCACGGCGCATCGCGGCGTGGAACCCTCCCACCGGTTCCCAGAGCACCCGCCCCGGCTGCTCTCGCGCCACGGCCAGGAGCTCGTGCTCGTCCAGCCAGCGGATCAGGGTGCGCTGGGCCCCTTCCGGCGTGCCGCGCACCACGCGCATCGCGCGCACCGTGGCCGGCCCCACGCTGCGGTCCCAGAGACCGGCCATCGTCCCGTCCGCGGCCCGCACCCGCTCCTCGATCATCGCCTGGTCGAGATACCTGGTCGGGATCCCCACCTCGCGGCCCAGCTTGAGCACGTCGTCGCGGGAGAGGTCGTCCCCCACCTCATGCTCGCCGGTCTGCAGCATCGCGGCCCGTCGGATGATCCGCTCCAGCTGGCCGCGGTCGAACCGCGCCGGCTCCGGCTCGGTCACGGCTGCTTCGCCGCCGGCGCCTTGGCCAGCTCGACCCGGGGGAAGGTGGGATCGACCGTCGGCGTCGACGCCGGCAGCGCCGGGACCGCCGGCGTGGCCGGCCAGTTGGCCGCCGCCGGCGGGGACATGAACGGGCGGAGCAGCTCCATCGGCAGCGGGAAGATCGTCGTCGAGTTGTTCTCGCTCGCGATCTCGGTCACGGTCTGCAGGTAGCGCAGCTGCATCGTGAGCGGTTCCTGCGCCATCGTATGCGCCGCCTCGGCCAGCGTCTGGCTCGCCTGCAGCTCGCCCTGGGCGGCGATCACCTTGGCCCGCCGCTCCCGCTCGGCCTCCGCCTGGCGGGCCATCGCGCGCTTCATCTCCGGCGGGAGATCGACGTCCTTCACTTCGACCGCCGAGACCTTGATGCCCCATTCTTCGGTGCGCTGGTCGATGATGTTCTTGAGGATGCCGTTGATCTTCTCGCGGTCGGAGAGGAGTTCGTCGAGCTCCACCTCGCCCAGGACCGACCGGAGCGTGGTCTGCGCCAGTTGGCTGGTGGCGTAGAGGTAGTTCTCGATGCTGATGATGGCCTTTTCCGGGTCGGAGACGGTCACGTACATCACCGCGTTGACCTTGATGGACACGTTGTCACGGGTGATGACGTCCTGCGGCGGGATGTCGAGCGCCATCGTACGGAGCGAGATCTTCCGCATCGTGGCAAAGAGCACCGGCACGACGCAGAGCCCCGGCCCGCGGACCCCGGTGAAGCGGCCCAGGGTGAACACGACCCCGCGCTCGTACTCATTGAGCACCCGCAGGCTCCCCAGGACGTAGAGCACCGCGGCAAAGAGGGCGATCGGGAGGAGGGCCATGACGACTCCTTAACGGGGGAAAGCTTCGACCACGACGGCGGCGCCCTGGCCGCCGCCGATGCACGCACTCCCCAGGCCGAACCGCTTGCCGGTCCGGCGGAGCGCGTGGAGCAGGTGCAGCGTGATCCGGGTGCCGGTGGCGCCCAGCGGATGCCCCAGTGCCACGGCGCCCCCTTCGACATTGGTGCGGACGCGGTCGAGGCCGAGTTCCTTTTCGACGGCGAGGTACTGGGCGGCGAATGCCTCGTTGACCTCGACGAGATCCATCTGGTCCAGTTTCATCCCTGCCCGCTCCAGCGCCTTGCGCGAGGCGGGGGCGGGGCCGATCCCCATGATCCCCGGGTCCACGCCGGCGATCCCCCAGGAGATGAGGCGGCCCAGCGGCTTGAGCTTGTGCTTCGTCGCGACCTCTTCGTGCGCGACGACCACGGCGGCGGCGCCATCCACGATCCCCGAGGCGTTCCCCGCGGTCACGACGCCGTCCTTCCGGAAGTAGGGCGGCAGCCTGGCCAGCCCTTCGACGGTCGTATCGGGGCGGCGATGCTCGTCCTGGGCCCAGGCCAGCATCGCCTTGGTCTTCCGGTCCTTGATCTCGACGGGGATCACCTCATCGGCAAAGGCGCCGGCTCGCCACGCAGCCTCCGCGGCCTGCTGGCTGCGGTACGCATACGCGTCGACATCGGCGCGCGTGATCCCGTACTTGTCCGCCAGCGCCTCCGCGGTCTCCGCCATCGAGCGGTCGCACTCGGTGTCGCGGAGCGCCTCCCAGAGCGAGTCCTCCAGCGGCGGCGTCGGCCCCAGACGGTAGCCCCAGCGCGCGCCGCGCAGGACGTGCGGCGCCTGGCTCATCGACTCGGTGCCGCCGGCCAGCACCACCCGGCTCTCGCCCAGGAGGATCTGGCGGGCGCCTTCGATGATCGACTCGAAGCCGGAGCCGCAGAGGCGATTGACGGTGAGGGCGGGGACGGGGATCGGGAGCCCGGCGCGGAGCGCGATGTGCCGGGCGAGGTAGATCGCGTCCTTCGAGGTCTGCAACGCGTTGCCGAAGACGGCGTGATCGTAGGCGTCGACCGGCAGGCCGGCACGCGCAACGGCGCCCTTGGCGGCGATGACGCCCAGGTCGATGGCGGAGAGGTCCTTGAGGGTGCCACCGAAGGCGCCGATCCCGGTCCGCACACCGGCAAGGAAGACGACCTGAGGGGCGTTGGGCATAGGGTTGGAATATGGCCCTGTGTATCGCCCCCTTCAAGCAGGTGCGTTAGGCCTAGAAGTAGTGATCCACGCCGATCTTGATGGTCGTGAAGGTCGCGGTCTTGTAGCCGACCACGCGATCGCCGCCCGCCCCAATGGCGATGTTCTCGGTCACGCTGGCCTGGACCGACCAGCCGTTCCCCTTTTCGTCCTTGTCAACATCGCGGGAGACGTACATTCCGACCCCCAGGAGCTTCGGGTCCGGGGGCGCGGTGGCGGCTCCGGTGGTCTGGGCGTAGCTGCCGAGCGCGCCTCGGATGAGCATGCCACCTTCTGTCGCGGCCTTTCCGGTGACCGGTCGTGCGCCGAAGAGCCGGAACCGGGGCTCGATGAAGAAATAGGTCAACCGGAACTGGGAGACGTTGCTCTCGAACTCGATCCCGAACGCGCACCCGCTCACGTCGTTGTTCAACGCCGGCCCGGCGCGGAAGCTCAAGCACGCCTCCACCGAGCTGCCCCCGGTGCCCAACGTGGTGTCCCCGGCATAACCGGTGTGCAGTCCGGCCTGGACTTCCAGCCCGATCGCCCAGCCGGGGGAGTGGATGACGGCGCTCCGGTGGCGGGTGGCCCGGGCGTCGCGGAAGAGCTTGAGATGCGTGGCCCCGCCGGAGGGGCCGTCGATGACGCGGAACTCCACGTCCTCGTCCGCGGACGGATAGATCTCATAGGTGATGCGGTTCTCCGGATCGAGCTCCCGGTCGACGACGAGGGCATACGGAGGTTGCGATCCGGGGGCCGTGTACAGCTCCAGTTGGACGCCGGGGTAATCGAACTCGGCCCGGTACACCGCATCCTTCTGGAGGAAGACCTTCGGCCGATCGTCGAGCCCCGTCTCGAAGAGGTGGTCGAGGACCAACACGTCCGTGCGTCCGGTGTCGGGCGCGACCGGGGGCGGCGGGGTCTGCGCCGCGAGCGGGGCCGCGGCCAGCGCCAGGCACAGCAGGAAGGGTCGCATCAACAGGACTCTGGGATGGAAGGAAGGGCGCTACGCGTCGTCGCCGACCGGATGCCCGCAGTTGATGCAGTGGTGCCAGCCCAGCTCCACCTCCGCGCTGCATTCGGGGCAGCGGGTGAACGACTGGCTTTGACCGCAGTGAGGACAGAAGTTCACCTGCCGCCCCGACGGCAAGGCGCCCCCACAATAGCTGCAGCGATGCAGCCCGTCCCGCTCGCGGGAGGGTGCCCCTTCCCGCAGCGGGATGATGCTCGGCGGTTCCGGGGCATCGACGGTCCAGGGGACCTGTCCCGTCGGGAGCGGTCGGTGCGGCGGCGACTCCGGCTCCGGGTCGTCCTCCGGGTCAGGTGGCGCGTAGGCCGCTTCGGGGCCCGGTCCCAGCGCGTAGGCGAGGCGTTCGGTCGAAAGGGTCAGCTCCGCCGCGGCATATTCGCGCAGGATGCCGAGGTCGGGGCTCGGGCTCGCCAACTCCGCCTGGAACCTGACCTGGGCCGCCTCGGGTTCTATGGTGACGTACCCTCCCTCTCCGGCACAGAGCCGGAGCAGGAGGTTGTCATAATCCTCGCTGGAATCGAGGTTGAGTGTCCGGCGGGCCGCCCGGTACGGCAGGACGACCTGGTAGAGTTCCGCCAATTGGAGCGGGCGGTGCAGCCGCGCCGGATCGACCGCGATCAGGCAGTCGACCAGCAGGCGATACAGGGGCTCCAGGTCATTCACGGCGTGCTCGGGATGCGGGGAAGAACGTCTGAGGCTACGGAT
>DASSGV010000124.1:0-3221 GCA_035693225.1 Gemmatimonadales bacterium | reverse complement strand
GCGGCGAACTTGGTGCGCTCCCGCCGGTGGGCGGCGATGTCGAAGCCGATCTTGAGCGCCACGAGGAGGACGAGCGCCGGCGTGGGGGAGCCGAGTGCTGCGGCGATGCCGGCGCCGAAGAGGATCACCAGGTGCAGGGTGATCACCCGGGAATAGGGCTGCCCCATCAGCTGCTGCAGGGAGGCGTGCTTGTATTCGCCGCCGAGGAGATAGTTCCAGAGGAAGGAGAAGCCGTGGCTCAGGAGGAGGGCCAGCCAGGCGTACTCCACGTGGGTGGCGTGGATCGCCGCGGCCACCTCCGCGGGACCGAGCCAACCGGCGTGGAATCCGGCGAGCGCGGGGACGCCGTGGCCGAAGAAGGAGAAGACCAGCATCCCGTGCACCAGGGTGAAGAGCCCGAAGTGGACGCAGAAGAAGGGAATGATGAAGAGCTTCCCGATCCATTCGATCGGCTGGTCAGGATCGGCGGTGAGCATCTTGAGGACGTTGAAGCCGCCGATGACGACGTTCTCCAGCCAGTACACCAGGATGATGGGGAAGACTTGCCAGTGGAACCAGAGGACGCCGATCAACGGCAGCGCATTCGCGACGACCAGCGCGATCGTCGACGCCGCCTCTCGACCGCGAAGGTATGGCACCGCACCTGGTTCGGGCATCAGCTGACTCTCCATCAGGGGGATCACCCACCTGAAGCCGGGACCCTGAAACCGATGCCCCGGTGTTCCGTAGTGGAACGCGCCACCTGTTCCTATATATAGGAGTTCCCGTGTCCCGCCTCGCCCGCGCCCTCGCGGCCCTGATCCTCGTCCCCGCCCTGCTCCAGGCCCAGACCACCCGCCACGGCGACTGGACCGACGACCAACCGCCATCGTACGGGGCCCTGAACCTCGGCATCGCCCACACCGGGGTGAGCATCGGCAACAGCGAGCACTGGAACGGGATCAGGATCAACTGGACGGACCACGGAGACGGCACGATCAACGGCGTCAATCTGACGCTCGGCCCGCCCAAGCACAACGAGAGCGCCACGGTGAACGGCCTCGCCATCGGCATCGCCCCCTTTGCGGGACGACTCCACGGCATCACCCTCGGCGTCCTGGGCGCGGTGGCCGACAGCGCAATGAGTGGCGTCCAGCTGGCAGGGCTCGCGACGGTCTCCAGCGGCGACGCGTACGGCATCACGCTGAGCGGACTCGCGACCGTGGCCGACGGAAAGATGACCGGGCTCAACGTGGCAGGGCTCGCGACCGTGGCCGATGGCGAACTCAACGGCATCAACCTCTCCGGCCTCGCCACCGTCGGCGACGGGACGGTCCGCGGGATCTCCGTGGGCGGCCTGGCGGTGGTGGCCGACGGCGGGATCGCCGGCTTCGCGGCCAGCGGCCTGGCGACCGTCACCGACGGCGACGCACAGGGCATCCTGGCGGGAGGGCTCGCCACCGTCGTCAACGGCTCCTTCACCGGCATCGGCATCGGCGGCCTCGCGACCGTGGTCACCGGACCCTTCCACGGGATCACCGTCAGTGGGCTCGCCAGCGTGGCGACTGATTTTCACGGCCTGGCGGTGTCCGGGATCAAGGGAGACTTCGGCGACCTGACCGGATTCTCCCTCGCCCCGTGGAACCAGGTGCGCCAGGAACAGCATGGACTGGCCATTGCCCTCTTCAACGACGCCCGCGAACTCCACGGCCTCCAGCTCGGCGTCCTCAACCGGGCCCGGAACAACCACGGGATCGCGGAGTGGCTGCCGGGGGTGAATTTTCACAGATAGCTTGGAGCTCGGAGCTTGAAGCTTAGAGCTTCGGGCTTCGGGCTTCGAGCTTAGAGAGCGCCGCGCCTGTCCTGATCCTGCCGAAGGAAGGGACCTGCCCACCGTCCGACCCCCACGCCCGTTCCCCGTTTTCCTGCGGAAGAGGGAGTGCAGTCTTTTGAGCCCTCTGCTGCACGGATCGGGTTACCGCGAGAGGTCACCCATCATCTACCCTCGGGGATGGCGATCACCCTGGTCGATCGGTTGCGGGAGGTGTTGCGGACGCGGCATTACAGCCAGCGGACCGAGGGGGCGTATGTCGGCTGGGTGCGGCGCTACATCCGTCATTTCGGGCGGCGGCATCCGCGGGAGATGGGTGGGGCGGAGGTCGGGCAGTTCCTGAGTTGGCTGGCGCGGGAGCGGCAGGTGAGCGCGGCGACGCAGAATCAGGCGTTGGCCGCGTTGCTCTTTCTGTACCGGGATGTCCTGGGGCGGGCCATCGGCGATGTGGGTGTCACCGCGCGGGCCAGGACGCCGGAGCGGGTGCCGGTCGTGCTCAGTCGGCGGGAGGTGCGGCTGGTGCTCGAGCAGCTGGAGGGCGTGCCGCGGCTCGTCGCGCTCCTGCTGTATGGTTCGGGGATGCGGTTGATGGAGGCGTTGGCGTTGCGGGTGAAGGACATCGATTTCGAGCGGGGGGAGATCGTCGTGCGGCGGGGAAAGGGTGCGAAGGACCGGGTGACCATCCTGCCCGATGGTGTGCGGCCGGCGCTGGAGCGGCATCTCCGGCGGGTGAGGCGTCTGCACCAGCGGGAGTTGGCGGCGGGGCGTGGGGGGGTCGAGTTACCGGGGGCATTTGGGAGGAAGTCGCCGAGGGCCGAGCGGGAGTGGGTGTGGCAGTGGGTCTTTCCGGCGGGGCGGGCCGGGGCCGACCAGGAGACCGGGGAGATGCGGCGGCATCATCTCCATCCGTCGGCGGTGCAGCGGGCCGTGGCCGAGGCCGTGCGGAGGGCGCGGATCGGGAAGCGGGCGAGTTGTCACACCTTCCGGCATTCTTTCGCGACCCATCTGTTGGAATCGGGGAGTGATATCCGGACAGTGCAGGAGTTGCTGGGGCATTCGGATGTGGCGACGACGATGATCTACACCCACGTGCTGGGGCGGGGGGCGCGGGGGGTGCGGAGTCCGTTGGATGGGTGAGGCGCAAGGGGCAGAGGGTCGGAGGGAGGGCCTGAGGGACGACCGCGGCCTGTAGGGGGTGGCCTGCGGCCACCCCGGGATGTCTGGTGCTAAGAACTCACTAAGAACACCTCCTGCCCCCCTTAGGCTGCAAGCTTCGCAATCCATTCCGACGGGGGGCGGAGCCCCCCGCTCTAAGTGGCGGAACTGCCGAAAGTTCGCCAAGTTGGTGGTGTTCCCCTTTTCAATTTAGATCGCGCGTTGGTCCGGGCCCCGCCCGGGGTTCGCGCGCCAT
>DASSGV010000123.1:0-12144 GCA_035693225.1 Gemmatimonadales bacterium | reverse complement strand
TCGTGCTCGATGCCGACGCGCTCATCGCCTTCCAGGGCGATGCGGACGCCCTTCGCCCCCTTCTCGTCGGCCGTGCCGCGGTGCTCACTCCGCATCTCGGCGAATTCCGCGCTCTCTTCCCGGGGCTGAGCGCGGGCATCGAGCACGATCCGTGGACCGCAGCGGCACGGGCCGCCGAGGCCGTGGGCGCGGTGGTGCTGCTCAAGGGAGTGCCGAGCGTGGTCGGCGTGCCGGGGCGGGGTGCCTGGTGGACCATTGCCGCCGGCAATCCGGGGCTCGCCACCGGCGGCAGCGGCGACGTCCTGAGCGGTCTCGTGGCGGCGTTCCTTGCGCGCCGACTGGCGCCCGCCACCGCCCTGGCACTCGGCGCCCAGACGCTCGGTCGCGCCGCCGACATCGCCGCCCGTCGCGTCACCGTTCGCGCGATGCGCCCGATGGACGTGGTCGCGAGCCTGCCGGACCTCTGGCGTGCCTGGGCCATCCGCCGGACCGCCCGGCCTGCACCGCGTGCGCCGGTGCTGATGGAGCTTGAACGGCCGAGGGATGCCTGATGCGCGGCCTTGTCCTGGGGCTCTTTTGCGTCGCTCTGTCTGTCCGCCTCTCCGCCCAGTCGATCTGGCGCCCGGAGGATCGCACCGTCATCGGCGCGTTCACGCACATCACCGCCGTCGCGGCATCGTACAACATCGTCTATGTGACCTCCCTCGACGCCGTGGTCCAGTGGCAGCCGGGGACCCGGACGTTCGGACTCCCGGTCACGGCCGACGTTCCCGGCGGGCTGGCACGGGTCACCAGCGGAATGGTCGATCCGCTCGATCAGAGCCTCTGGTTGTCGGAGTCCAACGGCTGGATCCACTACGAGCCGACGCTCCGGCGCTGGAGTGAGGGGTTCGCCTCCGGACAGGTGCTCCAGATGGCGCTCGACCGGACCGATCCCTCCGGAACCCTCTTCCTGCGCACCGCGCGCGGCTGGGAGTCGGCACCCCGAGGCGCGCTCTCGACCTTTCCGTCGGCGCCGCCGCGCCAGCCGATCGGGCCCGCCACGGTGCTTCAGGCGATCCGCGCGAATCCACAGCTTGATGCCAATCGCGCGCGGATCCTCTCGACCCCCGGACTCGGCCAGGCGCGTTACACCTGCGCCGCGCAGGCACCCGACGGCAGCGGCTGGTGGCTCGGCACCGACGCTGCGGGGGTGCTCTTCCTTCGATTTGCGGCGGCCTATCCCGACCGATACTCCCTCGGACTCCCCGGCGACCAGGTGGGCGCCGTGGCCACTGCGCCAGGCGGCGTCTGGGTGCTCACCGAATGGGGACCCGCGTCGACCGCAGGGTTGAGCTTCGTGGCCCAGCAACTCGACACCGTCGACTGGCGCCTCGGCGATCCGGTCTTCGGCCAGCCATTCAACGCCGTCCGGCGCCTCATCGGCATCGACACGATGCTCTGGGCCGCGACCGACGAAGGGGCCGTCGGCTTCCCGATCCCCGGCGGTCGCGCCAGGCGGCTCGGCCTGGCGGATGGACTTCCCGATCCGCGCGTGTTCTCGGAAGTGGCCCAGCGTGGCCGGGTGTATTTCGGGACCTGGGCCGGGATCGGCGAGCTGGTGGACAGCGCGGGGCGGCTCCGGGTGCAGCGGGTCGCACCGGCGTTCGCCGATCGCGCGCTCGCACTGGCGGCATCGGGAGACACCCTCTGGGTCGGCACGCTCAACGGGATGTTCCGGTGGTCTCCCGGTGCTGAAGACCTCGTCCAGGAACGTGGGTGGGGGAGCAGCGTCCGATTTCGCAAGCCGGTCACTGCGCTCGTCTGGCGAGGCGACACGCTGGTCGCGTTCACCGAGGATGAGATGCTCTGGCGCGACCCCGCAGGTCCGGGTTGGACCGAAGGGCCGGTGCTGTCAGGGGTCGTGGGACCGATCCGCGCAGCCGTCGACGATCGTGATGGCCTGTGGGTGGCCGGTGCCCGCGGCGTCGGCTTTGCCCGTCTCGGCGGCCCCATCCAGCGCCCCCTCCTGATCGGTGACGCGCTCCCCGGCGCCGCCAATGACGTTGCGATCGACGACTCGTACCTCTGGGTGGCGACCGATCATGGCCTGGTCCGCTTCGCCCTCGACTTCATCCGCCCGTGACCCACACCCCCCTCGGCCCCGGTCCAGAGTTCGATCGCATCCGTGCCATCGCCGCGGCGCTCGGTGCGGACGCCGGTGAGCTGGGAGACGACTGCGCCCTTGTGTCGATGTCCGACGGGACATTGGCGCTCAGCACCGACGTGAGCGTGGAGGGTGTGCATTTCCGTCGAGAGTGGCTCTCGCTCGAGGAGATTGGGTGGCGGGCCGCGGCGGCCGCGCTCTCCGATCTCGCGGCCGAGGGTGCCGGGGCCGACGGCGTGCTCGTGGCACTCACGCTGCCGTCGGATGCGTCGGAGAGCGACGCAACAGAGGTGATGCGAGGGGTCGGGGCCGCGGCCCGCTCGGTGCGTGCCACAGTGCGGGGGGGTGATCTCTCATCGGGCCCGGCGTGGAGTGTGGCCGTTACGGTGTTCGGGATGACCGAACGACCGGTCACCCGGATCGGTGCCCGTCCCGGCGACGAGCTTTGGGTCACCGGACAAGTCGGCGGCGCCGGTGCCGCGCTCGCGCTCTGGCAGGCAGGAAGAGGACCAAGCGAGGCGCTGCGACGCAGGTTTGCGCATCCGGAGCCACGGATCGCCACCGGCCGCTGGCTCGCCGCGCACGGCGCCACCGCGATGCTCGACCTGAGCGATGGCGTCGTGGCGGACGCGCAGCACCTCGCCGCGGCGAGCGGCGTGAAGCTCCGGATCGAGCTGGATGCGCTGCCTCTGGCGGTGGGAGTGACCGATCCGCGCTTGGCGGCGGTCGGTGGTGAGGACTACGAATTGCTGGTGGCGTTGCCCGCCGGCTTTGCCGGGCGGGAGGAGTGCCTGCACGCGACCGGCGTGTCACTCACGCCGATCGGAAGGGTCCTCATCGGTGCCGGCGTGGAATGCACCTTGGAGGGTCGGCCCATCCTGCTGACCGGATACCAGCACTTCCGATGATCGCGCTCCGTGCCCTCTGGTTCTGGCTCTCCGCCGGCGTCCTGGCGGCCTACTATTCGCTCACCGCAATCGTGGCAGGGCTCCTCGGCGTGCCCTACCGGAAGGGCGGGGTGTACGATCGCGCCGGCCGTCTCTGGTCGACGCGGGTGCTTCAGCTCAACGGGGTGCACGTCACCGTGTCCGGGCATGAGCACATCCCGACCGACGGTCCCTGCGTCTACATCTCGAACCATTTTTCCTTTGCCGATATCTGGGTGCTCTTTTCGACCCTGCCCGATTCGCTGCGGTTCATCTCCAAGCAGGAGCTCTTCAGGATCCCGCTCCTCGGCTTCGCGATGCGGAAGGCACGCCACATCTCCATCGACCGGAAGAACCTCGTCAAGGCGTTCTCGGCATACGAAGAGGCCGCCCAGGCCGTCCGGGACGGCGTGTCCGCCGTGGTGTTCGCCGAGGGGACGCGAAGCCGGAACGGGCAGCTGCAGGCGTTCAAGAAGGGACCGTTCGTGCTGGCGATCGCTGCGGGGGTGCCGATCGTACCCGTCTGGGTCGGCGGGACGTACGAGGCGTTCCCCCCCGGGGCGCTCGTGTTCCGCCGCCGCCCGATCGAGGTACGGATCGGTGTCCCGATCCCGACCACGGGGATGAACTATGACGACCGCGATCATTTGAGCCGTGAGGCACACGCTGCGGTCGTGGCGCTGAGCGGGCGGACGGGCGGATAGGCGCACAGGCGTACAGACGCTCAGTTGTTATCTTTGTCGGAAGCCCTAAGCCCTAAGCCCTAAGCCCTAAGCCCTAAGCCCTAAGCCCTAAGCCCTAAGCCCTAAGCCCTAAGCCCTAAGCCCTAAGCCCTAAGCCCTAAGCCTCTGAGCCCCGAATGAGCACGATCATTGCCGTCCACGCCCGCGAGATCCTCGACAGTCGAGGGAACCCGACCGTGGAGGCCGAGGTGACCTTGGCGAGCGGGGCGTTCGGCCGGGCCGCGGTGCCGAGCGGAGCGTCGACGGGGGAGAAGGAAGCGGTCGAGCTGCGCGACGGCGACCCCACCCGCTACGGCGGCAAGGGCGTACGCGACGCGGTCCGCAACGTGAACGACGCGATCGGCCCGCGTCTGGAGGGGATGGCGGCAGAGGACCAGATCGCGGTCGATGCGGAGTTGCTCGATATCGATGGGACCGAGAACAAGTCGAACCTGGGCGCCAATGCGATGCTGGCCGTGTCGCTGGCCGTGGCGCGGGCGGCCGCGGTCGACACCGACCTGCCGTTGTATCGGTATCTCGGCGGCCCGATGGCGCACATACTGCCGGTGCCGATGATGAATATCCTGAACGGCGGGGCCCACGCGTCGAACAACGTGGACGCCCAGGAGTTCATGGTCGTGCCGGTGGGTGCGGAGACGTTCGCCGAGGGGCTCAGGATGGGTGCGGAGGTGTTCCACGCGCTCAAGAAGGTGCTGTCGGGGAAGAAGCTCTCGACCGCCGTGGGCGACGAGGGCGGGTTCGCGCCGATGCTGCCGTCGAACGAGGCGGCGCTCGATGCCGTGGTGGACGCCATCCGTCAGGCGGGATACAAGCCGGGCGATGACGTCTGCATCGCGCTCGACGTGGCGGCCTCCGAGCTCTGGCAGGATGGCGCCTACGTGTTCAAGAAGGCCGACGGGAGCCGGCACACCAGCGCCCAACTGGTGCAGCTCTACGAGAAGTGGGTCGATGCCTACCCGATCGTCTCCATCGAGGACGGGCTTGGCGAGCACGACTGGGAGGGCTGGGCGCACCTGACCGAGGTACTGGGCGAACGGGTGCAGCTCGTCGGCGACGACATCTTCTGCACCAACGTGGACCTCTTCGGGAAGGGGATCGAGGCGGGAGTGGCCAACGCCATCCTGATCAAGGTGAACCAGATCGGCACGCTCACCGAGACGCTGCAGTGCATCGAGCTCGCCAAGACCAGTGGCTACGGGGCCGTCATCTCGCATCGTTCGGGGGAGACCGAGGACACCTTCATCGCCGACCTCGCGGTGGCCACCGGGACGGGGCAGATCAAGACCGGCAGCGCCAGCCGGAGCGACCGTGTGGCCAAGTACAACCAGCTCCTCCGGATCGAGGAGGAACTCGCCGAGGTGGCGCACTATCCCGGACGGGACCAGTATCCACGATGACGCGGGGGAAGTGGGCCGTCGCGGCGGGGCTCGTTGCCGCCCTCGTCTTTGCCGTCGAGGGGGGGGAGTACAGCACCTGGGACCTGCTGCAGTTGCGGAGCGACCTGGCCCGGGAGCGCCAGGCCATCGCCGACCTCAAGGTGGAGGTCGACTCACTGCAGACCTTGGCGAAGGCGATCGAGACCGACCCCAGGACCCAGGAACGGATCGCGCGGGAGCAGTTCGGGATGCTGCGGAAGGGAGAGTTCCTGTATCGGTTGGTGCCGCCTGACACGGTGAACGGTCAACGGTGAACGGTGAACGGGTCACTTGCCCGGTGCGCCCCTGGAGACTAGGATTTTCGCATTGAATGGGGTGTTCAGGGGGATGGTGAAGCTCCCGTTCACCGTTCACCGTTCACCGTTCACCGGATACACGGCAGGGTAGCTCAGGTGGTTAGAGCACGGCACTCATAATGCCGGGGTCGCGGGTTCGAGTCCCGCCCCTGCTATGGTCCAGGCCAGAAGGCCTGGGCCTTCTTTGTTCCTCCGGCCCGAGCTCGAGTCCCGTGCCCTATCGCTTTCGCTTCTTCGGCGTGGTCACAACCCGCTTGAGGGTCAGCATCCCAGTGACCCCGCCGGCCCGCAACGTCAATACCTGATCCCCCGGTCCGGTGCCGAGCGACCAGGTCGCGGTGACGCGCCCGGTGCTGTCGCTCGTCATCACCTTCGACGTGAGATGTCCGAGCGTCGCCGCCGCGTGGATTGCCACGCGGGAGAGGGCGTTGCCGAATCGATCGCTCACCCGCGCGGTGACCTTGACCTGCGGCCCCACGATCGGTGATCGGGGGGCCTTCTCGAAGGCGATCGTGGCCGGCGCCCCCGGGAGCACGGTGGCGTGGAATACGGTGTTGAGCGAGCCGACGGTGAGCCGGAACTCCTCGACGCCGGGACGCTCTCCCAGCGTCCACCTGATCCGCGCGATCCCGCTGCTGTCGGTCGTCACCATCGAGTCCGATGCGGTGCCGGTGGCGGTCATCGGTCTCACGCCGATCCCTGACACCGGATTCCCTGCGGCGTCGGTCACCCGGACGGCAAGGGTGCGAGGCAGGGTGCTTCCGACGATGCCGCGCTGGCCCCCGCCCCCCACTGCGGTGAGCCGGGCCGGTGGCCCCGCGGTCGCGACGCCGGTGAGGTCGATCGGCGGCACCAATCGACCGCTCCCGACGGCGGCCCGCAGCCGCTGGAGCCCCGCCTTGGCGCCGAGGGTCCAGTCGACCTGCGCTTCGCCGGCGCTGTCGGTCCTGGCGCTTCGCGCGATCGCGGTTCCCTGAAGGGCGGTCCAGCGAACCGGCACCCCGGGGAGGGGCCGTCCGGCGGAATCGGTCACCCGGATGCCGAGCGGGCGCGAAAGAGGGAGCCCGATCGTCCCGGTGGGGCGGTCCTCGGTCGCGGCAAGGCGGGTGTTGGCCGCCACCGGCTCTACCTCGATCGGCACCCGCAGCGCCGTGTCGAGCGGTTCCGCTTCGGCCACCAGGAGCTGCCGGCCGGGACGGTCACCCACGGTCCAATGCACCCGGACCACCCCGTCGGCGTCGCTGCGTGCGGTATCGGGCGCGACGGAACCGGCGGCGAGTCCGGCGGCATCGACGGCGTGGAACTTGACGAGGACCCCGCCCATCGGCCGTCCCTGGCGGGTCAGGGTGCGAACGGCGACGGGATCCGGCAAGGTGGTGCCGGGGAGGGCCCGCTCGGCGGCCGTAGCGAAGAGCGCCAGCCCGCCGAGGACCGGCGTCACCGTCACGGTGGCCGTCGCGGCGAGCCCATCCACCGTGGCCGTGAGCTGGCTCGTGCCGGGGGAGATGCCGCTTGCCCGGCCGGTGCTGTCCACCGACAGGACCGTCGTGTCGGCCACGCGCCAGATCGGCCGGCGGCCCGCGATGGCGTGACCGCGTCCGTCCAGTGTCCGTACGATGAGGGGAACGCTCGAACCCTGGGCCAGCGACAGCCCGTCCACCGACGGCAACTGGATCGCGGCGACGGTCTGATGCACCACCACGCGTGCCTTCCCGACGGCATGCCCCACGGTCGCGATGATCGACGCCTCCCCCGGCCCCACGGCCAGCGCCGTTCCGTCCGGACGCACCCGTGCGACGCCGCTGTCCGAGGTACTCCAGGCGATATCGGCATCCTGGAGCAGGAGGCCGCGGGTGTCGGTCACCGCCGCCGCGAAGCGGAGGGTGTCCCCCAGGGCGGTGGCGGTGTCGGTGGTGGGCTCCAACCTGACCCACCCCGCATCGGTCGCCGGCAGGATGCTTCCCCGGTAGATCCCCTCCGACTTGGCGAAGGTCAGGATCGAGACCAGCGCGGCACCGACCGACGCCAGCGCCGCCACCACCTTGAAGGCGGTGCTGATATGGCGTGTGGGCGCGGGGTGTCGGGTCATTGGGGGGGTGGGGTCAAGGTGGGGGGGCGCTTCTACTAATACCGTGACCGGCGGGGGAGCGCCAGCACATTCCCGGAGGGCTACGGACCGAGCACGTTCAGCACGTCGTCGCGTGCGATCCCCCCGAAATAGTCGCCCGCCTCCGCCAGGTCGAGCGCCGCCGCCACCGCCTCGCGGGTATACGGCAGCCCCCGGAGCCGCGCCTCGAGCTCCCCCACATCCACTCGTCCCAGGTAGTCGCCGAAGATGCGTACACCGGCGATATGCCCATCCTGGATATCAAGCCGAACGTCGAGCTCTCCGGCGGCAAAGCGCTGAACGCGCTGCACGTTGCTGGTGGGGTTCTCGCCGTAGTTCCACTCCCAGGTCCCGTACTTCCGCGCCCGCAGCGCCTCGGCCGCGGCCCGATCCTCCGGTCCCAGCGGCAGGGTGGGGATCCTTGTCCGGTCCCGGGTGCCGAAGATCCGCTCCAGGATCAGGTCCTGCAACTCGACCACCGTGATGGGTGTCGCGAGGAATTCGCTGATGTTGGCGACCCGGCTCCGCACCGATTTGACCCCCTTCGACTCCACCTTGCCTGGTCGAGGGCGGAGTGCCACGGTCACGGCGTCGAGGTCGGAGTTGAGCAGCAGGGTCCCGTGGCTCAGCATCCGGTCGCCGCTGGCGAACTGGGCGTTTCCCGAGATCTTGCGCCCGGCCACCAGGATGTCGTTCCGCCCGCCCATCACGGCCGGGACGCCGAGCGCCTGCAGGGCCTCCACCACCGGTCGGTTGAAGGTGTCATAGCGGTTGAAGCGCCCGCTCACGTCCCGGGTCATGAAGCTGAAGTTCAGGTTGCCGAGGTCGTGGTAGACCGCCCCGCCTCCCGAGATCCGACGCACCACCTGGATCCCGTGGGCCAGCACGACCTCGTCCGCGATCTCCTCGATCGTGTTCTGGTTGCGCCCGATGATGATGGCCGGTGCATTGACATAGAAGAGCAGCAGGTCGTCGTCGCCCATCCGTTCCCGCAGGACGTGCTCTTCCAGGGCAAGATTGAGATGGGCGTCGGTCCCGCCCCCGCTGTCAACGAAGAGCATCGGGCGTTCCGTGGGCAGGCTGCGCGTGATTGAAGCGAGAAGACAACGTCTCGGTCCGTGGTGAATGGTGGTCAATCATCGCTCGGCGACGTCCATCACGTCAACATCCGCGCGTATCCGGCTATGTTGTGAGGGCCGTCGCGGAAGCCCTGCACGGCGATGGACCGCTCGACCACCTGTTCCGAGGATGATCCACGGTGCTCACGCTTGCTCAAGTCCAGGCCGCCAGGGAGCGGATCGGGTCGGCCGTGGTCCGGACCCCGACCATCCCGGCGCGGGCGCTTGAGGACCGGGTGCCCTGTCAGCTGCACCTGAAGCTCGAGAACGCCCAGCGCACCGGATCGTTCAAGGACCGCGGTGCCCTCAACCGGATGCTCGATCTCTCGCCGGCGGAGCGCCGCCGCGGGGTCGTGACCGCGAGCGCCGGGAATCACGCCCAGGCGGTGGCCTATCACGGCCGGCGCCTCGGGATCCCGGTGGAAGTGGTGATGCCCGAGCATACGCCGCTCATCAAGGTCGCCAACACCGAACGATTCGGGGCCGGCGTCCGCTTCTTCGGGGCTACGCTCTCGGAGTCGATGGTCGAGGCCCGGCGGATCGAGCGGGACGAGGAGCGCGTGCTGGTGCACGCCTATGACGACGAGCGGGTCATCGCGGGGCAGGGGACCGCCGGGCTCGAACTGCTCGAACAGCTTCCCGACCTGTCGGCCGTGGTCGTGCCGATCGGCGGAGGCGGTCTGATCAGCGGCATCGCGATCGCGATCAAGGAGCAGCGGCCGGAGGTCCGGGTCTTCGGCGTCGAGGCCGCGGCCGCCGCCTCGGCCCTCGCTTCCCGCCGGGCCGGGAAGGTCGTCACCATCGAATCGTCGGAGACCATCGCCGACGGCATCGCGGTCAAGCGCCCGGGGGAACACACCTTCCCGTTGATCGAACGCTACGTCGATGACATCGTGTCCGTCGACGAGATCCAGATCGCCGGCGCCGTGCACCTCCTGCTGGAGCGCCAGAAGGTCCTGGCCGAGGGCGCCGGTGCCGTGCCGCTGGCAGCGCTCGTGGCCGGGGCGCTGCCGTGCCGTAGCGGAGATGTCGTGGCGATGGTCCTCTCCGGCGGGAACATCGACGTGAACCTGCTGGAGCGGATCGTCGACCGGGGGCTGGTGGCCGATGGGCGGCTGGCGCGGCTGACAGTGACCGTCCCCGACCGACCGGGCCACCTGGCGCGGTTGACCCAGCTCGTTGCGAGCGCCGGCGCCAATGTGCTCGATGTGGCCCACCAGCGGGCCTTCGCCGACATCTCGGTGCGGGATGTCGAGATCGTCCTGTACGTGGAGACGCGCGGGCAGGAGCACAAGGCCGAACTGCTGGCCCTCCTCGCCGCGAACGACTTCCGGGTCGCCGACCACGCGTGAGGGTGCTGCGGTGGGACGCGGGCCCGACTAACTTGTCCGCGCCTTCACCGCGGATGCGCCGTACGTGACGATCCTCCTCCTCACCGTCCTCCTGGCCCTCGGCTCCATCCTGGCCGGACTCCTGGGTGCCCTCACCGGCCTGGGCGGCGGCATCATCATCGTGCCGCTCCTGACCCTCGGCTTCGGGGTCGACATCCGCTATGCCGTCGGCGCGTCACTGGTATCGGTCATCGCGACCTCGTCCGGCGCCGCCGCGGCCTACGTGAAGGAAGGGTACACCAACATCCGGGTGGGGATGCTGCTGGAGCTGGGTACCGTGACCGGTGCATTGGTGGGCGCGTGGCTCGCGGGCGTCGTCTCGACCCACGTCATCGGGGCCGTCTTCGGCATCATCCTGCTCTGGTCGGCGGTCAATTCGCTGCGCCCGCACCCGGTGCACGGCAGCGAGGACCCGCCCCATCCCTGGGCCGTCAGGTTGCGGCTCAGCTCCACCTACCCGACCCCCGACGGCCCCCGCCATTACACCGTGCAAGGCGTTCCCGGAGGCCTGGCATTGATGGTGGTGGCGGGGATCCTCTCCGGCCTTCTCGGCATCGGGTCGGGCATCATCAAGGTGCTGGCGATGGACCAGACGATGAAGCTGCCGTTCAAGGTCTCCACCACCACCAGCAACTTCATGATCGGGGTCACCGCCGCGGCGAGCGCCGGTGTCTACCTCCACCGCGGCTACATCGAGCCGGTGCTGGCGGTCCCGGTGATGCTCGGCGTCCTCACCGGCGCCCTTCTCGGCGCCCGCCTCCTGACCCTGGCCAACGTGAAACACCTGCGGACCCTCTTCACCGTCGTGCTCGTCGTGTTCGCCGTCCAGATGCTCTATAAATCGCTTACGGGGTCGCTGTGACCGGGAAACAGCTCGAAGGCCACGACCCGATGGAGCTGGTCATCGGGAAGATCCTCCGCTGGGGCGTGGTGGTGGCCGCCTCTGTCGGCGCCCTTGGTGTCGTGGGAGAGCTCATCATCCGTGCCGCCGCCACTCCGGACTTCCGTCATTTCAGCGGCGATGCGGCCACCGGCCTTCCGGCCATCGTCGTCGGGGTGGCGCAGGGCCATTCCCGCGCCATGATGCAGTTGGGCATCGCCCTCCTGATCGCCACGCCGATCGTCCGGGTGGGGCTCTCGCTCGTGGCGTTCGCGCGGGAACAGGACCGGACGTATGTGATCATCACGGCGATGGTCTTCGTGCTCCTGCTCTACGGGCTCCTCGGCGGCAGCGTCTGATGCCGCGCGTCGCGTTCGTCACCTCGCAGGCGCTGCGCGACCTCACGGACAGCGACCGACTGGCGGCGGCGGCGCTGCGGACCCGCGGCGCGGACGTGATCCCGGCGGTCTGGACCGACCCGGCGGTCGACTGGGGTGCCTTCGATCAGGTCATCATCCGCTCCCCCTGGGATTACTACCACCACCGCGATCGCTTCCTCCAGTGGCTCGATGCGGTCGACGGGGCTCGCGCGACGGTCTGGAATCCCACGTCGGTCCTCCGCTGGAACCTCGACAAGAGCTACCTGCGGGAGCTCGATGTGCCGACGGTGCCGACGGAGTGGATCGAGCGGGGCGCGGCCGTCGATCTGGGACGGGTCATCCAGGAGCGAGGATGGGGAAGTGCGGTCGTCAAGCCGACGGTCTCCGGTGGCGCCACCGACACCTGGATCACCACGCCGGCCACCGCCGGCGCGGATCAGGCGCGGGTGGCGCCGATCCTCTCCCGCTGCGGCTTGATGATCCAGCGCTTCATGCCGGAGATCCGGGACCAGGGGGAGTGGTCACTCCTCTTCTTTCGGGGCCGCTTCAGTCACGCAGTCGTCAAGCGCCCGACCGGCGGCGATTTCCGGGTGCAGGTCGAGCATGGCGGGAGCACCCGTTCCGCGGCCCCGCCCGACGCCCTCTGCACCCAGGCCCAACGAGTCGTGGATTCAGTGGGGGAAGAACTGCTCTACGCGCGGGTGGATGGGCTCGACGTGGG
>DASSGV010000122.1:0-32342 GCA_035693225.1 Gemmatimonadales bacterium | reverse complement strand
CTCGAGCGCGCGACCGGGACCGCCCGCCGATCACGTTCGGGCCGCCAGCGGTGCGTCCTATGATGCCGAGGCCTACCAGGATGCTCGAATGCAGGGACTGTGCGACGATGGCGCCGAGGAGGTCGCGACTCGCGGGGTGCGGAGGGCCCCCGATGAGGCGAGCCGATCCTTCGGTCGTTCCACGCCCTCAGGATGACGCGGTGGTCGACGGACCGGCCGCGGGGATGATCTCCGGATCACCGCCCATCTCCCTCACCCCATTCACCTCTTCCTCTCTTCTCGTTCTCCTCGCTCCCCTCATTCACCTTGTCCCCTCACGCCTTCCCCACCACCGCCACCGCTCCCGCGGTCACGTCCGAGTGGCTCAGCGAGAGCTCGACCACCAGCGGCCCCTGCATCCGATCGATCTCCGCCGCCAGGCCCAGGAGCCGGATCGATGGCCGGCCATCGACGCTCCGGAGCACCTCGAGATCGTGCCAGCCGACGCCGCGGGCGCCCGGGAGCGCCTGCAGCGCCTTGTAGACCGCTTCCTTGGCCGCGATCCGCGCCGCGAGGTGGCGGGCCGGATCGGGTTGCGCCATCACGAACGCACGCTCGTCGTCGGTGAGCAACTTGGTGAGCGCCTGCGCCTCCCGACGATCGAGCATCGCGCGGACCCGCGCGATGTCCATCAGGTCGATCCCGACGCCGAGGACGTTCACAGTACCACCTGGTCCCACCACCACTGGGCCGCCGGGCGGAGGGTCTGCGGCACCGGGAGGTAGCCGCCGAGCACGAGGCCCGCGTATAACGCCACCGCGAACACCGACCCCGCCACGACCCAACGCGGCCAACGCGCCCGCCGCCACGCCGCGATGCGCGCCGCTTCCGGGCGCCACGCCGCCTCCTCGGCGCCGGCCACCGATTCGAGCTCCAGCCACGACACCTCGAGCGCCTGCGCCGCCCGTACCAGTGTCTCGGGCCAGCCACCCGTGGTCCGTGCCCGTGCCAGCTCCTCCAGCGCGCCGACCAGCGGTGCCGCGCACGCGACCAATCGGATCTCGATGGACTCCGCCTCGAGGTCGGTCACCGCCAGGCGCTGCAGGCGCCGGAGCGGAAAGCCGGACCTTCCCGCGGCACGCGCCAGTTCGGCGTCGATCCGCGTCCGGACCACTGCCGCGGCCCGGGCGGCGGCAGCGTCCCACAGTTGGCGCCACCCCTCCGGCGCCAGTCGCTGCACCGCCCCGGCAACGTTCCCTCGTTCGAGCTCATCACGCGCGGCACCGCCACGCTCGAAGAGTGCGGTCACCAATTCAAGGCGGATCGACGCCAGGTGCGTGAGCGGCGCCGGCGGTGACGACACCGGCGCGCCGCTCGGCAGGATGAGGCGTCCGAGGGCGGGCCCCAGCTCCGGCACCCGCAGGGGAAGCGTTCCCGATGCGGTCACAGGAGCTCCCAGGCCGGGCGCCCGGCACCGAGCTCACCGAGGGATACCGCGCCGCGGTCCGCGTGTGCCGCGTCATAGCGCGCCACGAAGTCGAGCAATGCGTCCGGCACGAACGCCTCCCGCGCGATGCCGGTAGCGAGGACGGCGCGTTCGATCGCGTCGGGCGTTCCCTCGACCTCGACCAGCACGTCCATTCGTGGATACCACTCCAGACGGACCATCGCCTCTCCCAGGGAATACTGCTCGATCCGGCGATCGATCGCGTGGACCACCTCATACCCGAGTGCGACGAGGAACTCCGCCGCCGTGCTGCCATCGGTGAGCCGCAGTTCGATCTCCCGCCGCAGCTTGTAGCCCTCGGGGGAGCGGCCGGTCGGCCCCTTCCACGTGAGCTCCGACCGCCGGATGGCTCCGGGTGTCCCGACCGGCTCATACATCCGGGTCCGGAGCGCCTCATCGCGCGCCAGGAGTTCACCGCGGCGGTCGAAGCGTCGGTCCATCATCAGGCCACGCCAGTCGAGGGACGCACCCGCCACCAGCAGGGAGCGCCGGGTGCGCTCGACGTCGGGCACGACGGCCTTCAGTTCGAGTTCGTCGCCGGCCACAGGATCCGCTCCAGGACGCGATCGGTGTCGGCCAGGTCATCGAAGACCGCAAAGGCACCCGCCGCAGCGAGTTGATCGGGGGTGTAGCTCCCGGTGGCGACCGCGACGCTCCGGGCGCCGATACCCAGGCCGCAGGTGACGTCGGCGGGGGTGTCTCCGATGATGACGACCGCCGACCCCGATGGCGCGTGACCGAACCAGGGCCGGGCCCGTTCCGCCGCGATGGCCGGAAGGTCAGGCCGGTGGTGCGAATCCGATCCGTAGGCACCCACCACGAAGCGCTCGGGCCGAAGTCCGCCGCTCCGGAGTTTGAGCGCGGCGCCCGGAACGACGTTGCCGGTCAGGAGCCCGAGCACCACACCCTGTTCCCGCTCCAGCCGATCGAGCAGGGGTCTGATGCCCGGCAGCACCGTCGTGGCGCCGACCGGCGAGGCAAGCTCCTCGGCCAGGCAGGTCACGTAGCGTTCGCAAAGCCGGGCGACGAGCGCGGACCCGGCCGGCTCCGGGCGCCCCCCGGCGGCAAGGAGCTCCATCACGATCTGGGGGTCGGTCTTCCCGTCGAACCGGACACCATCAAGCTCGGCGCCGGGGCCGACCACTTCGCCGACCGCACGCAGGATGGCCCGGCGGCCGGCGCCGGCGGTGAGGAGGAGCGTACCATCGATGTCGAAGAGCACGAGCGTTCGGTTCACCGGGCGGGGCCTTCGGCGGCAGGGAGACGGCGCACGGTGACGAGGAGGTCCCGGAGGTATCCCGCGCGGGTGCCCCTGGCCCAGGGTTCGACCGTGAATCCGCCGGCGGAGAGACTGCAATGGACCAGGTGGTCGCCGGGCCCGAGCACGGCGACGTGGGTCACGGCGCGGCCGTTCTCGGAAAAGAAGAGCAGGTCGCCACGCCGCGCCGATGCGCGCGCCACCTCGACGCCGGCCTCGGCCTGCAGGAATGAGTCCCGCGGCAAGAAGACCCCGCGCGCCATGAACGCGCGCTGGACCATCCCGGAGCAGTCGGAGCCCCACGGGGTCGTACCGCCCCACTGATATGGCGTACCCGCGAAGAACCGGGCCAACCACTGGTCCACCGGTACCGCGCGGGCCTCCGCGGCGATCGTCGCGGCCGGTGCGATCCGACCGGCGTGCACCCGTCCGACAGTGCCATCGGGGAGCTCGACGCCGTGCCGGCCCAGCCGGACCCGGCCACCGAGGGGGACCCGTACCATCCGGTCACCCTGTCGCACGACGGCGCCTTCACTCCAGCCATCGGCCGCCCCGACCCATGCCGCGCCCGCGTCGTCATCGAGGAGACGGCAATATCCCGCGTGACACCACCCCACGTAGCCGTCAGGGGGCACCTGGACCTGGCGCCAGTCACCGCGATCCTCGAGCACGCGGGCGGTGCGGCCGAGGACCAGCTGCGTCGCCTGCTCGGAGCGGATGCCCGGCTCGATCAGCAGGGGTGCCACGGAGGCGGTGATGACGATGGCGGACATTGCGCCTTGGCGGGTGGGAGGGCCGGGTGACCGTCAGGCGCCGGTGGCGTTCCGGACCTTCTGTTGGCAGTCGGTGCAGCGCTCGACGCCCTTGAAATGGCACATCAGGCAGACGAAGGTCCCGCAGTCGACGCAGGGATACCCTTCGGAGGCCCGCTCCTCGTTGCCGCAGGCGCGGCAGCGCATTGAATCGTGCTCCTTGATCTCGGGCACAGGTCCTCCGCTGTCAGATGGTGATCGTGTACCGCTTGATCTTGTTGATCAGCGTCGCCCGGGAGATGCCCAGCTCCTCGGCCGTCCGGGTACGATTGCCGGCGTGGTGGCGCAGGGTGCGTTCGATGTGCTGGCGCTCGAGGTCGCCCAGGCTCAAGGGGGCGTGGCGGCGTTCGCCGGGCGCACCGACGCGACCTTTGAAATCGGCCGGAAGGTGCTCCGCCGCCACCGCGACCTGGCCCCGGCCGAGGATGAGCGCCCGTTCGAGCACATTGCGCATCTCGCGCACGTTCCCGGGCCAGGGATGGGCCAGGAGGCGTTCGAGCGCCTCCGGCGCGATGAGGCTCGGCGCGCCGGGGACGTGGCTCCGGAGGTCCTGGAAGAGCCGGGTGATGAGCGCCAGGCGATCCTCGCGGGAGCGCGCCCGCAGCGGCGGGAGCTCGAGCGGCATCACGTTGAGCCGGTAGAACAGGTCCTCCCGAAAGCGGCCCGCCGCCACGTCGGCGGGGAGGTCACGATTGGTGGCGGCGATGAGCCGCACGTCCACCGTGATCTCCCGGGTCCCGCCGAGCCGGCGGAAGGTCTTGGTCTCGAGCACCTTCAGGAGCTTGGGCTGCAGTTCGATGGCGAGCTCGCCGATCTCATCGAGGAAGATCGTGCCGCGGTCGGCGATCTCGAAGAGCCCCTGCTTGCGGTCCTTGGCGTCGGTGAACGCGCCGCGTTCGTGTCCGAAGAGCTCGGAGTCGAGGAAGGTCGCCGAGAGGCCGCCGCAGTTGACCTCGACGAAGGGCGCCTTGGCCCGGGGGCTCAGATTGTGGATCATCCGCGCCACCCAGCCCTTGCCGGTGCCGCTCTCGCCGACGAGCAGCACCGTGGTCCGGTCGCTCTGGGCCAGCAATCCCACCTGGCGTGCGAAGTCCTGCATCGGTCCCGACTGTCCCAGCGAATCGAGCCCTTCGCCCTGCACCACGCTCGCGAGGAGAAGCTCGTTCACCCGGCGCAGGCGCACCTTGTCGGCCACCTTGGCGGTCGCGGCCACGAGGTGCGGCATGTCGACGGGCTTGGTCAGGAAGTTCTCGGCGCCGAGCTGCATCGCCTTGACCGCGGTGGGAATGTCGCTGTTGCCGGTGAGGAGGATGACCGAGGCGTGCTTGTCCCGGAGCCGTTCGAGCACCTCGAGGCCGTCCATCCCCGGGAGCTGGAGGTCGAGCACGACCACCTCCGGCCGGAGGCGTTCGTAGGCCTCGAGCCCCGCTTCGCCGGTCAGTTCGCGTCCGACCTCGTAGCCGACGCGTTCGAAGTAGTTCCCGATGGCCCGGAGGATCTCGGGGTCGTCGTCGATCAGGAGGACCGTGTCGGCCATTGCGTTACCTCGGTGCCGCGGCATCGCCGCGGGGGAGTTCGAACCAGAATCGTGCGCCGCCATCGGCCCGGTTCTGCGCGCGGATCTCGCCCCCGTGCGCCCGGATGATACCGTGAGATATGGAAAGGCCAAGCCCGGTCCCCAGGCCCGCCGTCTTGGTGGTGAAGAACGGCTCGAACACCCGGCCCACGGCGTCGGGGGGAATCCCAGGTCCCGAGTCGAGGACCTCGCACCCGACCCAGGTGCCATCGGACCAGGTGCGGATGGAGCCCCGGCCCGCGCCGTGATCCGCCATCGCGTGCTCGGCGTTGCCCATCAGGTTGAGGACCACCTGCACCAGCTGCTCCGCGTCGCCGCCCGCCGACGGGAGGTCGGGTGCGAGCGCCAGATCCCACCGATCGGGGTGGACGCTCGGGGTCGCCATCGCCGCGCTGACCACCGCGTTCAGGTCGACCGCGCGACGGTCGAGGGGACGTTGGTGGGAGAAGGCCAGCAGGTCCTTGACGATCCGGCCGGCGCGCTCCGCCTCGCCGCGGATCGACTGCAACACCCGGTCAGTGCCATCGTCGCCCGAGCCGTCGGCGAGGAGCGCCTGCGAGAGCGCCGCGATCCCGGCCAGCGGATTGTTGAGCTCGTGGGCCACGCCGGAGACCAGGAGCCCGAGCGCCGCCATCTTTTCGCTGTGGCCCACCCGCTCGCGGAGCAGCATTTCGTCGGTGACGTCGCGCGCGAGCACCAGCACCGTGGCCACCCCGCCCCGTTCCTCCACCGGCACCGCCACGCACTGCGCCTCACGGACCGTCCCGCCGGCCTGGGCCACGTGAAAGATGAAGTCGCGACGCTCGCCGCGAAAGCTCGCATCCAGCGACGCGGCGACCAGGTCCCGTTCCGCCGGCACCACCGCATCAGCGAGGCGGCGCGGGGCGAGCTCGGCACCGAAGAGACCCGCCGCCGCATCGTTCATCGACTGGAAGCGCCCGTCCCGATCCAGGGCGATGATGGCGACCGGGGCGGCCCGGAACAGGGCGTGATACCGCGCCTCGGTCCGCACCACTTCGGTCACGTCGTCGAGTGCGGCGACGGTGCGGCCGTCGTCCTGGGGTGCCGCCGTGAGCACCAGCAACCGGCCGCCGTGACCGGGAACGAGCGTGGTGACGGGGGCCCCGGCGATCCGCGCCCGCACCAGCGGATCCGCCGCCCCGGATGGCCACTCGCTGGTGGCCGCCTTGAGTTCGAGCCCGGGAAGCGCCGCCGGGTCGACACCCGCGAGATCGGCGATCCAGCGGTTGGCGCGTTGGATCCGGCCGTCCCGGTCGAGCACCGCGAGTCCGCTGGGCGCCGCGTCGAACACCGCCTGCCACTCGGCCTTGGCCCGGGTGACCCGGTCGAGGAGCCGGCTCTTGCCGATCGCGAGCGCGGCCTGGTCCGCAAAGGTCGCCGCCACCCGGCGTTCCGCCGCCGACCAGGCGTGGGGAGCGTCGTGCATGAACGCGAGCAGGCCGATGATCTCTCCCGAGTACATCAACGGCAGTGCGGCCAGGCTCCGGAATCCTTCGGCCTCGGTCTCCTCCGCCACCAGCGAACCCGGCAGCGTCGGCGCGTCCTCGAGGAAGACCGGCTCGCCGGCCATGATCCGGGACGCTGCCGGGGTCTGGTGGAACCGCGCCGTCACCGCGTCGAGATAGCGCCGCGAAAGGTTGATCGACACCGGACACTCGACCGGGCCGGCCCGCGGCGCGATGAGCAGGACACCACCGCGCGTGGCCCCGAAGACCCGCATCCCTTCGCGGGCGGTGGCCTCCATCGTGCGCTGCGCATCGTCCGCGGTCGCCAGCAGGTGGGCGACCTGTCCCAGCGCGTCGAGCTGGTCGAGCCGGCGACGCACCTCGTGCTCCAGCTCGCGGGTGGTCCGGGCGATCCGGCCCACCTCGAGCGCGATGGCGGCGTGTGCGGCCAGCGCCTCGAGGAGCCGCTGGGAATCGGCGGTGTACGCCCCCTCCCGATAGGCCTGGGCGGAGATGACGCCCACGAGGCGGTCGCCGACGAGCAGGGGGACGTGAAGGGCCGAGCCCGATCGGTGGCCACTGCCGAAGATCCGCGCCGGACCCGGGGGGAGGTCGTCCGCGCCCTGGTATCGGTACGAACGACGGTTGCGGACCACCCAGCTGGTGGGACCCTGCCCCAGCGGGGTCTCGGTGGGCGGGATCCGTTGCCCGGCGTCGTGGTGGGCCACGAAGTGGAGCATCGCCCGCGCTTCGTCCCACAACGCCAGGTAGAACGCATCGGTCTCGAGCAGCCGCTCGGTCTGCACCCGGAGCGTATCGTACACCCGCTCCGGCGGCGCCAGCTCGGCCGTCGCCTGGGCGATGGCCGCCAGGACCTCGGCGGGGAGGGTGGCGGGCGCGAGCGTGGTCACGGCAGGTCGGTCCCTTCGGGGACGAACACCCGGATGGCGCTCGGCACCACCCGGGCCGTGAACGGGGTGACGCCCCCCATCTCGCCGTCGAGCTGCACCGGCTGGGCATCGGTGGTCCGGACCGAGACCTCGTGCCCGCGGAGGTGGGTCACGAAACGGTCGTCGTCCGCGATGTCGACCTGACGCAGCAGGTCCCAGAGCGCGCGCATGCTCTCGCCGATGCTGTCGGCGCGGACCGCTACCACGTCGAGCAGGCCGTCGTTGGGGGAGATCCCGTTCCGGAGCCGGATGAGCGGCGGGATGACCTCGCCGCAATTGGCCACCAGGACCATCGTCGAGCGGAGGCGATGCTCCCTACCATCCACCGTGATCCACGTGTCGGTGCTCCGGACCTCGGGAAGGATCCGGAGGGTGGTGGCGACGTACGCTCCCATCCCCCACTGGCGCTTCCCCGCGCGCGAGGTCTCCGCCATCACCCGGGCGTCGAAGCCGGCGCCGCACGCGACCGCGAAGAAGTGGGCGCCATCGGGGCGCTCCATCCGGCCGAGATCGAAGGGGCGGGGCCGGGACTTCAGGAGGAGCTCCGCGGCGCGCTGCGGATGGAGGGGGATGCGCAGGTTGCCCGCGAGGAGGTTGCCGGTCCCGCCGGGAAGCACCCCCAGGCCGACCTCCGTTCCCACCAGCGCGGCCGCCGCCTGCATCGTGGTGCCGTCGCCACCGAAGACCGCGACCACGTCGACACCGGCCCGTACGCCTTCGGCGGCGTAGCGCCTGGCGTCGCCACTGCCGCCGGTCACCAGGACATCGGCCTGCCACCCCCCGCGCCGGAGAATGCGTTCGACCACGCGCACGGCGTCACGGTCGGTCCGGGCCGCGGCGGGGTTGGTGATGACAAGGGCACGCGTCACGTCAGTATTCCCGTTCCCAAAGAAGGTCGAGGCCCAGCTGATACTGGTTGGTGGCACCCAGGGTGCTCACGGTCACGTTGGGCTGGCAGGTCTGCACCGGCTCGACGCTCACCTGGGCCCGCAGCCACGGATCGAAGCGCTGCTCGACACTGGCACCGAAGCTCTTGTACCCCAGCTGTCCGAGGTTCGGGCAGAGCCCGGCGTTGAAGGTGAAGAACGTCCGCTTCCCGATCCGCCACCCGGCGGAGAGAGTGGTGAGTCCCGCATTCGGGTTGACGAAGCTGCCGCCCGCGCCGCCGGGGCGGATCTCCACGAAGTCGACCGGCACCCCGAGGTCGGACACGAGCGCCCGCTCGATCTCGGTGGACAGGGCGCTGGAGAGATACGCAATGCCGGTCTGCAACGCCGCCTCTTCCCCCCCCTGCGTGGCGCCGCCGGTCTGGTCGAGCGCGAACGACGGCCGGCCGAACATCAGGTAGGAGACCAGCTCGGTCTCCGAGAGCGTCGGATTCTGCGGGCTCGCGAGCGACAGCTTCGGCGCCAGCGTGGTGCCGGTGATGTGCGCCACGATGCCGATGTCCGCACTCGCATCGGCCGGCCGGACGGTATGCACCGCCTGGATGTCGAGCTCGGCGTTCAGGTCCGGGGTGCCCAGGAACCGGACCGTGCCGGACTGGACCGTGAACGGGCGGGTGATGAAACCGACCTTGAGCGCGTAGTTGCCGCGATCGGCCTTGAGCGTGCCGTCGAGCCGGTAGTTCCGCGCCGCCTTGCTCACGGTCATGTCGCCGGTGAGCCGGATGTTGGCCTCGGTGGAGCGGAGCCAGAACTCATCACCGACCGAGAGCCGGAGATTGTTGATCGAGAGCGAGTCGAGGAACCGGTTCTCGATCGACGGCGCGAGGCGCGCATCCCGCATCTGTGCCGTGTCGATCAGCGCGGCGGTGGCCGGGTCGCTCAGGTCCACGACCTGTTTGGTGACCAGGTCGGCAAAATACAGCACCCCTTCGTCCGCCGTCATCCGGCCGGTGAGCGCCGCCCCGAAGAAGGGCCCCGTGAGCCTGAGCTGGCCGGTCCCGACGAGGGTCAGGTAGTTCCGGACGTCGAGGGCGCGGAATGCCTGCGCCTTCAGGTCGAGATCGAACACCGGGCGGGTCAGCTGGGCCAGGCGCACGCCCCCGGTCACCGAGAGCGTGCCTTCGCCGCCCCGCAGCGTGAGGCTGTCGAGCGTGATGCCGTCGCCCTCCAGTCGGGCCGCACCATTGATCCGGTCGTACCGCACACCGAGCGACGGGATCGACACGCCGGCATCGAGCAGCCGGACGGTGCCGGTGAGCCGGGGATCCTCCCACGTGCCCTGGATGCCGGCGTCGGCGCTGAAGCTGCCGGAGAGGTCGCGGGCGTTGGGGGTGAACGCCTCCACCATCCCCACGTCGGCGCGGTCGGCCAGCACCCGGATATCCAGGGGACCGGGCACCAGCCGACGACCGACCGCACCGAAGGCCAGGTCGATCGGCAGCCGGGCATCGACCGACATCACCTGACGGCCGGTGCGCCAGAGCGCGATGTCGAGGTCGAGGGCACGATCGGCGTAATGCACGACCGCCCGGGCGTAGGGGCCGCGGAAGGTCGCGAACCCGGCATCGGCGAACGCCGCCGTGCCCTGGGCGGTCGGTGCCGCAGCCGTGCCGCCAAGCATGAGGTCGACGCTCGCCCGTCCGGTGAGGCCAAGGGTGTCGGCGCCGAGGAGTCCGGTGATGTCGCGCACGTCCACGTCGCGGGTGTGGAACCGGAGTTCGCCGGTCGAGGCGCCCGGCACCGTGCCGGCGAGACGGAGCTCGCTGGCGCCGTCGTCGGTGGCGAGATCGAAGGTGTCGATCCGCGTGCCGCCGGCGGCCAGGTCCACCCGGGAGGGACGCACCAGCCCCCAGTGGTGGGAGTTGAGGACGCCCCGCAACGAATCGAGGGTGATCCGCGAGCCGGCCTCCGCACCCCGCACCCACGCGCCGGCGGCCGCCACGCTGTCGACCTGGCCGATGCGCGATGCGAGCGACCAGACGAGTGAATCGTCGGAGCCCGCCGCTGCGAGGGCGCCGTCGGCAAGGCCCACGTCGCCGATGCTCGCGGTATCGACCATCACCCGCGCGCTGACGGCGGGCCGTGCCCCGCCGGACCGGGTGAATTCGACCGTGGCTCCCCGCACGGCGGTCTGGCCAAAGCCGACGTCGGTCAGCCGGGCCCGGGCGAACAGCACCAGCGAGTCGATCGATCCGCCGAGCGTGAGCGACCCCCGCAGTGCGCCGCCAAGGGGCCGGGAGTCCGGGGTGGTGTCGTGGGTGAGGCCGGTGAGCTCCGTGACCACCGGATCGAGGGGCCGCAATGTCTTCACGTCCACCACGGCCACGAGGCTGTCGCGCTGGGGTGCGCTCCAGCCGATGGCCCCGGCACCGTTGAGCGTCCCGCCGGGCCACGCCCCGGCGAGCGTGTCGAAGCGGAGCATTCCATCGACCGCATGCAGGCGTGTCGTCCCGCTGTCAAAGGCGAATTCACCCACGGTGCCGGCGCCCAGGACCAGCTGAGCGCTCCCGACGGGACCGCGGAGCGAGTCGAGCACTCCGTCGAGGAGCACGGTCCCGCTGAGGTCGGTCACCGGACCGCTGCCGCTGACGGCGCGGGTGTCGAGCCCACGCACCTCCACCATCAGGGACTCCGCCTTCCACCCCGCGGCGTCCTGGCCGAATCCGCCCCGGATGCGGACGGCGCCCGCCGCCCCGGCCACCTCGGCATCGACCCGCATCTGCCGGGCCGTGCCGGAGAGGGCCACGTGTCCCCGCAGGTCACCCGACACCGGAAGCCGCGGGACGCTCCGCCGGATGCCGTCGAAGTCGAGCGGCTCCAGCGTCACATCGACCGCGAACCCCGTGAGCGCGGAGCGGGTGTCGAGTCGCATCGTGCCGACGGCAGTGCTCGCCGGCCGGTCGCCGTCCTGATGGGTCGCGGTCCCCGCGAAGGTGAGGTCGGTCCACGGACCGGACAAGGTGCCGCTCGCCGCCAGGCGTCCTTCCAGGGGGACCCCCGGGGCGACCCGCCGGACCGTCGCGAGGTCGAGGTCCGCCTGCCGGAGCGTGAGCGTGTCGAACCGGGTGCCTTCGGCGCCCCCGAACTGCAGGTGCCCCGCCGCGCTGACGCGGCTCTCCGGATGGCCGGCGACTGCGGCGTCGCGAAAGGACCAGTCCAGGTCGACGTCGAGCGAGTCGAGGAAACCGCCGCCCGCGAGGGTCCCGGTGAGCGTTCCGTGGAACGGCAAGGTATCGAGATAGGGGCGCGCCACGTCGAGGTCGAGGCCGGTCAGCGTGAGCGCCATCCGGTCGACACCCAGCCCGCGCCGGTCATCCACGAGCGCGGTCATGCCGCCCTCGATCCGGCCGTCGGCCCCCGCGAGGGACACCTGGTCGAACCGGTAGTCGGTCCGCTCCGCGTTGCGCGAGAGCGCGGTGATCTTCGCGCGGCCCGACATCGCCGGGAAGCCGGGGGAGATCCAGCGCAGGTCGGTGAGGTCGACGGCGCTGCCATCGAGCGCAAAATCGAACAGCGGCGGACCGTCGGGCCAGCGGACCTTGCCTACGCCGGCAAAGGTGCTGTGGGGAAGGCGGATCCGGCTCAGCTTGAAGGAGAGCGTCGTCCCGTCCACGTCGACGGTGCCGTTGAGCGCCACGACGGTCACGGCGGGGTCGCTGATGCGGGTCGCGAGCGAGTCGACGATGAAGAGGATCGGCTGGTGGTCCGGGGTGCCCAGCCGCATCATCGGGAAGCGGGCGGTGAGCCGATCGAACCTGATCCGGCGGGTGAGGCCTTCGGGCCCCGCCTCGATGACGCGGCCCGGGCGGGCCCGGTCGATGAGGAGGGCCTGCCGGGCAAGGTCGCGGGTGCGCATCGAGTCGGGCGGCGACCACGGGACGTCGAGCTGGAGCGAACCGTCCCGGATCTCGACGTCGGAGAACCGGACCAGGGTCCCGGGACCGTGGCCGGCGGA
This sequence comes from Gemmatimonadales bacterium, assembly GCA_035693225.1. Lineage (GTDB taxonomy): Bacteria > Gemmatimonadota > Gemmatimonadetes > Gemmatimonadales > GWC2-71-9 > CAMLHU01. The sequence continues at coordinate 19,892 of DASSGV010000122.1, read as the reverse complement.
TTCCCCGAGGTGCAGGACCTCCTCGTAGTTCATCCGCCCGTCGCGGTGCTTGATGACGTGGAAGACCGGATGGTCAAGCGTCAGGCGCTGGAGCACGATCCGGCCGGCCAAAAGCTCGGGCAGGCGGTAGCGCAGTTCGGCGTGCGGGATGTCGGCCAGCAGGGCACCGGCACTGTCCCGGATGACGAGTTGGTCGAGGTCGAGTCCGGTGAGGACCGTCCCGCCCACGGCACCGACCTCGACATCGCCGCGCACCAACCCGTTCATGCGCTCCGCGAGTGCGCGCCCCGCGAGCCCGCGGCCCGCCGGCGTGAAGAACACGGCCGCGAAGGTGCCCACGACGGTGCCCAGCATCCCGAGCACCGACACGAGGGAGACGCGGATGAACAGGCGGTGCATCAGAACGGCTGCCCGACGGCGATGTGGATCGTGTATCCGTGCGACCTCGGCTGGCTGAATCCCTCACGTCGCAGGATCAGGTCGCCCGAGGTGGTCAATCCGTACAGGGCGCCCGGCGGGCGATCGTAGCCGTTGTAGGCCACGTCCAGTCGCGCGGGGCCGAGCGGCGTCGCGATCCGGAGCCCGACGCCGGGCGTCACGCGCACCAGCTGGGGAGCGCTCGACAGGTTGTTGCGCTCGTAGAGGAGCCCGGCATCGACGAACACCGCCCACCGGACCCGCGCACTGAAGATCGGGGAGGGGAGCCGGAGTTCCACGTTGGCGATGGCGAGCGTGTTGCCGCCGGTGGGAAAGACCTGCGCCTTGCCCGGCGGCACGTTGCCGGAGGAGTCGATCAGGCTGTCGGGCGCCACGTAGACCACCGGTCCCAGTTCGTTCTGGTCGTACCCGCGCACGTCGTTGGGGCCGCCGGCGTAGAATCGCTGCTCCGGCGGGACGAAGTTGACCGATGACGAGTCGAACGTGGCCTTGGGCGAGAAGAGGAGCCCGCCGCGCAGGCGCCAGGACAGCACCACGTTGCGCGCGAGCGGGCGGTACCACGCGACCTCGGCCACGACGCGGTTGAACTCCTCGAGCGGCGAGGAGCCGATGAACCGGGAGCTGGACGTCACCTCCAGCGATCCGTTCCAGCCGCGGGTCGGGTCGAGCGGGCTGTTGGTGCGCGGCCAGGCGAGCGTGGCCGTGAGCGATGCGAGCCGTCGGCGCTCGCGCAGCTGCGACACGTCGGACGTGGTGCAGGCCCGGAAGAAGGCACAGAAGGTGCCGGCGCTCGCCACCGTCTGGCCGAAGGCCAGCCGGTAGGTGACGGTCAACGGCAGGTGCCGCGGCGTGACCCGTCCGATGCCGAAGCTCACGCCCTGCTCCTCGCGCCGATACACCTCGAATTCCGACCGCCGCTCGGCAAAGAGCGAGTAGGTCGCGGTGTTGTAGGGGTCGAGGAAGGCCGGGGTGCGGAGCGAGACGGCGGTCGAATAGTTGAGGAGCGAGGATCCGATCGAATCGTTCACGAGGGGGTGACAGATGTTGTCGCCGAACCCCCAGTTGAGCGGCGCCCCGATCCCCACCTTCGAGATCTGCCCCGACAGGTCGAGCAGGCGCCCACCGCCCAGCCAATTGCGGGCGGTCCACCCCGCCCCGAGCCGCACGCAGTCGTTGGTGCCGTACCCGACACCTGCCCGGATCCGGCGGAAGTTCCCCTCGTTGACCTGCACCAGGACCGGCACGACCGTGTCGCCCGGCGCGAAGCGCGTGGTGTCGATCCCCGCCGCCGCGAAGCGGAACATCTCGGTGCGGTACAGCGTGCTCTGGCTCTCGTACAGGTCCTGTTGGCGGAACTCCCGCCCCGGCCGTGCGGCGAGGAGCTTGCGGATGAGGGCGGTGTCCACCTCGACCGCTCCCCGCACCCGCACCGCCCCGAAATCCGCGTGCGGCCCCGGATCCACGTCGAACGTCACCTCGGCACGCCGCGCCGCGCGATCGACGTTGAAGTTGCGGAAGACCTCGGCCGATGGATATCCGCGATCGTGCAGCCGCGCAACGAGCGTATCGGCCGACGCGAGCATCAGGCGCCGGTCGAAGGGGCGCCCCACCTCCAACGGCAGGTCCCGCTCCAGTTCATCGCGCTCCGGGGAGGCGTCGAGGCCGGTGATCGTGAACGAGTCGACCACCGTCGGCGGACCCTCGGTGATCCGGAAGGCGACGTACACATCCTGCGGGTCGCGCCGGACCGTGGTGTCCACCTGGACCTCGAGGTAGCCGCCCTCGCGATAGAACACCACCAGGCGCAGCACGTCACGGCGGAACTCGACCTCGTCGAAGTACCGCTTCTCTCCCAGCCCCATCCAGCGCACCAGCGGACTGGTCGCGAACCACGCCGACTTGGTCGTGGCGATCACCGCGGCCAGCTCCTCGTCCGAGAACGCGTGGGCCCCAACGAACTCCAATTTCCGCACCACCCGGGACCCGGCGTCCGTCCCCTGGGCCGCCATCGGGCGCGCGGACGCGACCCCGGCGATCACCAGCACCGGCACAAGACGAAGGAAAGAGCGGGACCAGGTGCGCGCAGGCCGGATTCGGGGGCTCCGGTGAATTGACCGAGTGTCACAACCGCCGTAGGTTGTTGAAGTTACATCGAGGTGTCTAATTTTTCGACTGTAGACTCCCGGGGTCCATGAACCGCCATTTCCTCCCGATCATCCTCGTCCTCGGCGCCGCGTGCGGATCGCATCGGCCCGGCCGCACGCTGGAGTACTATTTCACCGCCGATCCGCGCTCGCTCGACCCGGCACTCTCCACCGACGTCCCGTCCGGCGAGGTCGTGACCCTCCTCTTCGACAACCTGACCCGCTTCGACGTCGATGGTCGACTGGAGCCGGACCTCGCCCGGTCCTGGGAACTCGATCGGCGCGGCGTCACCTACACATTCCACCTCCGTCCGGGCGTGCGGTTCCACGATGGCCGGCCGCTCACGGCGCGGGACGTCGCGGCGTCGTTCCGCCGGGCGCTGGCCCCCGCGACCTCGGGCGGGCGCGGCTGGCCCCTTTATCCGATCCAGGGAGCCGAGGCCTTCGCGGCCGGCACCGCCGCCGGCATCAGCGGACTGCGGATCCCGGACGACTCGACGGTGGTGCTCTCCCTGGCCCGGCCGCTCAACGTGTTCCCCAAACTCCTCGCGATGCCGGTGGCGGCGGTGGTGCCGGAGTCGCTGCCTCCCGGCGACTTTGGCCAGCACCCGATCGGCAGCGGGCCCTGGCGTTTCGTGTCCTGGAGCCACGACGACCAGATCGTCGTGGCGCGGAATCCCGACTACTGGGGCAAGCCGGCGGCCTCCGACACGCTTCGGATCCGCATCATCCCCGAGGCGCTGACCCAGGCGGCCGAGTACGAGTCGGGGCGATTGAGCGTGGTCGAGGTCCCCTTCGGCGAGACCGCCCGCTGGGAACACGACCACGCCGCCGAGCTTGACCGGAGGCCGGCGATCCGCGCGCTCTATGTCGCGATCAATACCCGCCGCGGGCCCCTTGCCGACGTGCGGGTGCGCCAGGCGCTCAACTACGCCACCGACGTGTCGACGCTCCTGGGGCAGATCATGGGCGGACGGGGCACCCGCACCGCCGGTGCCCTCCCCCCCGGCCTCGACGGGTACGACTCGACCCGCGCGCCCTACCCCCACGACGTCGCGAAGGCGAAGGCGCTGCTCCGCGCCGCCGGCTATCCGAACGGGATCTCGTTGCAATTGTGGCGCACGGACCGCGACGAATACGGGCGCCTGGCACAGGCCATCCAGCAGGAGCTCGCCGAGGCGGGGATCAGGGTCGAGATCGTCGAACGCGATGCGTCGACGGCGCGTGCCGCATCGATGCACGGCAACGCCGACCTCTTCCTCACCGACTGGTACGCCGACTATCCCGACGCGGAGGATTTCAACTTTCCGCTCTTCCATTCGTCGAACGCCGGGGCCGGCGGCAACCGGGCCTTCCTGGCCGACAGCGCGCTCGACCGGATGATCACCCGCGCCCGGGAGACGCCGGACTCCGCCGAGCGGGTCGGGCTCGACCGCCAGATCGACGCGCGGGTGTTCGCCCTGGCGCCGTGGATCTTCCTCTGGGCGCCGGTGGACCTGTGGGCCCGGCAGCCGTACCTCCACGGCTGGCGGATCCCCGCCATCTTCACCGGCCAGCGCTGGACCGATGCCGTGGTCTCCCGGTGATCGGAGTCCTGGCCCGCCGGCTCATCGCACTGACGCCGACGCTCCTCGGCGTCCTGGTGATCGCGTTCCTGCTGCTCCAGGTGGCGCCCGGCGATCCCGTCGCCGCGATCGTCGGCGACCGCGCCGACCCCGCGACGGTGGCCCGACTCCGGCTGGAGCTCCGGCTCGACGAACCGCTGCCCCGGCGCTTCGTCGCCTACGTGGTCGGGATCCTCCACGGCGACCTCGGCACCTCGTTCATCACCCGCCGTCCGATCTCGCGCGACCTGATCGAGCGCTTCCCGGCCACGCTCCGGCTCGCATTCGCGGCGATGCTCTTCGCCGCAGTGACCGGGATGGCCCTGGGGATCATCGGCGCCATCCGGCCCGGTGGATGGTGGGACCGCGCCACCACCATCGCCGCCTACCTCGGCGTGTCGTTCCCGGTCTACTGGGTGGGGCTGCTCCTCATCCTCGTCTTTGCCCTGACTTTGCGATGGCTCCCGCCTTCGGGCTCCGACGGTCTCTCGTTCCTCATCCTGCCGGCGCTCACGCTGGGGATGCGTTCAGTGGCCATCGTGGCCCGGATGACCCGGACCGCGCTCGCCGAGGCGCTGCAAGGGGATTTCGTGCGCACCGCGCGCGCCAAAGGCCTGACCGAATGGCGGGTGGTGCTGCACCACGGCCTCCGCAACGCGCTCCTGCCGGTCATCACGGTCATCGGGCTCGATTTCGGGAGCTATCTGACCGGCTCGATCCTGACCGAGACCATCTTTTCCTGGCCCGGCGTCGGTCGCTACGTTCTGGATGCCATCACCAAGCGGGATCTCCCGGCGGTCCAGGGCAGTATCCTCTTCCTGTGCGTGACGTTCGTGTTCGTGAACCTCTTGACGGATCTCTGCTATGCCAAAGCCGACCCGCGGGTGGCGTTTGAATAGGCGCAGTGGCGCAGGGACGCAGGGGCGGGGGGCGGTCGTACGCGCCGCCGGCCTTGTGGCGCTCACACTCTGCGTCGCTGCGCCCGCCCGCCTCTCCGCCCAGTCGCTCCAGAAGCGCCTCGATCGCCGCCTGGCCGTGGCGCCGTGGGACCGGAGCCTCTGGGGCATCGCCGTCATCGACGATCAGGGAAAGCTCCGCTACGGCCGCGACCAGGACCGGCTCTTCATCCCGGCCAGCAATACGAAGCTCCTGGTCACCTCGGTCGCCTCGGCGCTGCTGCCACCCGACTGGACGGTCAAGACCAGCGTCTACGCCGCCGGACCGGTCACCAACGGCGTCGTCAGCGGCGACCTCATCCTGTATGGACGCGGCGACCCGACGCTGGGACGCTCCAAGCGCTGCTACAGCGTCGACACCACCCTTGCCGGCGCGTGCGACACCGACCCGTACGTCGAACTGCGGCAGCTGGCCGATTCCCTCAAGGCGCGCGGGATCACCGCCGTCGAGGGCGACCTCGTGGGAGACGGAAGCTACTTCGAGCCGGAGACGGTGAATCCGTGGTGGGAGGGATACGACCTCAACTGGTGGTACGCCGCCCCGGTGACCGGGCTGGCGTTCAACGACAACAGCGTCGACATCCGGTGGGCGCCCGACACGGTGCACGGCGGCCCCGCGCTCCTGAGCATCTCACCCCTGGTCGGCGCCCTCACCCTGGAGAACCGGACCCGCACCCGCGCCGACAGCGCTCCGACCACCATCGATTTCTTCCGCACTCCGGGTACGCTGGCCCTCTGGGCGGAAGGGGACGTCAACCACGCGAGTCACGGTGGCCTTGAGTCGTTCGCGATGCCGGACCCGAACCTCTTCGCGGCCCGCGCTTTCCGACAGGTGCTCGCCGAGGATGGCATCAGCGTGCTCGGCACCACGCGCTCCACCACCGACAGCCTCGAGTATCGGGCGGCGCGGAACGCCGCCCCGCTCGCCGAGGCGGCGGGGCGTCCACTCAAGGACTGGATCTTCCCGATCCTCAACACGAGCCAGAACTGGTTCGCCGAGATGCTGCTGAAGCAGCTGGGGCGGACGTTCGGTTCGGCGGGGAGCTGGCACGAAGGGATCGCGGTGGAGCGGCGCTTCCTCATCGATTCGATGGGGGTCGATTCGACCCAATTTGCCGTCGAGGACGGCTCCGGACTCGCCGCAGCGGACCTGGTGAGCCCGCTCGCCTTTACCCGGATCCTTCGCTACACCAGAAGCCACCGCGGGTGGGCCACGTTCGAGCCGGGCCTGCCGCTGGCCGGCGCGCCCGGATCGCTCAAGAACCGCTTCCACGATACGCCGCTCGCCGGACGGGTGCGCGCCAAGACCGGCAGCATCGGCCGGGTGAACACATTGTCGGGATTCATCGAGTTCCCCGACGGCAAGGTATGGACGGTCTCGGTGATGGCCAACCACCACGCCGAGTCGGGGAACGCGGTGATCGCAGAGATCGATTCACTGGTGGTGGATATCGGGAGGAGCAGGAAGTGAGAAGTAAAAAGTAAAAAGTGAGAAGTAAGAAGTGAGAAGGGGGAGGCGAGGGGTGAGACGCGGGAGGTGAGTCGGTTCGCGCGACCCGTCATCCTCAGCGAAGCGAAGGATCGATCCGCACCCGGGCCGATCCTTCGGCCGTTCCGGCCTCACGATGACGTGCGACTCGGACAGCCTCCGGGCCGATTCATCGGAGGTGCCGGCCTCAGGATGACGTGCGACTCGGACAGCCTCCGGGCCGATTCACCGGAGGTACCGGCCTCAGGATGACGTGCGACTCGGACAGCTTCCGGGCCGATTCATCGGAGGTGCCGGCTCAGGATGACGTGGCGCGAACATTATCGGCGCCCCCTCTTCACTGTTCACTCTTTACTTTTCACTCTTTACTTCCCCGCCCCCTCTCACGTCTTCTCTTCGAAGATCTTGAGGTCCGACGAGTGCCCCGGATTGACCTTGGCCTTGGGGTTGATCCGGTGGACGGCGTTGTTGACGGCGGTGCACGCCTCGGCCACACCGGTCGCGATGAGCTTGAGCTTGCCCGGATAGGTCACGACGTCGCCGGCGGCGTAGATCCCGGGCACGTTCGTCTCCATCACCGTGCTCACCTTGATGTCAGCCTTCTCGGTGTCGAGCCCCCAGGCGTTGATGGCGCCGAGGTCGGAATGGAAGCCGAGGAGCGGGATGATCGCGTCGATGTCGAGTCGCTCCTCGACGCCGGTCTTGGCGTGCTTGAGGGTGACGCCGTCGATCCGCGCGGTCCCGTGGATGGCCAGGACCTCGGTGAACGTGCGCACGCCGACCTTTCCCTGCGCGGCCAGTTGCTGGACCCGGTCGATCGTCGCCTGATGGGCGCGGAACTGGTCACGACGGTGGATGAGCGTCACGCTGCGGGCCACCCCATGGAGGTGCAACGCCCAGTCGAACGCTGAATCGCCCCCGCCGACGAGCAACACCCGTTGTCCGGCAAGTTCCGCCGGCTCCCGGACGTGGTAGCGCAGTCCTTTCCCTTCCCACGCCTCCGACCCCTCGAGCGGCAAGGTGCGCGGGGCGAATGCGCCGATCCCCGCCGCGAGCACGATGGTCCGGGTGGGATAGCTGTCGGCGGTGGTGTCGAGGATGAAGAGTTCCTCGCCATCCTGCGTCTCGCGTCGCAGTCCGGTCACCGTCTGGCCCAGGTGGGTCGTTGCGCCGAACTGGAGCCCCTGGTGCACCATCGCCGCCACCAGGTCCTTGGCGAGCACCTTGGTGAACCCCGCCACGTCGAAGATGTGCTTTTCGGGATACAGGGCCATCAACTGGCCGCCGAGTTCGGGGAGCGCATCGACGATGCGGCAGGAGGCCCCGCGCATCCCGGCATAAAAGGCGCCGAAAAGGCCGGTCGGGCCGCCGCCGATGATGGTGATGTCGGTCGTGGGTTGGGGGCGAGGAGTCACGGGGTCACAGGTCGCGGGTCATGGGTGATGGGTGGCGAGTGGTGAGTGGCGAGTGGCGAGTGGCGAGTCGCAGGTGCAGGTCGCAGGTCCCTCGCTCCGTCCCTCCGTCGGAATATAGGCTCCCACTTACCGCATCGCCCGTCGACCGACACATTCCCCCCGATGATCGAGCACATTTCCGACACCGCGCGATGGGTGGCGTACTATCGCGCGATGGAGACCGACCGCCCCGACGCGATCTTCCGCGACCCGTTCGCGCGCCGCCTTGCCGGGACCGAGGGCGAGGCGATCGTCGATTCGCTCCGGAACGGGCGCGGGTCGGCGTGGGCGATGATCGTCCGCACCGCCATCTTCGACGAACTCATCCTCGAGCGCATCCAGCACCGCGGCGCCACCTTGGTCCTCAACCTCGCCTGCGGACTCGACACACGCGCCTACCGATTGCCGCTCCCCGCCGATCTCCGCTGGATCGACGTCGACCTGCCGGGCATCCTCGCCTACAAGGCCTCGGCGCTCCAGGGGGAGACGCCTCGGTGCCGGTACGAGGCGATGGCGGCGGACCTGACCGACGCACGCGCACGCGATGACCTCTTTACCCGCATCGGCGCCGCCGATCCGCGGGTCCTCGTGGTGGCCGAGGGGCTGCTGATCTATCTCACCCCGGAGCAGGTGGCGGGTCTCGCTCGCGCGCTGCACGATCGGCCATCATTCCTCTGGTGGCTCATCGACCTGGCAAGCCCGCGCCTCCTGAAGCTCCTCAAGCGATCGTGGGGGACGCACCTCGAGCAGGGAAATGCACCGTTCAAGTTCGGACCCGCCGAGGGGACGACGTTCTTCCTCGCCACCGGGTGGCGGGAAGAGATCTTCAGGTCCTCCCTCGATGAGGCGCGCCGGCTCCATCGCGAGATGTCGATGATGTGGCTCTGGCGTGCGCTCGGCCGGCTCAGCTCCCGGCGGGAGCGCGAGGAGGTCCGCCGGATGTCGGGCATTGTGCTGTTGGAACGCGCCGAAGGATCATCCGGCAGCGTCTGAATGCGCCCAATTCCCTTACCTTGCAGGCCATGAAGATCTACACCAAGACCGGCGATGCCGGTGAGACCGGGCTCTTCGGCGGGGGCCGGGTGCCGAAGCACCACCATCGGGTCGCCGCGTATGGCGACGTCGACGAGCTCAACTCCGCCATCGGCGTGGCCCGTTCAACGCCACCGGGCGACCTGTATGACGAACTCCTCCAGTCCATCCAGCGCGATCTCTTCTCGCTGGGGGGGCACCTCGCCACGCCCCATCCCGAGAAGGTGCGCAAGGCGCTGGAAAAGGCGGAGCTCTCTCCGGAGCGCGTCACGGCATTCGAACAGGTCATCGACCAGGCCGACGGCGAACTCGCCCCCCTCCGGAAGTTCATCCTCCCGGCGGGGACGCCGAAGGCCACGGCATTCCACCTGGCCCGCACCATCTGCCGCCGGGCCGAGCGAAGCGTCGTGGCACTGGCCGAGACGGAGGAGGTCCCGGGCCTCTTTCTCGCCTACTTGAACCGCCTCTCGGATCTGCTCTTCACCCTTGCCCGGGTGGCCAATCATCGTGGCGGGACCGGGGATGTGACCTGGTGAGCGGCTCCGAATGACCGCCGTCACCGTCACCCACGCGCTTGGCTTCTATCCGGTGCACGTCAGCGCCGGTGCCCTGGCCCGCGCCCCCGAGATGGTGCGTGCGGCAGTGGGACGCCGCCACACGATCACCGTCACTGATGTCACACTTGCCCCGCTCCTCAAGGGCTGGCGGCTGGGGTCGCTCGCCAACGACCCGCTCACGGTGCCGGCGGGCGAGCGGGCCAAGACCCGCGAGGAGTGGGCAGCACTCACCGACCGACTGGTCGAACGCGGGCTGGGACGCGACGGCGCCATCGTGGCCGTGGGCGGCGGCTCGGTGGGCGACCTCGCCGGCTTCGTGGCCGCGACCTACCTGCGGGGGGTGCCGGTCGTGCTGATCCCCACCACGCTGCTGGCAATGGTCGATGCGTCCATCGGCGGCAAGGTCGCTGTCGATCTCCCGTTGGGAAAGAACCTGGTCGGTGCGATCCATCCCCCGGTGGCGGTCATTGCCGACCCCGCCGTGCTGGGCTCCCTCCCGGAACGCGATTACGTCGGCGGCCTTGCCGAGGCGGTGAAGCACGGCCTGGTGGCCGATGCGAAGTACTTCGACTGGATCATCGCGAACGCCGCGGCGATCAAGGCACGCGAACCCGCCACCGTCCAGCAGCTGGTGCATCGGAGCGTCGAGATCAAGGCAGGGATCGTCGGCGCCGACGAACGCGAGACCGGCGAGCGGATGATCCTCAACGCCGGCCATACCGTCGCCCATGCCCTCGAACGGGTGTCGGGCTATTCCCTCCCTCACGGCGAGGCCGTGGCGCTCGGCCTCATCGCGGAGGCGGCGCTGGCCGAACGCCTCGGCACCGCATCCGGATTGGCCGGATCGATCACCACCGCCCTCACGACACTGGGACTTCCGGTCCGGGCACCCGCCGGGTTCGACGCATCCGCCGTCGTGGCCGCGATGGACACCGACAAGAAGAACCGGGGCTCGGAGATCCGGTTTGCGCTCCTCGGATCCATCGGACGGGCCCACCGCAGCGGCCAACGGTGGACCATCTCCGCCACCCCGACGCAGATCATGGAAGCGCTCACCACCGTGCTCTGACCCTCCAAGCCTTCCACCCGCTCCACCACATCCCTTCCACATTCATCCACCTCGGACACAGTTCGTAACATCTTACTCCACAATGACTTACAATGCAGGCCCTGGCCCTTCTCGGGGGACGGGGAATGGCGGTTCCGTGGACAAAGCCTCGAACTTGTTCCTGGGGAACACTTTGTGATGTGGATATTTATGGATGCTTGACCCGCCTTAGTGAAATCCCTATGTTGGCTTCCCTCTCCCGACCGCCTGGTCGGCCGCAGGTCCCGAGTCATACGCCGTGCAATCTCTGAGGAGCGAACCTCCTCCAGCCCGTGGGGTATCCATGGCCCGTGCCCGAGTGGTGAAGGCGCGCCCCTTTTCTCGTCCCGCCGCCACGGCGGCGTTCGATCAGTACCTGCTCGACATCCAGAAGCTTCCGATGATCACCGACCAGGCCGAGGAGCGCCGGCTGGCGCGTTTGGCGTTGAATGGCGATGAAAAGGCGGCCGAGCGGCTGGTGACGGCCAACCTCCGGTTCGTGATCTCGTACGTCAAGAAGTATCAGGGGCACGGCCTGGATCTGTCGGAACTGGTGGCGATCGGGAACGAGGGGCTGCTCAAGGCCGTCCGCAAGTTCGATCCCGACCATGGCGTCAAGTTCATCTCGTACGCGGTCTGGTGGGTCCGTCAGGCGGTGCTCAAGGCGCTGGCCGAGCAGACCCGGAGCGTCCGGATCCCGCTCAACCAGAACAGCGCCCTGATCAAGATGTCCCGCGCCGAGAGCTTCCTGTCCCAGGAGCTCGGCCGCGAGCCGACCGACGGCGAGATCGCCCTGGCGCTCAACGACTCGGTGGAGAACATCCGCACCAGCCGACGGATGACCTCGGCCGAGTTGTCGCTCGATGCGCCGGTGGAACGGGGCGACAAGGGTGCCAGCACCTATGGCGAACGGTTCGCCGGCCCCGGGTCGAACGAGATCGAGGAGACGACGGATGCAAGGCTGATGCGCGAGTTCATCGATCGACTCTTCGATCGGTACCTGACCCCGCGCGAACGGAAGATCCTCTGCCTCTACTACGGCCTCGAACAGGGCACCGAGGCGCTCACGCTCGAGAAGATCGGCGCCCTCCTCGGCGTCACCCGCGAGCGCATCCGTCAGATCCGGGAGCGCGCCTTCGACAAGCTGCGCCAGAGCCCGGACGTGCAGATCCTCAAGGGGAGCTGGGTGGCGGCGTGAGGGTTCAAGCAGCTATCAGCGGCTAGCGAGCAGCTAGCAGCTAGCAGCTGTCGGCTATCAGCGACTAGCTATCAGCTATCGGCTATCAGGTTGTCCCGTTCATCTGCGAGCCTCCGGTGCCCAACGTCGGAGGCTCGTTCGCGTTCGGGGCGGCCGATAGCTGATAGCCGATACCTGATAGCTGCTAGCTGCTAGCTGATAGCTGTACATTCCTCCATGCCCTCCGCGCTCGCCACCGACCTTGCCCGCATCGTGGGGCCGCGCTGGGTGCGGGAGCGGCGCGCCGAGTTGGCGACGTTCAGCGGTGATGGCCTCCCCACTCACGCCTCCGAGCCCAGGCTGGTGGTCCTCCCCGGGACCCGGGAGGAGCTCATCGATGTCATCCGGCTGCTGCATCGGGCGCGGACGCCATTCGTCGCGCGGGGCGCGGGGACGGGGCTCTCCGGCGGCGCACTCGCCGATGGCCAAGCCGTGCTGGTGACCCTCACCCGACTCGACCGGGTCCTTCGACTCGATCCAGCGGCCCGCCGCGCCGTGGTGGAGCCCGGGGTCGTCAACGCGCGCCTCTCCGACGCGGCGCGTCCCTTCGGGTTGCAGTATGCCCCCGACCCGTCGAGCCAGACCGCCTGCACCCTGGGCGGCAACGTGGCGGAGAATGCCGGAGGACCGCACTGCCTCAAGTACGGCGTGACCACCAACCACGTGATGGCGCTCGAGGTGATCCTGCCGGACGGAACGCTGGCACAACTGGGATCATCGCAGGGCGAAGCGTGGGGACCCGACCTCGTGGGTCTCTTCGTGGGGAGCGAGGGGATGTTCGGGATCGCATCGTCCGTGACGCTCCAGCTCATCCCGATCCCCGAGGCCGTCCACACCCTGCTGGCCGACTTTGGCACGGTCCGCGCGGCCGGCGAGGCGGTGAGTGCCATCATCGCCTCCGGTGTCGTGCCGGCGGCGCTGGAGATGATGGACCAGGCGTGCGTCCGCGCGGTGGAGGCGTCGATCTACGCCGCGGGGTATCCGACCGACGCGGCCGCGGTGCTCCTCGTGGAGCTGGATGGTCGCCGGGAATCGGCGGCGGCGGAAGCGATCTCCGTCCGCGGGACGCTGGCCACGCATGGCGCCCGCACGGTGCGGGAGGCGACCGATCCCGCCGAGCGCGCGCGGCTCTGGCAAGGGCGGAAAAAGGCATTCGGCGCCATGGGCCGGATCGCACCGGACCTCGTGGTACAGGATGCGGTGGTGCCCCGCTCCGCCTTGCCGGAGATCCTGGATGTCATCGCCGAGGTCGGGCGCCGTCACGGCCTCTCCATCAGCAACGTGTTCCACGCCGGCGATGGCAACCTGCACCCCAACATCTCCTTCGACCGGCGCGATGCCGCGCTCGCCGAGCGGGTCCATCGGGCCAGCGGCGAGATCGTGGCCGCCTGCATTGCCGCGGGGGGGAGCATCACGGGGGAGCACGGCGTCGGCGTCGACAAGCGGGAATACATGCCGCTCCTCTTTTCCCCCGGATCGCTGGCCGCGATGTGCGCGGTCCGGCGCGTGTTCGACCCGGACGACGCCGCCAACCCCGGCAAGGTGGTGCCGATCCACGCCTGCCGCGAATGGCGTGCGGGAGGGGTCGCGTGAGCCTCGCCATCCTCGAGCGCCTGACCACGATGCTGGGCCCGGCGTCGGTGGGCCGCGATCCCTCGGGGCTCCCCCGGGCGATGCCCGACAGCACCGACGGTGTCACCCAGGTCCTGCGCCTGGTCCACGAGGAAGGGTGGAAGGTGCGGATCGAAGGGCGGGGATCGTGGCTGCAGCCCGATGCGCCGGCCGACCTGGCGCTCAGTTCACGTGGACTCGACCAGATGGTGAGCGTGAGCCCGTCGGATCTCGTCGCGACGGTGCAGGCCGGTGTCGCGTTCGATGACCTGCAGCGGCGGCTCATTGCCGCCGGGATGTGGTCGCCGCTCGATCCGCCGGGCCGTCCCGATCGGAGCGTCGGCTCGGTCGTGGCCACCGCCACCACCGGGCCTCTCCGCGCCGGTGCGGGCTCGATCCGGGATCACGTCCTCGGCTGCACCTTCGTGACCGGCGACGGACGGGAGGTCGAGGCCGGTGGCCGGGTGGTGAAGAACGTGGCGGGGTACGATCTCACCAAGCTCCAGGTCGGCGGGTTCGGCGGCTTCGGGATGCTCACCACGCTGCATCTGCGGCTCCGCGCCCGCGCGGAGCGGGACGTCACCATCGTGGCGCGCGGCGACCGCGATCGCCTGACCCGCGCTGGACGGGATGCCCTCGAGGCCGGCATCAGCGCCCAGGCCCTGGAGCTCTGCGCCCCTGCAGTCGTCGCCGAACCGGATTGGCAGCTCGCCGCGCGGCTCACCGGTCCTGGGGCGGGGGTCGAGGCGGAGTCCGCGGCGCTGCGCCGTGCCACCGAGCTCGAGTGGAGGGAGCTCTCCGTGGAGCAGAGCCACGCGTTCTGGACGATGGCCGCCCGCGCCCCACTCGGCGGGGCCGCCACGCTCCGGCTCGGCACCCTCCCCGATGGCCTCGACCAGGTGCTCGACCTCCTCGGCGAGATGCTCGATGAAGGGCTCGTGACGGCGGGTGCCACGACCGGGCAGGTCCGCTGGAGTGGCGAGGCATCGGCCTCCGATCTGCGGCGGGTCCGCGCCGTCGCGGCGTCCCGTGAGGTTCCGCTCACCTTGGAGCGGGCACCTTGGGCACTGCGGCGGGAGGTCGGTCACTTCGGCGCCTACCGCGAAGGGGTCGGGCCCATCGTCGCGCGCCTGCAGGAGACGTTCGATCCGGCCCGTGCCTTCGTCGTGGCGCTGGAGGGACACGATGGGTGAGGCGCTGTCGGTGAGCCCTGCGCTCGACCCCTGCGTCCACTGCGGGTTCTGCCTCCCCGCCTGTCCCACCTACCTGGCCACCGGCGATGAGAGCGACAGTCCCCGCGGCCGGATCGTCCTGATGCGGGCGCTGGCCCGGGGTGAGCTCGCCGCGGATGACGCCGCCGTCATCGAGCATATCGATCACTGCCTCGGCTGCCGCGGCTGCGAACCGACGTGTCCCTCAGGGGTCGAGTATGGGCGCGGGCTCGAGTCCACCCGGGCGTGGCTCGCGGAACGGAACGGCATCCCGCCGCTGGCGCGGCTCACGCTCGCGGTCTTCGGGCATCGCTGGCTCTGGTGGCCGATCCTCACCGTCGCGCGCTGGATCCGCGACCTCGGCCTGGCGAAGCTACTCTCCGGGAACGGCAGGATCGGGTTCGGCTTCGCGTCGCTGGCCGCGAGTCGCGGCCTCGGACCGGCTTCGGCGTCCGATCCCTCGCCATCGGAACCTCCGGCCGGCCGCCCCTCCGTCCAGATATTCACCGGCTGCGTGATGTCGACGCTCTTCGGGCACGTGAACGACGCCACCGGCCGCGTGCTGGAGGCCAACGGGCATCGTTGCCGATCGCCCGGGGGTCAGGTGTGCTGCGGTGCACTCCACGCCCACGCCGGGGACCTCCCCGCCGCCCGCCGCCTGGCGGAGGTGAACGTGCGTGCGTTCGGCGGGTCCACCGGGACGATCGTCGTCAACAGCGCCGGCTGCGGTGCGCTCCTCAAGGACTACGGCCATCTCCTGGGCACGCCCGAAGCGGCACGCTTTGCGGCACGGGTGCGTGATGTCTCCGAGGTCCTGGCCGAGGCGGGGCCGCGATCCGGCGCGGCCATCAGGGGGCGGGTGGCATATGATGCGCCGTGCCACCTGCAGCACGCCCAGCACGTCCACGATGAGGTGCTGACGATGCTCACGGCCGTGCCATCGCTCACCGTGACCCTGGCGCCAGGAACGGACCGGTGCTGCGGGAGCGCCGGGATCTACTCGCTGCTCTCACCCGGGATGTCGCGCGCGGTGCTCGCGGCCAAGGTCGACCGATTGAAATACGAACCGCCGGAGCTCGTCGCGACCGGCAATCCGGGCTGCCTGATGCAGATCGGTGCGGGGCTCGCGGTGGCGGGGATCGACGCCCGGGCGGTCCATCCGGTGGAACTCCTCGACGCGTCGTACCGGGCGGCGGGATTTTATAGGTAGATTGCGCAGCATGACCGAGCCCGCACCGATCGCCGTTGAACCCACCATCGACCCCGCGCAGCTCACGGCGCTCCAGGACCGCGCGGTGCTGGTGTCGATGGCGGCCGCGGTGATCGAACTGCGCGGGACGGGCGCGGTCGACTGCCTGCAGGGTCTCCTCACCAACGACGTCGCCAAGCCGGGCCCCGACACGATCGTGTATGGCGCGCTCCTCACGCCGAAGGGGATGATCGTCTCGGACCTCTGGGCCCTCCGGACCGCCGAGGGATTCACCCTGGTGGTGCCGGCGGCGGGCCACGCCGCCGTGCTGGAGATCCTGCGGCGCACCCTCCCGCCACGCCTTGCCCGAAGCGCCGACCTCAGCGCCACCCACCGCGCGGTCATCCTGCTCGGTGCCGCGGCGGAGGCGGCGCTCGCACGACCGGTCGCTCCACTCGAACTCCCGGCCCCGGGCCGTGTGCTGCTCGCCGGCAATTGCCTGATCGCCGGCACCGGACCGAACGGCCCCTTCCGATACCTCATCGTCGGCCCCGCCAGCGACCTGGACGCGCTCACGGCCGCGGTGCTCAACAATGGCGCCACGCCCGGGACCGAGACGCAGTTGATCGCCGCACGCATCCTGGCGGGCTGGCCGGCCCTCGGTCATGAGATCGACGAGAAGACCCTTCCCCAGGAGGTGCGGTTCGACGAGATCGGCGGCGTCAGCTACACCAAGGGGTGCTACACCGGCCAGGAGACCGTGGCGCGGGTGCACTTCCGTGGCCACCCCAACCGCGAGCTCCGCGCGATCGTCTGGGACGGCACCGACCCGCTCGCCGACCGGTCGATCCAGCACCTGGGCCGCGAGGTCGGCACCGTCCGCTCGACGATCGTGGCCGGGACGCGTCGTATCGGCCTGGCCCCGATCCGCCGGGAGGTACAGAACGACGAGATCGTCACGGCGGGTGGATCGCCGGCCCGGGTCACCGCCCTGCCGCTCCCGGTCTCCGTCCTGGACCGGTGATCTTTCTCACCGGCGGCACCGGCCTCCTCGGCCTTGCCGTCCTGGAAGCGCTCCGATCGTCCGATCTCCGATGCACGGCACTGGTGCGGAGCCCGGAGGGTGCGCGCACTGTCGCGGCATTTGGTGCGACGCCGATGATCGGCACGGTGGAGGATGCCGCGGTGTGGCGATCGGTCACCACCGCGAGTGCCATCGTGCATTGCGCGGCACTCCTCCGGTCGAGGGAGGGTTGGGCCGGCTTCGAGCGGGTCAACATCCTCGGGACCCGCCTGGCCGCGGCCCGGGCACGGGAACTCGAGGTACCGATGGTGCATCTGTCGTCGGTAGCGGTCTACGGCGACGTTTCTCGCCGGCCCGACGGATCGGTCTCCGAAGGACACGCGTGGACCGAGTTGCCTCCCCAGAATCTGTATGCACGGTCCAAGCGGGAGGCCGAGCAGGCCGTAGGGCGCGAGGTGGATGGGGGGCTCAGGGCCATCGTGCTGCGGCCGTGTCCGCTCTATGGCGCCGGCGATCGGCTGTTCATTCCCCGGCTGGTGGCATCGGCACGGCGGGGCTGGATGCCGTTGGTCGGCCGGGGAGACCGTCCGGTGCCACTGGTGCACGCCAGGAGTGCGGCCCAGGCGGTAGTGGCGGCGCTCGCGGCGAGGGGCAGCAGGGGGGAGGCGTACAACGTCGTCGGTGACGGAACGATCACCGCGCGTGGGATCGTGACCGCGGCCGAGGCCGGATCGGGGCGACCGATCCGGACGTTCCCGGTGCCGACCGCTCTGGCGTTCGCGCTGGCGGATGGGTTCGACATCGCCGCCCGCCGGGTCCCGGCAGGGAGGATGCCGGGCACCGCACGCACCGGGATCGGCTACTGGCGCGGAGGAGATCCGTTCGACGGTTCCGCCATCCAAAGGGCGCTGGGTTGGGCGCCGCGGGCGGACCATCCGCGAGAGATCGCGCACGCCGTCAGGGAACAGATGGCCGCGGGGGCGAGGTAAACGAAGGCCCCGGACCTTGGTCCGGGGCCTTCGTGAGACACTGCCACTGGCGTCGGGCTTACTTCTTGGCCGGGGCCGCCGGAGCCGGGGCCATCTTCATCCCGGTGTCCTTCTTCATCCCGGTATCGGCCATCTTCTTGCCGGTATCGGCCGGCATCGCAGTGGCCGGCGCGGCCATCGCGGCGGAATCGGCGGCCGGCGCAGCCGGCTTCTTCTCGGCGCAGGCGGCGATGCCGACCAGCGCAACGAGCAACAGGACTTTCTTCATGGGACCCTCTGCGGTGTGTGAGTTGCCAGTGGATGTCTCGGAAACCGGGCCGTCACTGTGTCGGCAGCAGCGGGCAGAAAATACCGATTACCCTTAGACTGTCAAGGGTTTCAGCGCTCCGACCCGCCCGGGGGCCGATCCCGGGCCACCGCGCCGGCCGCACTTCCATCTGGACGTCCAATGACCGAGCATCTTCTCCAGACATTCGGCGAACTCAAGTCGACCGCGTGGGCCTCCCCGCCCCTCCGTGGCCGCACCGTGCGCGATGAACTGCGGGCCAACCTGCTGCGGGCGATCGCCACCGGCGGCGAGCTCTTCCCCGGCATCGTCGGCTTCGAGGACTCGATCGAGCCGCAGATCGTCAACGCCATCCTGGCGCGGCATCACTTCATCCTGCTCGGCCTGCGGGGCCAGGCCAAGAGCAGGATCCTGCGCCAGCTGACGCGGTTCCTCGACGAACGCATCCCGGCCATCGCCGGGAGTGAAGTGAACGACGACCCGTTCCACCCGATCTCGAAATACGGCCGCGAACAGATCGCGACCCTGGGTGACGCGACGCCGATCGTCTGGCTCACCCGCGATCAGCGCTACGTCGAAAAGCTGGCCACCCCGGACGTCACCATCGCCGACATCATCGGCGACGTCGACCCGATCCGCGCGGCCCGTGGCGGCCACGTCCTGTCGGACGAGCTCACGATGCACTTCGGCCTCCTTCCGCGCGCCAACCGCGGCATCTTTGCGCTCAACGAGCTCCCCGACCTGAGCGGCAAGATCCAGGTCGGACTGTTCAACGTCCTGCAGGAGGGAGACGTCCAGCTCAAGGGCTATCCGGTCCGGTTGCCGCTCGACGTCCTGCTCGTCTTCACCGCCAATCCCGAGGATTACACCGCACGCGGCAAGATCATCACGCCGCTGAAGGACCGGATCGGGTCGGAGATCACCACCCACTACCCACGCACCGTCGAACTCGGCCAGGCCATCACCCGGCAGGAAGCGTGGCTCGGACGGGGAGGGATCCCCGTGGACGTGCCGCCGTTCGTGGCGGAGGTGGTGGAACGGGTGGCGTTCGAGGCACGGGAGGACCGACGGGTCGATCGGCGCTCCGGCGTCAGCCAGCGGCTTCCCATCTCGACGCTCGAGAACGTGGTGTCGAATGCCGAGCGCCGGGCGATCGCGCACCAGGAGGCCACGGTCACGCCGCGCCTGAGCGACGTGTACGCGGCATTGCCGTCGATCACCGGCAAGCTCGAGCTCGAATATGAGGGAGAACTGCAGGGCGCCGATGTCGTCGCGCGTGACCTCATCCGTCGCGCCGCCGGCAAGGCCTTCGACGACGCCCTCGGCGAGATGGACTTCCGCCCCGCAGTGGCCTGGTTCGACCAGGGGGGCGCCCTCAAGGTCAACGTGGACGAACGCACCGCGCTCTGCGTGAAGGGGTTCTCGGTGATCCCCGGGCTGGTCGAGGCCGTCGAGGCCGCGGGACTGGGCCACCGCAAGACGGCGCCCGGCGCGCTCGTGGCCGGATGCGAACTGGCGCTCGAGGGACTCGCCGCCCATCAACGCATCACCCGGACGGAGGAGATGGGGTTCACGCGGGTCCGG
>DASSGV010000121.1:0-23351 GCA_035693225.1 Gemmatimonadales bacterium | reverse complement strand
TCCGCCGCCACCTTCGTCAGCGCCGCCGTCGTCGTCGTCTTCCCGTGGTCCACGTGCCCGATCGTCCCGACGTTCACGTGCGGCTTCGTCCGCTCAAATTTCGCCTTCGCCATGGTCCGCGTCCCTGTCCGTTGGTGGCGTTCGACTACGAGCTATCAGCTATCGGCTATCAGCTATCAGGTACCGGCTATCAGCTATCAGCTATCGGCTATCCGCTACCACTCCGACCCTTCGTCCCTCCGACTCTCCGTTCTCCCGCAAGCTCGCGACCGGGATCGAACCGGTGACCTCATCCTTACCAAGGATGTGCTCTACCAACTGAGCTACACGAGCGGCGATCCCTTCAGTCCAGAGATCCTTCGGGCTCTGCAAGGCCCTCAGGATGACCCCGCCCCTTCGGGCGAGATCAAGCGGGCGACGGGACTCGAACCCGCGACCCTCAGCTTGGAAGGCTGATGCTCTACCAACTGAGCTACACCCGCGTTTCCAAGTGCGGCGGTACGCCGGTCAGGCGGCACCCGCTCCACCGCACGCCTCACTCGTCCCGCCTTGCCGCTTGCCGCCCTACCGCCTGCGATGGTGGGGGTAGGATTCGAACCTACGTAGAGCGTGAGCCCGGCAGATTTACAGTCTGCTGCCATTAGCCACTCGGCCACCCCACCGATACCGGCCCTGCCCCCACGACAGATAACCCCGCCTCAGCGCGGGGTCGGTGAGAGCGGAGTCCCACTCCACCGGAGCACGGTAACCTAGCCCCGGGTCAAGGGATAGTCAACGGGTGCGGAACTTGCTTCGGATGGGGTCCCCACGAACAGGACCTTCGGCGGCTGAAGCCCTGAGACCCTTCGGCGGCTGAAGCCGCCTCAGGGTTCGATCCCGTTCGCTGCGCGAACGGGATCGAAGCTGACGGCCGGACTTGAACCGGCAACCGCCTGATTACAAATCAGGTGCTCTACCAATTGAGCTACGTCAGCGAGCCGCAACAAGTTAGCTGATCGCCACGAACGGGTAAACAGTGAAGCGTCAACGGTGAACGGGCGGGTCGGAGTGTCCTCGATGTTGTGACCCGTTCACGGTTGACCCTTTACCGATCACGCCCTTACCCCCCCCATTCGCCACTTCGGCCCCTGCGGCGTGTCCTCCACCTCGACTCCCTTCGCCGCCAACTCCTGGCGGATGGCGTCGGCCTCGGCAAAGTTGCGCGCCTTCCGCGCCCCCTGGCGCGCCGCCACCCGCTCCTCGATCCACCCGGCGAGCGCCGCATCGACCGCCGGCGGTCCCGGCACGAGGTCGAGCACCCGACCGGCCAGCGCCCACGCGGTCCGTCCGTCCACACCGACCGGCACCCGGTCATCCAGCAACCGGTTCCCGGCGGTCACGAAGTCAAAGAGCGCCGCGACGGCCCGCGGCGCGTTGAGATCGTCATCGAGCGCCGCGGTGAACGTCGCGACGAACGACTCGGCGATGCCGTCGAACGGCCCCGGCGCCTCGCTCGCGAGGGACGTGCGGAGCCGGGCGTCGAAGGCGCCGAGTCGGCGGACACCGACCGCCGCGGCGGCGAGCGCGTCGTCGGTGAAGTCGATCGGCTGGCGGTAGTGCGTCTGGAAGAAGAGCAGCCGCACCGCCGCGGGGTCGATCGCCTGTTCCCGCAGGTCGCGCGCGGTGAGGATGTTGCCGAATCGCTTCGACATCTTGGTGCCGGCCATCGTCAGGAACTCGCCGTGCAGCCAGTAGCGGGCAAAGTCGGGCTTCCCGGTGTGGGCGCAGCTCTGGGCGATCTCATCCTCGTGATGCGGAAAGATCAGGTCCACGCCGCCGGCGTGGATGTCGAGCACGTCGACACCCCACCGCTTCCCCAGAAGGTCGAGCGCCATCGCCGAGCATTCGAGGTGCCACCCGGGGCGGCCGCGGCCGAACGGCGCGTCCCACGCGGCACCGACCTGCTCGTCCTCGGGCTTGGCCGCCTTCCAGAGGACGAAGTCGCGGGCGTCCTCCTTGGCGTACTCATCGGCACTCACCCGCTCGCTGGCGCCGGCCTTGAGTTCCCTGGTGTCGAGCCGCGACAGGCGCCCATACGCGGGGAAGCGCGCGATGGCGAAGTAGACCGACCCGTCCTCTCCCCGGTAGGCCACTCCCTTCTGGAGGAGGCTCTCGACCAACGCCACCATCGGAGCGATGAACTCGGTGGCGCGGGGGTACGCGTGCGCCGGCCGGATCCGGAGATACGCCGAGTCCTCGAAGAAGGCGGTCGCGAACTGGTCGGTGTGGGCCCGGAGCGTGGTGCGCGCCGCGAGCGCGCCCTTGATGGTCTTGTCGTCCACGTCGGTCAGGTTCATCACGTGGAAGACGTCGTAGCCGCTCGCCTCCAGCCAGCGGCGGAGCAGGTCCTCGAAGAGGAAGGTCCGGAAATTCCCGATGTGGGCGTAGTTGTACACCGTCGGGCCGCAGGTGTAGAGCGACGCCCTCCCCGGATGCAGGGGGAGGAACGGGTCGAGCGCGCGGGTAAGGGTGTTGTGCAGGCGGAGCGCCACGTCAGGACCCCATCGCCGGCCGCGCGCCCGATCTCTCGGGGCCGGCGCCCGGCGGGTACCGATAATGGATCACCTGCTGCGGGAAGGGGATGTCGATCCCCTCGGCGTCGAGCCGAAGCTTGATCCGGCGACGGAACTCGCGCGCCACGTCCCAGTGCTGGCCCGGCTTGGTGCGCAACATCGTCCGGACCACGATGCTGCTGTCGCCCAATGCGATGACGCCGGACACCTCCGGTGGCCCGTCGAGCCGCGGAGCCCACGCGGGATCGGCCGCCAGTTTCCGGGCCTCATCACCGAAGACGAGCAGTGCCCGGTCCAGGTCGGTCTCGTACCCGATGCCGAGCTCGATCACCGCGCGGGACCAGCCGCGGGTCTTGTTGGTCACCACCGCGATCTGCCCGTTGGGGATGATGTGGAGCGAGCCGTCCAGGTCCCGGAGGTGCACCACCCGCAGGGTCATCCGTTCGACGACGCCGCCCTTCCCGGCGGCCTCGATCACGTCGCCGAGGGCGAACTGGTTCTCCACCAGGAGGAAGAACCCGCCGATCACATCCTTGACCAGGCTCTGGGCGCCGAACGACACGGCCAGGCCGAGGAGCCCGAAGCCGGCCAGGAGCGGCGTGATGTCGACGAACTGGTGGACCGAGAGGAGTGCGGCCGCACCGAGGATGACGACCCGGCCGACGCCCTTGAGGAGGTGGGCCAGGGTATGGCCACGCTTCTCCGCGGCGGTGAGGGTGCTGTCATCTCCGTCATCGACAGTGGCGATGATCCGCCGCGCCACCGCCTGGACGACGAGCCACCCCGCCCCCGCCACCAGCCAGATGACGACGAGCTTGCCGCCGATCTCGAGGATGGCGTCGATGTTCATGCCGCCCCGGTCGAATATCCTGATCAGCGGCAGCAGCGGGGCAACGGGGGACGGGATCACCTGGGGCGCACTCCTGGCCTGGGCCGGTCGAATGGTCAGGAGGAATTAACCCGGCCGCCGTGGACGGCGGGAGTCCCCGATCAGGCGGGTGGGCGACGACCGATGCCGAGCACCTGGTAGAGCGGACAGAAGCCGGTGAACGCCGTCGTGATCAGCACCAACCCCACGAGGGTGACATAGCGCCACGGCGACGGCAGCACCCCGAAGAGCCCCAGCAGCAGTACGCCGAGGATGAAGCGCACCACCCGGTCGATCCGTCCCATGTTGTGCAGCATCGGGCCTCCTTATAGAGGGATCGTCAACACGGCACCGGTGGCCCGGCGCAGGACCCGCCGAGCGATGCCGCGCTCCAGGGACGAGTCGGGCCGCCCCAGCCGGCGCATCCCCACCGCCACGACGTCGACCCCGCTGCCTGCTTCGGCGAGCACCTCATCCACCGGGTCGCCGTGGCGGAGGAGCACCGGCGGATCTGGACGCGCATCCGCACGCCGACGCCCGCGATCCTTCGGCCATTCGGCGACGCCGCCGATCGGGGGCTCCCCCAACACGGTGACGGCCCGCATCGAACCGCAGCAGAGCTCCGCCACCCGGGTGGCACCCCGGAGCACGGCGACACCCCGCTCGGTCCCATCCACCGCCGCAAGGATGCGCGGGTGGTCGCGCCACGCACCATCCGGAATGACCAGGCAGGGGATCGACGAGCGCCGCACCACCTGGTCGGCGGTGGGACCGAGCATCGCATCCCCGAGCTCGGCCGCCGGACGTCGCCCGATGACCAGCAGCGAGGCCTTCAACCGCTCCGCGCCGTGCACGATCTCGATCGACGGATGCCCGGCCAGCACCTCGACCCGCACCCGCTCGGCGACGGCCGTCGGGGCACCCCCGGACGCTGTCGCGGTCCACTGCCCGGCGATCGGCGGTGGCGCCTCTCCCTGCGCCACCACGCACAGGACGACCAGTTCCGCACCGGCCGCGGCGGCGATGGCGCGCGCGACCGTCGCCGCGTAGTCCCCGTGCGGTGAGCCTTCGGTGGCGGCGACGATCCGCCGGGTCGGCGATCGAGAGGCAGGATGCACCCGAGCAAGAAGGGCCCATCCCCGTGAAGCAAGCGTGAATCATCCACGAAGTGTCATGCAGGTTCGCGCCGCCGATCGGCGCGCGCTAGTTTGCACCCATGTCCCCGTATCGACTGCCGGCGAAGGATCGGATGGAGCAGGTGGTGTCCGCCGGGCTCACCCTCTCGTCGATCACGACGCTCGACGGAGTGCTCCAGCGCGTGGTCGAGTTGGCGGTCCGGGTGATCGGCGCGAAGTACGCCGCCGTCGGCGTGCTGGGTCCCGACAACCGCACCCTCGAAAAATTCGTGACCATTGGAATGGATCCGGCGGACGAGGCCCGCATCGGCCCCCGGCCACGGGGGCACGGGATCCTGGGTCTGGTCATCCGGAATGCCCAGGTGGTCCGCCTCCCGGACCTGACCACCCACCCCGATTCGTACGGGTTCCCCCCCGGCCACCCGCCGATGCATTCCTTCCTCGGCGTGCCCATCCTCGGCCGGAATCGCATCTTCGGCGACCTCTACCTGACCGAGAAGCTCGACGCCCCCGAGTTCAGCGACGAGGACGAATACATCGCGCGGCTGTTCGCGTCCCAGGTCGGGGCCGCCGTCGAGAATGCCCGACTCCACGACGAGAGCGCCCACCTGCTTGAGGAGGTGCAGCAGCTGCACCGCACCCGCGAGCGCTTCTTCGCGATGGTGAACCACGAACTGCGCAACGCGCTCGCCGCGACCTACGGCTGGGCCGAGATGCTGGTGCGCAAGAAGGACCCGGCCAGCGTACCGCGAGCGGCGTTCGAAGTGCTCGAGTCGGCCGGCGACGCGGTAAGCCTGATCAACGACCTGCTCGACCTGAGCCGGCTCGACGAAGATCGGCTCCGGCCTGAATTCCAGACCATCGGTGCCATCGTCGCGTCCGAGCGTGCATTCGGCCGGGTCACCCCGGCGGCCGAGGCAAGGTCGGTGCGCCTGGTGCGGGTCGCACCGCCCCCGCCCATCGGTTGCTGGACCGACGGGCACCGCCTGGAGCAGATCCTCCACAACGTCCTGGCCAACGCGGTGCGCCATACGCCGGTCGGCAGCACCGTGACGCTCACCATCTCGCTGTCCGGTGACAGGGTCGAGTTCGAGGTCCGCGACCAGGGCCCTGGCGTGGCCGCGGACCGCCTGGAGGAGATCTTCGACCTCTACCACTCCGATGCGAGTGCAGGAGCCGGGATCGGGCTTGGGCTGCCACTCTCCCGCCGGCTCGCACGTCTCCTCGGTGGCGATCTCATCGCCGAGCACGATCCCGCCGGCGGGGGAGTCTTCCGCCTGCGCCTGCCCGCCGCACCCGGAGAACAATGAATCTTCCTTCACGGACCCTTACGCAGTAGTTCATCCTTGCCGGACCAGATTGGGCCCTATGCGAATACTCGTCGTGGAGGACGACCGGAAGGTCGCGGGATTCATCGAGCAGGGACTGAAGGAAGAGGGCCACGTGGTCGACCTCGCCCCCGACGGCGAGGAAGGCACGACGTTGGCGCACGTCTACGATTATGACGTGATCCTGCTGGACGTCGTGATGCCGAAGAAGAACGGGTTCCAGGTGGCCCAGGAGCTCCGCCGTGAGGGCCGGAACACCCCCATCCTGATGCTCACCTCCCGCGATGCGACCGAGGATGTGGTGCGCGGCCTCGACGCCGGGGCCGACGACTACCTCCCCAAGCCGTTCCGCTTCGACGAGCTCCTGGCCCGGGTGCGCGCGCTGGTCCGCCGCGGCGGGGCCGAGCGGATGGAGACCCTCCGATTCGGGCCGATCACGATGGAACGGCTCAAGCACACGGCGACGGTGAATGAACGCGTGCTCGACGTGACGCCCAAGGAGTTCCAGCTGCTGGAGCACTTCCTGCTGCACCCCGACGAGGTGGTCCGCCGCACCACCCTGCTGGAAAAGGTGTGGGACATGCACTTCGATCCCGAAAGCAACGTCGTCGACGTGCACGTGGGGAACCTCCGTCGCAAGCTCAAGCAGCTGGCGGGGGAGCAGTTGATCTCGACGGTGCGCGGGGTCGGGTTCGTGCTGCGGCAGCACGGCACCGACGAGTGACCGCGGGCCGCACGGCCGCCTCCACCTACCTCCGGCCCGCCGGAGCGCTCGCGCTCCTGGCCCTGGGTGCCATCATCCGGTTGGTCGACCCCCGCTGGAGCGATCCGATCTGGATGGCAGGGGTGGTGCTGATCGGTCTCCCGATGGTGGCCCGAACGCTGGTCGGGATGTTCCGTGGACGCTTTGCCGCGGACCTCGTGGCCGGCCTCGCGGTCCTGGCCGCGGCCGTTCTCTTCCAACCGCTCGCCGGCCTGGTCGTCGTCCTGATGCAGACGGGAGGCGAGGCGCTGGAGCGTCATGCCGAGGGCCGTGCATCCCGGGCCGTGGAAGCGCTCGCTGCCGCCGCACCGCGGGCAGCCCACCTGATCCGGGGCGACACCGTGGTCGACACGCCGGTGGATGCCGTGCGACCTGGCAATGTCCTGTTGGTCCGGCCCGGGGAGCTGGTCCCCTGCGATGGCACCGTCGTGGACGGATTCGCGCCGGTGGACCTGTCGCGCATCACCGGGGAGCCCCTGCCCGTCCCGGCAGGCCCGGGATCGATCCTCCTCAGCGGAGGCGTGGTGCTCGATTCCCCGCTCACGATCCGCGCCGATCGTGCGGCGGGGGAGAGCGAGTACGAGCAGATCGTCCAGTTGGTGCGGACCGCGCAGGCCAGCAAGGCCCCTTTCCAGCGCATCGCCGACCGGTACGCGGTCTGGTTCACGCCGCTGGCACTGGCGCTCGCCCTGGGTGCGTGGGGCGTGTCGCACGATGCGACGCGCCTGCTCGCGGTGCTGGTCGTGGCGACCCCCTGCCCGATGATCCTGGCGACCCCGGTCGCGATGATCGGCGGGATCGACCGGGGCGCACGCCGGGGGTTGATCTTCCGGCACGGCGGCGCGCTCGAGGCCGTGGCCGGTGTCACGACGGTGGTGCTCGACAAGACGGGGACCCTCACCCTCGGTCGGCCGGAGGTGGCCGCCGTGATCGCGGTCCCGCCCTTCACGGAAGCGAGCGTCCTCGCCTTCGCGGCCGCCGTGGAACGCGGCTCGGGACATGAACTGGCGCGCAGCGTGGCCGAGGCGGCGCGCGCGCGCGATGTCGCGATCCCGGGCGCCGGCCAGATCCAGGAAGCGCCCGGGCAAGGTGTGACGGGAACGGTGGACGGCCATCAGGTCTCGGTCGGGGCGTGGAGCTACGTCACGGAAAAGGCACCCGATGCCCTCGCGGCATTCGGGACCGAAGCCGTGGACCAGACCGGACTCCGCGCCTTCATCTCGGTGGATGGTGCGGCGGCCGGTACGATCCGATTCGCCGACCGCGCCCGCCCCGAGGCGGCACGCACGCTGGCGCGACTGCGATCGCTCGGCATCGACCGGATCATGCTGCTGTCGGGCGATCGGGAGACCGAGGCGCAGAGCATCGCCGACGCACTGGGGATCACCGATGCCCGGGGCGACACCCTGCCGGGTGACAAGCTCGCCGTGGTCCGGGACCTGCTCGCGGCCGGCCATCGGGTCGCGATGGTGGGGGATGGGATCAACGACGCGCCGGCCCTGAGCGCGGCCACGGTGGGCGTGGCGCTCGCGTCGGGGAGCGGGCGCATCGCGGCGGAAGCCGCCGACATCGTGCTGCTGGGAGACGACCTCGAGGGCATCCCCGCGGCGATCGGGATCGGTCGCCGCACGATGCGGATCGCCCGTGAAAGCCTCTGGGTCGGCGTGGGCCTGAGCGGAGTCGCGATGCTCGTGGCCGCGGCCGGCCGGATCCCGCCCACCGTCGGCGCCCTCCTGCAGGAGGCGATCGACGTGGCGGTCATCCTCAACGCGCTGCGCAGCAGCAGGGAGGGCGTGTCATGAGTTCCCGACCCCGATTCAGCGACCTTGTTCCGGACGAGGCCGAGGCGCTGCTCGCGCGCCACCACATCGGCCGGCTGGCGTTCACCCACGGCGGCCACGTGGACGTGGAGCCGATCCACTACGTGCGCCAGGGCGAGTGGGTGTACTGCCGCACGGCGCCGGGGACGAAGCTCACCGCCCTGGGAGAGCGCCCCTGGGTGGCGCTCGAGGTGGACGAGATCGAGGGGCCGTTCGACTGGCGGAGCGTGGTGGCCCACGGCACGGTGTACGTCGTGGGTGATGGTCCCGACCAGCGGGCCATCCACGCCGAGGCGCTCGCGGCGATCCGCGCCTTCCAGCCCGACGCGCTGACCGGTCAGGATCCGGCGCCCGAACGCACCGTCCTCCTTCGCATCCATATACGCGCGCTCACCGGGCGAGCGGCGACCACCAGGACCTGAACCGGAAGGACCGCGGCATGTCACCCATCCACCTGCACCTGCTCGTCAACCACCTTCCGATCCTGGGGGCGCCGTTCGTCCTCCTGCTGCTGGCGTGGGGATGGCTGGCCCGCTCCCGCGACCTGACCCGCGCGGCACTCTGGCTCACGGTACCGCTGGCGCTCACCGGCCTGCTGGCCGACCAGACCGGCGACGCGGCCAAGCACGCGCTCCGGAACGCGAGCTGGATCGAGCGCCCGCTGGTCCACGAGCACGAGGAGCGCGCGGATCTGGCCGAGATGGCACTCTATGCCGCTGGTGCCGGGGGGTTGTTCGCGCTCTGGTGGGGACGGAAGCGGGCGGAGGAGCGGTGGCCGGCGGCGCTCACCGGTGCCGTACTCCTGCTGGCGGCGCTCTTGGCTGCCTGGACCGGGCTCGCTGGAGGGGTCATCCGCCACGATGAGATCCGTCCCGGCACCGCACTCCCGGCCCCTCTGCCTTCGGCGGACGCCGCGCAATGACACGCAGTCTCGTCCCCAAGCTCTGGACCACGCTCCGCGCCGGCTACACCCGCCGCCAGCTCTTCAACGACCTGGGCGCCGGAGTGATCGTCGGGATCGTGGCCCTTCCGCTCGCCATCGCCTTTGCCATCGCAAGCGGTGTCACCCCCGACCGGGGACTCGCCACGGCGATCGTGGCCGGACTGCTCATCTCGGCGCTGGGCGGATCACGGGTCCAGATCGGCGGACCGACCGGTGCCTTCGTCGTCATCGTCTACGGCATCCTCCAGCATTACGGCCTGGACGGCTTGATGGTCGCCACGATGATGGCGGGTGTGCTCCTCATCGGCCTCGGCGTGGCCCGGCTCGGCGGCGCCATCAAGTTCATCCCGTACCCCGTCGTGCTGGGGTTCACCGCCGGCATCGCCATCATCATCTTCTCCAGCGAGGTGCCCGACCTCCTCGGTCTCACCACCGGGCCGCTGCCGGGGAACTTCGTCGGGCGGTGGTCGGCGTTCTTCACCCACGCCGGCAGCGCCAATCCGTACGCCATCGCGATCTCGGCGATCACCGTCATCGTCATCGTCCTCTGGCCCCGCATCGACCGGCGGATCCCCGGCCCCTTCGTGGCGCTGATCGTCACATCGATGCTGGTGATCCTGCTGGGGTGGCCGGTCGAGACCATCGGGTCCCGGTTCGGGAACATCACCGCCCACCTCCCCACTCCGCATTTCCCCACCGTACCGCTCAAGGTGCTGCCATCGCTGGTGCAGCCCGCCGTCACCATCGCGCTGCTGGCCGCGGTGGAATCGCTCCTCTCGGCCGTCGTGGCCGACGGAATGATCGGCGGGCGCCACCGCTCCAACATGGAGCTGGTGGCCCAGGGGATCGCCAACATCGCGAGCCCGATCTTCGGCGGGATCCCGGCGACCGGCGCCATCGCCCGGACCGCCACCAACGTCAAGAACGGCGGCCGCACACCGGTGGCCGGAATGGCCCACGCGCTCACCTTGCTCCTGCTCGTGCTGGTCGTCGGGCGCTACGCCGCCCGCATCCCGCTCGCCACCCTGGCCGGGATCCTGGCCGTCGTGGCGTGGCACATGAGCGAGGCCCGGAACTTCATCGCGCAGTGGAGGGCCCCTCGTTCCGACGTGCTGGTGCTCCTGACCACCTTCCTCCTCACCGTCTTCGTGGACCTCACCGTCGCGGTCGAGGTCGGGATGGTGCTCGCCGCCTTTCTCTTCATGCGGCGGATGGCGGAGGTGACCAACGTGAGCGCCGTGACCGATCAACTGCGGGACGAGGAGGAAGACACGGATCCCAACGCCGTGAGCACCCGCCAGGTGCCTGCCGGCGTGGAGGTGTACGAGATCAACGGGCCGTTCTTCTTCGGCGCCGCGGCCGCCTTCCGGGAAGAGATGGCGGCCATCGCCCGGCGGCCGAAGATCCTGGTGCTGCGGCTCCGCGGCGTGCAGACCATCGACGCCACGGGACTCCACGCGCTGACCCAGGTCGTGCGCCAGTGCAAGCAGGATGGCACACAGGTCATCCTCTCGGATGTCCACGCCCAACCGATGATGGCGCTGGCACGCGCCGGCGTGATCGATGTCATCGGCAGCGACAACCTCGTCGGCCACGTGGATGAAGCGCTCGACGTCGCCCGCGCCCACCTCGGACTCCCTCCGGCGCCGCGCCCCGCCTGGACCCCGACGGTCGCCCGGCAGGAACGACGCCGGACCCCGCGAGGCTGACGCCGTGCCCCGGCTTTCCCGCTGGCTGGTCCGCACCGCGCTGGCGTGGCTGCTCGCGGCATTGGCCCTGGGCGTGGCCCTTGCCTTCCCCACCCTGCCCGCACGGTGGCCGGCGCTGGCCGCCGCCTGGCCGGTGTACCTCCACCTCTTCGTGGTCGGGTGGATCACCCAGCTGATCGCCGGGGTGGCCTACTGGATGTTCCCGCGCGTCGACCGGACGACGCCGCCAGACGATCCCCGCGGCTGGTGGGTCTATGCCACCCTCAACCTCGGGCTCGCCCTCCGGGCCGGCGCTGAACCCTGGGCGGGCACCCACTGGGCCGGCGTGGCCCTCCCCCTCTCCGCCGCCCTGCAACTCTGCGCCGCCGTGATCTTCGTCATCACCCTCTGGCCCCGGGCCCGGGGACGCTGATGCCGGCGCTCAGCGCCTGGTTCGTCCGAACGGCGCTCCTCGAACTGCTGGCCGGCTTCCTGCTCGGCGCCCTGATGCTCGCCACCCGCGGGCAGGCCCTCGCGCCCTGGGCGGCGCCGCTCCTCCCCCTCCACATCGAACTCCTGGTGCTCGGCTGGCTGGCCAACCTGGCCCTCGGCGTCGGGTACTGGATCCTCCCCAAGCACGCGACCGGGCCGGAGCGGGGCCGCCGCTGGCCTGTTGTCGCCGCGTGGTTCTCCCTCAATGTCGGTGTGCTCCTGGCCGGACTGCGGATCGCGCCGGCCATCGGGCGCGCCGCCGAGCTCCTGGCGGTGATCCTGTTCGCGGCCCACGCGCTTCCGCGGGTCAAGGCTTTCGGCGTCGGTCGCGGGATCGAGCCGGGACGCGGACGACGATGAGCTGAGCGGGCAGCCCCGGATACCCAACGCTCGACGGCGGCTGAAACGTGACGGATCTGTGAAGGCATCCGACCCCGGACCCGGTCGAATGCAGGACTCGTCGTGCCCCAAAAGACCGCGTGAAGGATGATTCACGACCGCTTCACCGTCGCCTTCAGGCATCCGATGCACCCTTCGACACGGAAATTTCACCACCCCCTAACGGAGTGTCTGATCCATGTCTCGTGTGGCCATCGCCGTCCCGTTGCTGCTCATCGTCCTGACCGCGTGTGGTGGTGGCAAGGAGGAGACTCCACCGGTGAGCAGCGGGCCGCCGGCACTGACCGCCTTCCAGCAGGAGAACGGCATCGGCCCGATCACGGAGGCGATCGCCGCGGGCCCGATCGACCGGGCGATGGCCGAGCGGGGGGAGAAGACCTTCGAAGCCAGTTGCAGCGGGTGCCACAAGCTCGACGAGCGTTACGTGGGGCCGCCCTTGCGTGACGTGACCGTGCGCCGGACCCCGACCTACGTGATGAACATGATCCTGGGGCCGGACACGATGTACACGCGCCATCCGGTGGCGCGCGGCCTGTTGGCGCAGTACGCGACCCAGATGCCGAACCTGCACCTGAGCCAGACCCAGGCGCGGGAGATCGTCGAATACCTGCGCCACGAGGCGCAGGACAAGCACTGACTCCCATCCCCCAGAACCAGGCCGTGCCGAGGAGGCACCCGATGTCCCGCATCACTGGATCGATGATCGTGCTGGCCGTGTCACTTGCCGGTTGCGCCAAGGGCGCCGGCCGGGTGGGTGACGTTTCCGCCGACGCCGCGCAACGGGTGTACGTGGCGCCCGGCCACTACGACGAGTTCTACGCATTCCTGTCGGGCGGATTCGACGGACAGGTCGGGGTCTATGGTCTGCCGTCCGGACGGCTGCTGCGGCACGTACCGGTGTTCTCCCAGAACCCCGAGAACGGCTGGGGCTACAGCGAAGAGACCAAGCCGATGCTGATGACGAGCTTCGGGTTCGTCCCGTGGGATGACGCCCACCATCCCGAGCTCTCCCAGACCAACGGCATCCCCGACGGCCGGTGGCTCTTCATCAACGGGAACAACACGCCGCGCATCGCCCGGCTCGACTTGACCCGGTTCGAGACCGAGGAGATCCTCGAGCTCCCGAACTCGGCCGGCAACCACGCCTCGCCGTTCGTCACGTCGAACAACGAGTATGTCGTGGCCGGCACGCGGTTCAGCGTGCCCCAGCCGCAGCGCGACATGCCCATCGCCGATTACAAGGACAACTTCGTCGGGATGCTCACGTTCGCCCGGGTGGACAGCGCCACCGGGCACATGACCATCGCGTTCCAGATCCGGATGCCCGGGTTCGACTATGACCTGTCGCACTCCGGCAAGGGACCCTCACGGGAGTGGTCGTTCTTCACCTCCTACAACAGCGAGCAGGCGCACGAGGTGCTGGAGGTCAACGCCTCCCAGAACGACAAGGACTACATCGCCGCCATCCACTGGACCCGGGCCGCGGAATGCGTGGCCCAGGGGAAGGCCACGACCGAACCGGCGCGCTATGCCCACAACGTGCTGGGCGAGGACGGCATCGCCCGCACCGAATGGGGGACCAGCGTCAAGATCATCACGCCCACGGAGTGCGCCGGGATGGTGTACTACCTCCCGACGCCGAAATCCCCGCACGGGGTCGACGTGGATCCGACCGGGGAGTACATCGTGGCCGGCGGCAAGCTCGCCACCGTCATCCCGGTGCATTCGTTCAGCAAGATGCTGAAGGCCATCGCGGCCAAGGACTTCATCGCCGACATCCACGGGATCCCGGTACTCCGGTACGAGTCGATCCTCGCCGGCGAGGTGGAGAACCCCGGGCTCGGCCCGCTGCACACCGAGTTCGACGGCAAGGGCAACGCCTACACGTCGATGTTCATCAGCTCCGAGATCGTGAAGTGGAGCCTGAAGGATTTCCACGTCATCGACCGGGTGCCCACCTACTACTCGATCGGCCACCTGATGATCCCGGGCGGCGACACCCGCCAGCCCTACGGCAAGTATGTCCTGGCGCTCAACAAGATCACCAAGGACCGGTACCTCCCGACCGGCCCCGAGCTGGCCCAGTCGGCGCAGCTGTACGACATCACCGGCGACAAGATGAAGCTGCTCCTCGACTTCCCGACCATCGGGGAACCGCACTACGCCCAGGCGCTCCCGGCCAGCGTGCTGAAGGACAGGCAGCAGCGGGTGTTCGTGCTCGCCAACAATCGGGACCCGCACGCAACGAAGAGCGAGAAGGAGACCCGGGTCGTCCGTCAGGGCCGCGTGGTCCACGTCTACATGACCGCCATCCGGAGCCACTTCGTCCCCGACAACATCGAAGGGCTGCGCGTGGGCGACTCGGTCTACTTCCACGTGACCAACCTGGAGCAGGACTGGGACGTGCCGCACGGCTTTGCCGCGATGGGGAACAACAACGGCGAACTGCTTGTCATGCCGGGACAGACCCGCACCCTGGTATGGGTGCCGCAGCGGGTCGGGATCTATCCCTTCTACTGCACCGACTTCTGTTCGGCACTCCACCAGGAGATGCAGGGATACGCCCGGGTCTCCGCACCCGGCGCCACGGTCCCGCTCGCGTGGAACGGCCCCAACGGGACGCTCAAGTCGGCGCCGGCACCCGACCACGAAATGACCCACTGATCCCTGCCCGATGTCGGGCGCCTGCCGGCGCCCGGCCTCGGGACGGAGCCACCGATGCGACGATCCTCACGTATGGCCCTGGCCGCGGCGGCCGCCGCCCTGGCACTCCTCTATGTCACGCCGCTCTGGCGGATCCAGCTGATCGCGCCCCAGTACCCCGAGGGGCTCGGACTCCGGATCTGGGTGGACCGCATCGTCGGCGCGGCGCCCCAGGACCTCAACAGCATCAACGGGCTCAATCACTACATCGGGATGCAGCGGATCGAGCCCGACGCGATCCCCGAGATGCACTACATGCCCTGGATCCTGGCGGCACTGATCGGCCTCGGCGTCCTCGCCGCGCTGATCGGGCGCCGCGGCCCGGTGCGCGCCTGGCTCGGCATCCTCGTGGCGGGTGCCGCCGCCGGGATCGCCGACTTCTGGAAATGGGGCTACGACTACGGTCACCACCTGAGCCCCACCGCCATCATCAAGGTACCGGGGATGTCCTACCAGCCCCCGGTCATCGGCGGGAAGCAACTGCTCAATTTCCGCGCCACGTCGTGGCCGGACTTGGGCGCCTGGATCGCTGTGGTCGCGGTCGCCGTGGCGGTCTGGGTCCTGGTGCGCGAGCGGCCGCCGCGCGTGGCAGCGGGAGACTGATGCGACACGGGATGCTCCTGCTGACGGCCGCCGTCACGCTCGGCTGCGCGGCACCAGCGCCACGCCCGATCGGGTACGGCACGGAGCCGTGCGCACACTGCCATATGACCATCGACGATGCGCGATTTGCCGCGGAACTGGTCACCCGCAAGGGCCGGGTTGCCGTCTTTGACGACCCGACCTGCCTCGCGGCCTATTACGCCGCCGGAACGACCCCGCCGGCCGAGGTCGCCCTGCTCGTCGTCTACGACTTCGTGACGCCGGACAGCGCGCTCGACGCCGCGACCGCCATCTATCTCCGCACCGACCGGGTGTCGACCCCGATGGGGGGCGGCATCATCGCGCTTCGGAATGCCCGCGAGGCCGACAGCGTGCGCACGGCCCTCGGCGGCGAGGTGCTCCACTGGCCCCAGCTGCTGGCGCTCGGGGAACACCATTGATCCCGGTCCTGGTGGTGGCGCTGCTGTGGGGGCCCGTCCGGCGCCCGATCGAGGTGCGGCCGGGGAGCGCCGTGGCCACGCTCACCGCCGCGCTCCGCCAGGCGCAAGCCGGCGATACGATCATCGTGCACGCCGGGACCTACCGCGAGCCCCCCATCATCGTGGACCGCTCCGTCACGATCCTCGGCGAGGGGCGGCCGGTCTTCGATGGTGGCGGGGCGCACGAGATCGTCGAGATCCGGGCCGATGACGTCACGCTGCACGGTCTCGTCCTCCAGAACGTCGGCGTGAGCTACACCGAGGATCGTGCGGCGATCCGGATCGACGGGGCGCGCCGCTGCCGTGTGGAGGACAACGAACTCGACAACGCGTTCTTCGGGATCTACGCCGCCCGGGTGGACGGCTGCCGCATCGCGGGCAACGTGGTACGAGGCACCGGACAACGTCAGTCGGGGAACGCCAACGCGATCCATCTGTACTCCACCCGGAACGTGGTCGTGCTGCACAACACGGTGAGCGGGCACCGCGATGGCATCTACCTCGAGTTCAGCCGGCACGCGCGGATCGAAGGGAACCAGAGCTCCGCCAACACGCGGTACGGCCTGCACTTCATGTTCTCGGACTCCTGCGACTATCGCGACAACGACTTTCGCGACAACGTCTCGGGCGTCGCGGTGATGTATTCCCACGCCGTCACCATGGTCGACAATGCGTTCTCCGGAAGCCACGGACCCGCGTCCTATGGGCTCCTGCTCAAGGAGCTGCGGGACAGCAGGCTCATCGGCAATCGCTTCCGCGACAACACCGTCGGCCTCTACATCGAGGGGACCGACCGACTGACCGCCGCCGACAACGAGTTCGTCGACTGCGGCTGGGGCATCAAGCTGATGGCCAATGCGGACGACGACTCCTTCGAGCACAATCGGTTCACCGGCAATTCGTTCGACGTGA
The DNA here is from genome assembly GCA_035693225.1 of Gemmatimonadales bacterium. Lineage (GTDB taxonomy): Bacteria > Gemmatimonadota > Gemmatimonadetes > Gemmatimonadales > GWC2-71-9 > CAMLHU01. The sequence goes on along the minus strand of DASSGV010000121.1, from coordinate 6,665 downwards.
CCACCAACAGCCGCGCTACCCGGGCCCGGTTCCACGGCAACTACTGGGACCGCTACACCGGCTACGACCTCGATCGCGATGGCTACGGCGACGTGCCCTTTCGGCCGGTCCGCCTCTTCGGCCTCGCGGTGGAACAACACCCTGCGGCACTCCTCCTGGCCCGCAGCTTCTTCATGGACCTGCTGGATACGGCGGAGCGGGTGCTGCCGATCCTGACCCCCGAAGCGCTGAGCGACGACCGGCCGCTGATGCGGTGGCCCCGATGACGGCCAGCCCGCTCCACCTGATGGACGCCGTACCGGCGCACCTGCCCGGGCCGGTGGTGCAGTTCACCGATGTCCGGAAGCGCTTCGGGCGCGTCGAGGTGCTGCGAGGGGTGCACCTCACGATCGCGCGCAGCCGGATCACCGCGATCCTGGGCCCCAACGGCGCCGGCAAGACCACGCTCATCAAGTGCCTGCTCGGCCTGACCCGCCCCGATGAAGGCATGATGGAGGTCGGCGGCCGCTCCCCGGCACTCGAGCCGGCCGCGCGCGCGGCCATCGGGTACGCCCCGCAGGCGCCCCGGTTCCCCGACAACCTCCCCGGCCGACGCATCCTCGGCATGCTCGAGTCGTTGCGGGGATCGCCCGGGGTCGGCGCCGACCCGATCTTCGGATGCTTCGGGCTCGAGGCCGAGCTCGACAAGCCGGCACGAACCCTCTCCGGCGGCACCAGGCAGAAGTTGAGCCTGGCGCTCGCCCTGGCATTCCGGCCCCCGCTGCTGATCCTCGACGAACCGACCGCCGGGCTCGATCCGGTCTCGAGCGGCCACCTCAAGGACCGGCTGCGGCAGGAGCGCGCGGCCGGCACCACGGTGGTCCTCACCTCCCACCTGCTGGGGGAGATCGAGGACCTGGCCGACGACATCGTCTTCCTGCTGGACGGCCGGGTGCGGTTCCGCGGGTCGCTCCGGCACCTGCTCGCGATCACCGGCGAGCCGCGACTGGAGCGCGCCGTGGCCAGGCTGATGGTCATGGAAGGGGGACGGTGATGCGGGCGGCGGTCCGGATCCTGCGCTTCGAGCTGGACGACGTGCGGCGAAGCCGGGCGGTGCTGGCGTACGGGCTCCTGCTCCTGACCATCACCGAGGCGGTGCTCCGCTTCGGCGGCGGAGGCCCGCGGGCCGTGGTGAGCCTCCTCAACGTGGTCCTGATCCTCGTTCCGCTGGTGAGCGTGGTCTTCGGGACCATGCACCTCTACGGGGCCCGCGAGTTCACCGAGCTGCTGCTGGTCCAGCCGGTCGGGCGCGGCAGCCTGTATGCGGGGCTCCTGGGTGGGCTCACCCTGCCGCTCTGCCTGGCGTTCCTGGGTGGCGTCGGGCTGCCCTTTGCCTGGCACGCAGCCGACGGCGCAGGAAGCGGCGCGCCGCTCGCCACCCTCCTTGGCGCCGGTGTGCTCCTCACGGTCGTCTTCACCGGACTCGCGTCAGTCGTCGCCATCCGGTTCGACGACCGCGCCAAGGGCCTCGGCACCGGGCTCCTGGCCTGGCTCGCGCTCGCGGTGGTGTATGACGCCCTCGTCCTCTTCGTGATCACCGCCTGGGGCGATTACCCGATCGAAGGACCGCTCACCATCCTGAGCCTCCTCAATCCGGTGGACGCGGCACGCATCGCACTCCTCCTCCAGCTCGATGCCCCGGCCCTCCTCGGCTATACCGGTGCCACGCTCTCGCACTTCTTCGGGACGGCGTGGGCCTTCGTCGCGGCGGCGCTCGCCCTCACCGCCTGGACCGGCCTCCCCGCCTGGGCCGGGTGGCGCGCCTTTCGCCGCAAGGATTTCTGACCGGAGCCGCATCGGTTCGAAGGGAGGGTCGGTCGCGCACTGCGGGTCTCAGCGTCGAGCGAGGTACCCTTCCCGGGCCGCGAGGATCGCGTCCACCAGCGGCGCCGGGTCGAACCGCACCGGGTCGGTGGCCACCAGGCCGGTCTCGACGCTCGCCGCCTCGCAGGCCGAGCGTGCACCGGCATCGTCCAGGTCGTAGGTGTTGAGACAGACGCCGATCGTCCGGGTGGGGTGGACCATCCCGCCGATCTCCTCGTACCAGCGGACGTAGGTCGACAGCGGCGGGATCCTGACCCAGGCCCCGTCCCGATAGTCCCCGATCTGCACTCGGCTCGACTGATGGCAGAGCAGCAACGCATCGGGACACGAACCGTGGAGCAGGCCCAGCGTCACCCCGGAATAGCCGGGGTGGTTGATGCTCCCTTGCCCCTCCACCAGGACGATGTCGGCATCCTTGGCCCCTTCGAGCGTCAGGCGCTCCGCGGCGCCGGCGATGAAATCGGCGACGACCGCGTCGACGCCGATCCCCCACCCTTCGAGCATGATGCCGGTCTGGCCCGTCGGCACGAACCGCGTGCGCACGCCGCGGGCGTTGAGTCGCTCGACGAGCTGGAGCTGGGCCGTCATCTTGCCGACGTTGCAGTCGGTGCCGACGGTGAGGATGACGAATGGCGCAACGTCACGGGCCAGGCCCGAGGCCACCGGCAGGTCCGCCGGCGCCCGGCGGATGTCCCAGAGGCGGACCTTCCGCGCCGCCGCCGCCCGGGCCAGCAGCGGGTCGTCACCCAGGAAGGTATGGAGACCGCTCCAGACCTCCTTGCCGGCTTCGATGGCCTCGAGGATCCAACCTCGCCACGCATCGGGAAGCCGGCCCCCCTGCGGCGCGATCCCGATGAGCAGCACGTCGAAGCCGAGCGCCAGGCCTTCGCGCACCGACCCGACGACCGGTGTCGCTCCGCCGAATCCGAGCACCTCCTGCACCGTCCGTCCCGCCCGGTCACGATCGACCACGCCGACCACGCGGTCGGGGCGGTACCGGATGATCGCGTTGGCGGTCTTCGACGTCATCGGCGTGAAATCGCCGTCGGCGAGGATGAGGAAACGGGGAGAGGGCATGTTGGTCGGTGAACGGTAAACGGTGAACAGTCAACGGGCGTGCGGCGGATGGGAGTGATGGAATATAGGGAGGACGGGGAAAAGTGAACGGGGCCCTTCGTGGGAGCCCCGTTCATCCTTCGCTGCACTCAGGACAGACCGTTCACTGTTCACCCTTCATCGCGGTCACGCCCCCGCGCCCTTCTCGTCGTCGTCGACGACCTTGGCGTCGTGCACCACGTCCTCGCCCTTGCCGATCTGCCGGGTTGCCGGGGCGCCGCCGGCGCCCAACAGGCCCATCTTCTGCTTGAGCTCCAGGAGCTGCTGGTCGGAGCTGCCGTGATATTCGAGCGACTGGAACTGCTGCACCAGGGTGTCTCCCTCGAACTCCTGCTGCAGCTCCGCCGCGGCGATGGCCTTCCGTTCCTGGTTCTCGATCTTCTCCTGCATCCGCTCGAAGCTCTCGAAGGCGCTCTTGTCCGACATCCCGGACATCGTCTCCTGGATGCGCTGCTGCGCCTCCGCCCGCCGGGCCCGCGCGATGAGGATGTTCTTCTTCCGCTTGGCCTCTTCGATCTTGTCGTTGAGGGCCCGCAGCGACCCCTTGAGGCTCTCGGTCTCGGCCTTGTGCTTGACCCACGTCTCGTGCAGCTGCTGGGCGCCCTGCAGTGTCTCGTTGAACCGGACCAGCGCCTGCTTGGCGAGGTCGTCGCGATTCTCCTGCACCGCGAGCATCGCCCGGCGCTCCCAGTCCTCCGCCTGTTTCTTCATCGCCTCGGCATCGGCCTGGAGCTTCTTCTCGTCGGCGATGGCGGCCGCGACCTGCTGCTTGGCCTTGGCCAGCTGACCCCGCATGTCGGTGATCAGCTGATTCAGCATCTTCTCCGGGTTCTCGGCCCGGGAGATGAGGTCATTCACGTTCGACCGGATGAGGGCCGAGAATCGGTCCCAGAATCCCATGGGGTCAGGTCTCCCGGTAGGGCGCCAGCGCGCCGAAGTGCTGGGCCAGGGCCAGCGTCATCGTGTCAAAGCTCGCCTCGAACTCCTGGAAATCCGTCCGGTCGAGCGAAAGGGTGTCGGTCAGCACCACGTCGTTCCCCTCGATCCCATACGCGCCGTGGGTCAGGTCCTTGGCGTTGAACTCCAGGAGCGTGCGGCAGAGGCCCGCCAGTTTCCCGGCGTCCCTGGGGAGCCGCATCACGTTGATCCGCAGCACCAGGAGCGGCGCCACGGCGTTGACCGCCACCTCGAGGCCGTCACGGTTGTGCGCCAGCCAGAGCCCGTCGCCAACGGCGCGGGCCTGCACGGTCCCGCCATCCAGCCGGTCGAGGAAACCCTCGACGTCCTCCGCCGTGATCATCGCGCATCCTCCCGCAAAAAATGTAACCCCGCCGTGCTGCGAATGACGTGCCCCATCAGTCGGCCTTTTCCCGCGGGAGGACCGCGGGTTCCGGGCCTCGCGCCAGCATCCGCTCCGCAAAATCGAGGCGTTCCTCCGCATCGGCCAGCCGCTGCTCCAGGTGCTCCACCCGCGCGCCCAGCTGGGAGTCGCTGTCGTCCCGCGGCGCGCCATCTTCCAGGCGCCGCGCCCAGGCGCGGACCACCGGGAGCACCAGCAGCGTCACCGCGGCGATCCCGACGAGGATCACCAGGACGATCGCCATCACGGGAGGATCCCCGGACGCGATCGCTACCGACGGCGGAGTCGGCGGGATTGGCGGGATCGGCGGGATGCCTTGCAGCATTCTAGTTCTCCTCGCGAAGGGAGCCCGCCGGCCGGGACTGCGCCAGCATCCGCTCGGTGAAGTCGAGGCGGTCTTCCAGTTCGCCGAGACGCGCCATCTGCGACTCAAGCTCCTCCACCCGATGCCGCAGCGCCTCGGCATCCTCGGCACTGAGCTTTCCCGGCTCACCCTTGACCCAGATGGCCCGCGTAGCCACGATCGCCGCATACGCCCCGACCGGGATCGCCACCGCGGCGGCAATGACGATGAGCAGCTTGATCAGCATCCCGAATTCCATCTAGTGCTCCGTCCGCCGGGCCTCTCCGGGCCCGGCCAGCATCCGCTCGGTGAAGTCGAGGCGATCCTCCACCTCGGCCAGCCGATCACGCTCTCCCTCGAGTCCGGCCACCCGCTGCCGGAGCTCATCGACCTCGGCGGCGAGGGCGTCGTACCGAGCGGCCTCCACCTGGTCCCGCCCCCGAGACCAGCGCCGGCCGGTATAGCGGACGATCACCCATACCGCCACCAGTCCGATGAACCATTGCGGCGCCCCCCACCAGACCCAGGGTCCCATCAGCTCCTCCCGCCGCGCAGCAGGTCGGGGGATCCCCCCTGTTGCGCCAGCAACCGCTCGGAGAAATCGAGTCGCTCTTCCACTTCGGCCAGCCGCGCCTGGAGCGCATCCACGTCCTCGAGCCGGATCCGCATCGCGTCCACCTCGCCGGAGGTGAGCCCCGGGGTGGCCGGCCGGCGCGCCCATTTGACGAACGCCCATCGACTCCAGCCGATCACCCCGGCAACCCCGAGCGGCAATCCCACGGCGAACGCGATCGGAGCGCCCAATCCGCCCAGGATCCCGATGCCGCCGAGGACGGCAAGCGCCGCCCACATCCCTCCGGAAATCTCGTCCGTCACGGTGTCGACCCCCTGCCCGACCGGATCGGAAGCGGATGGGACTCGGAGGCCAGCATCCGCTCCGAGAAATCCTGGCGCTCCTCCAGTTCCGCGACACGCGCCCGGAGCTCATCGAGCTCGGCGAGGAGTTCCCCCGGCAGCAGTGGCGGCTCCAGGCCTGCCTCCGCCTCGACGCTCCGGGTGAGTGCGCGTCCCAGTGGAGTGAAGAGGAATCCCACGCCGCCCCCGATCAGCATCACGAACCCCGGGATCGCGAACCCCAGGCCGAGCTTGACCGCCGCGATCGTATACCCGATCACCATGAGCCCCGCCACCGGCAGGAGCTTCGAGAACGCCCCTTCGTCGCGGCGCTCCTTCTTCACTTGGCCTCCCCGCCGAGCGCCCGGGGATCCCGCTCCCGGCCCAGCATCCGCTCCGCGAAATCCAGGCGCTCGTCCACTTCGGCCATATGGGCCCGCAACTGGTCCAGCTCCGCGAGGAGCACCGGATCGGTGCCGCCCTGCGCCTCCAACTCAAGGCGCCGGTTGCGGCCCCTCGCATAGAGGAACAGCGACGTGAGGCCCAGCGGGAGGATGAGCCCGAACATCAGTGCCATGATGATGTCGTACAGGTCACTGGGGCTCATGGCAACCCCTCCTTCCTCGGTGCATCGAATGCTGTGCCGTCATCCCGGCTCCCCGCTGCCGCCGGCCCTGCCCTCGCGCGCCTGCCCCAACATCCGTTCGCTGAAGTCCATCCGCTCCTGCAGTTCCGCCAGATGACCCCGCAGGTCGTCGATCTCCGCCAGTACTTCCGGATTCGGCTCCGACGTGAGCGCCGTGCCCCGGATCCGCTCCGCAATGGCGCGGCCGATGGGGCTGAATGAAATGGCGATCAGCGTGCCACCGCCGAAAATCAGGACGATCGCGAGGATGTCCTCCATCAGCGCTCCTCCCCCTTCCCGGCGGTGGCCCCGGGTTTCAGGCTCGCCAGCGTCCGCTCCGCGAACTCCAGCCGATCCAGGACCTCGGCAACTTGTTCCTTCAGGTCATCGACCTCCACGAGGAGCCGCGGATCGATGCCGCCGTGGGTCTCGTGCCGGATCCGCTCGATGATGGCCTTGCCGAA
>DASSGV010000120.1:0-3848 GCA_035693225.1 Gemmatimonadales bacterium | reverse complement strand
TTGCCGAGACTGTGACCGCGGCCGACTCACCGCCGATGGTACATTCCTGACCTGTCTCTACGCCCGCGATGGGCTCGATCTGCGGGGCCCGCTCCGTGCCGGGGCGAGTGATGGGGAGCTGACCAAGCTCATTGCCGATCGATGGACCACCCGAGATGACCGCGGCGCCGAGGAACGGCTGCACGCCCCCGAGCGCGGCGTGCTGGTGCCGCTCGAAGGGCTTCGGAGCGATCCGCACCGGGAAATGCACACGCGAGGTGGATGACATGACCGAGATCGAGATCCGTACCCGTGACGGCGCCTGCCGCAGCTTCGTCTACCGGCCATCAGGGAAGGGGCCATGGCCCGGCGTCCTGGTCTATATGGACGGGATCGGCATCCGGCCCGCGATGCTGGAGTTGGGGGAGCGGCTTGCCTCGCACGGCTACTTCGTGCTGCTGCCCGATCTCTTCTACCGGTCGGGGCCATACGAGCCGATGAACGCCAAGACTGTCTTCAGCGATCCCGAGCAGCGGAAGACGCTGATGGAGAAATTCTTTGCCTTTGCCACCCAGGCCAACGTGATGTCGGATTCGCGGGCCTTCCTCGACTACCTCGCGGCGGCGCCGGACGTGCGGCGGGGGAAGGTCGGGGTCACGGGGTACTGCATGGGCGGGCTGATGGCGCTCACCGCGTCCGGGACCTATCCCGACCGGATCACCGCGACCGGCGTCTATCACCCCAGCCGCCTGGCCACCGACGCGCCCGACAGTCCGCATCTCCTCGCGCCGAAGATCCGTTCCCGGGTATACGTGGCGGGTGCGATGGAGGATCAGGGCTTTCCCGATGAGATGAAGGCACGTCTCGACAAGGCGCTGACCGATGCGAAGGTCGATCACGCCATCGAGACCTACCAGGCCAGGCATGGCTGGGTCTTTCGCGACACCCCGGCCTACGATGCCGCCGCCGCGGAGCGGCACTGGGAGACACTGCTCGCGCTGTTCAGCTCCACGTTGCAGGGCGCTCCCGCCTGACCTCGGCCACCCAGCCCCCGTTCACTGTTCACCGTTGACTGTTCACCGTTCACGCCCCTCCGGACATCATGCTCCACATCGCGTTGCTCGAACCCCAGATCCCGCCCAACACCGGCAACATCGCCCGGCTCTGCGCCGCCACCGATACGGCGCTTCACCTGGTCGAACCCCTCGGGTTCTCTCTCGACGACAAGCACCTGAAACGCGCCGGGCTCGACTATTGGGACAAGGTGGACCTCTGGCGGCATCCGACCTGGTTCGACTTCCGGAACGCCATCTCGCGGGAGCGCTGCCTCTACTTCTCCGCCCACGGCGGACAGGACTACCTCGAGGCGCCGTACAAGGAGAACAGTGTGCTGGTCTTCGGGCGCGAGGACACGGGACTCCCGGCCCGCATCCTGGAAAAGCATCCGGAACAGTGCTATCGGATCCCGATGCCGGGAGACGTGCGCTCGCTCAACCTGGCGACGGCGGCGGGGATCGTGCTCTACGAGGCGATGCGCCAGATCGGGCGGGGAAAGGAAGTGCCCGTCACCGACGATCCCGACGGCCAGGTGGCGACTGGCGCGGCGGCGCCGGCGGCGAGTGCCCCGAAGCCGAAACGGGGCCGGTCTCGTCGCGGTGGAGCGGGGCGGAAGCGGGCGTAGGGCATAGGACGCATGGCAACGGGCGGCGGGATCCCTCCGGTGGGACTCTCGCCCCCGCGCCCCGCCGCCCCTGCGAGCCCACCTCCGGGATGCCGCCGTCCGTTGCCCTATCCTCGGGCTACCGAGGCAGTCGTCGCCCTACGATGACCTTGAGGATGGTGTGGTCGGTGGCCGAGGTGAGCCCGATCCCGACACCGGCATTCAACTCCCACTCAGGTGCCAGGTGCAGGTCGAGGGCGGGGAAGAGCTGCTGCTCCCGCTGGTCCTCGGGCAGCAGGCCGCTCACCGGTCCCCATCCGCCGTAGTACTCGAACCCTCCGGTGATCACCTTCGAGAAGTCGTAGCTCACCTTCACGTTCGGCGCGAACGAGGCCCGTCGGTCGGGGCCGCTGAGGGGTACCTCGATGCTCGGATTGACGGCCCAGTACCAGGGGCCCGCCTGCCGGTCGACGATGGGCCGGAATTCGTAGTTGCACCGCTCGGTGGCGTAGGCGCGGTCCTGGCACCCGACCTCCTGGGATATGCTCACCCCCACCGGCCAGTGCCAGCTCGGCGGCACCCGCACCCGCGGACGGATGTGGCTCCCCACATAGTGCCAGCCCCCCTGCTGGACATTGGTGAAGAAGTAGAACCCGACCTCGAACCAGTCGGTAAAGCCGTGGGTGATCTCGACGGTCTCGTGCAGCGCGTGATTGGTCGGTTGCACCCCGTCCACCACCGATGACTCACCATCGGTGGTGTAGTTGGAGTGCAGCTCCACCATCGTGACCGCCGGCGCCACGGTCTCGGCTCCGTAGACCTGGATCTCGTAGTTGTCCTGGGCCGCGAGCGGAGCGGCCAGGATGACGAACGCGGCAAGCGCGGCAAGGTGGTGGGTCACGGGGATCCTGGAAACGGGTTGCCAGCACTACGGCTGGGCCTGCCCTCATGTTGCGCCCGGCCTACAATCCGGGGACAGGCCGCAGTACATTGCGTTGCTCGATCCATCGTGGATCGGGCAGCGTACCACGTCAAGGACCCGAACCGCAGACCCACCTCCCATGCTCCAGAAAGTCACTGTTGTCGGCGCCGGCAATGTAGGCGCCACCGCGGCCCAGCGCCTCGCCGAGAAGAGCCTCGCCCGCACCGTCGTCCTGCTCGACGTCGTGGACGGCGTCCCCCAGGGGAAGGGCCTCGACCAGTGGGAGTCCGCGCCGATCGAAGGGTTCGACACCCGCATCGTCGGCTCGACCTCCTATGACGCCGCCGCGGGAAGCGATCTCTTCGTCGTCACCGCCGGGATCGCGCGGAAGCCGGGGATGAGCCGGGACGATCTGGTCAAGACCAACGCCGGGATCGTCAAGTCGGTGGCGGAGAACATCAAGAAGGTCGCCCCCAAGAGCATCGTCATCGTCGTCTCCAATCCGCTCGACGTGATGTGCTACGTCACGATGCGGGAGACCGGTTTCCCGAAGGAACGGGTGATCGGGATGGCCGGCGTCCTCGACACGGCGCGCTACCGTTCCTTCCTGGCGCAGGAGCTCGACGTGAGCGTCGAAGACATCCAGGCGATGGTCCTGGGTGGCCACGGCGACACGATGGTGCCGCTCATCTCGTACACCACCGTCTCCGGCATTCCGGTCACCCAGCTTCTCTCCAAGGAGAAGCTCGACGCCATCGTGACCCGCGCCCGGAACGGCGGGGCTGAGATCGTCGCATTCCTGAAGACCGGTTCGGCCTACTATGCGCCGAGCGCCGCCGCGGTACAGATGGTCGAGGCCATCGCACTCGACAAGAAGCGGATCTTTCCGTGCTCCGCCTGGCTCACCGGCCAGTACGGCCTCAAGGATGTCTTCTGTGGCGTGCCGTGCAAGCTCGGCGCCAAGGGCCTGGAGTCGGTGCTCGAAGTGGCGCTCACCGCCGAGGAACGCACCGCGCTCCACGCCTCGGCCAAGGCCGTGACCGACGTGATGGCGATAGTTTAGGGAGCTATCAGCTATCAGGCATCAGATGTCGCGAACTGAATGAAGATGCGCGGTGGCTCACGCGGCGCTTGACACCAGTTCGATATTCGGTACCGTCGGCCTGATAGCTGATAGCTGATAGCTGATAGCTGATAGCTGATAGCTGATAGCTGATAGCTGATAGCTGATAGCTGATAGCTGATAGCTGATAGCTGATAGCTGATAGCTGATAGCTGATAGCTGAT
>DASSGV010000119.1:0-8012 GCA_035693225.1 Gemmatimonadales bacterium | reverse complement strand
GGCGGCGATCCCCTGCCAGAAGAGGAGCGGGGGTTTGGTGTCGCAGATACCGAGTTCGCAGACGAGGGGGAGGAGCTTCCCTTGTTCGCCGGTCATCCGGGCGATCTGGATGTACAGGTCCTCGTCGCCGATCTTGAGGATGTTGCGGCCGCCGAGGTGGTAGCAGTACCCCGTGACGGTGATGGCAAGCGCCACCGCCAGCCAGAGGGCCGGGCGGCCGAACGGGCGGGCGGTGGCGCGATCGGACATCAGTGGGTCCGGGCGACGGTCACCGGTCGCTCTTTTGCTCCCTGAAGAACGAGGTGAGATAGACGCCGATGGGGATCAGCACGATGCCGCCGATGATCTGGCCGACGTGGTTGGTGTTCTCGTAGGCGAAGGGCACCGTGCGGGTCGCGTGGAGCGTCAAGACCACGCCCATCACGAGCCCGACGACGCCGATGACGATGAGGAGGAACCCGAGGATTCGCATGAGGATCTCGCTGGTGGACGGGCACACTGGTGACGGGTGAACGGTAAACGGGCGATCAACGGCGGGGTAGGTTCGGGGTGCCGGCGGGCGGACAGGCGCACGGGCGGACAGGCGCAGGGACGGAGTGACGCAGGGACGCAGGGGCGGCGCATGCGCCGCCCGTCGATGGAGGGCCGCCTGCGGAGCGAGGGATCTTCATAACGGCGATCGACGCTGGCGAAACAGGTCCCTCGGTCGCTCCCCTCCCTCGGGAAGGGGCCCAGTCCACAAACGACACCCTTCCCGAACGGAGTGAGGGACCTACCCTGCACGCTCCCGACGCCCGCTATGGGGTTCCGTTGGTCGTCAGGTTCCGTGCACCTGGGGTGGCCGCAGGCCACCCCCCACGAACCGGCTCCGATCGCCGCAGGCCACGCCCTGCATCTGCGGGCGGCGCATGCGCCGCCCCTGCGGAATCTGCGCCTCTGCGGTTCCCCGGTGCGCCGCCCACGCGCCCGCGCGCCTATCCGCCCCATCTACAACTCCTTCGCGAACCGGTACGACGTTCTCAGATAACCGAGTCGCTCGTAGAAGCGGTGGGCATCGGTGCGACGCATGTTGCTGGTGACCTCGAGGAGGCCGGCGCCGTCAGCCCGAAGGATCCGCTCGGCCTCGGCCATCATCGCAGCGCCGATACCGCTACCCCGCACCTGCTCGTCGACCACCAGTGCCGTCACCCTGCCGATCGGCTTGGCGCGGTGAAGTTCCGGGGTCAGGTGCAGCGTCATCACCCCGACCACCTGTTCCTCCATCACCGCGACCACCACGCGATCAGGAGGGCCAAGTGCCGTCATCCGGTCCAGGCGGGCCGCCATTTCGGACGCGGCGGCGGGGTAGCCGAGCTGGGTCAGGAGCGCCGTGATGGCAGCGGCGTCGTCAGGCGTGGCGAGGCGGAAGTGGACGGGCATGGGGGAACGATAGGGGGACGGGCGGACAGGCGCACAGGCGGACGCAGGGACGGAGGGGCGGCGCGAACCGCAAGGAGCGATCGAGGCCGGTCTTGTAGGGGGTGGCCTGCGGCCACCCCGCGCGTCTTAGGTGTGGGGGTCGCCTGCGGCGACCCGGCGCTTCTTCCCCGGCGCCTGATCCTTCGCTGCGCTTCCTTCGCGAAGGTCAGGACAGGCTGGACAAGCGGCGCCTCTCTGGAAGGCGCCCTGAAGGGCTTGGATCCAAGATGGTGGCGCCGCTCCCCTCTCCCGCAGGGAGAGGGGTCGGGGGTGAGGGTTCAGTCGCAGGGGCGGCGCAGATGTCGTGAGGGTCGCCTGCGGCGCCCCGGCGCTCTTTAGATGTGGGGGTCGCCTGCGGCGACCCGGCGCTCTTTAGATGTGGGGGTCGCTGCAACGCCCCGGCGCTCTTTAGATGTGGGGGTCGCTGCAACGCCCCGGCGTTCCTTAGATGTGGGGGTCGCCTGCGGCGCCCCGGCGCTTCTTCCCCGGCGCCTGATCCTTCGCTGCGCCTCCGTCCCTCCGTCCATCTACTCCTCGTGCTTGACCGTCCCGCAGCTGCGATCGCGCCAACGCACCGAATCCATCGGCACCGGCACCCAGCGGCCGGCGCTATCGACCTGATCCATCGCGATCACCTGCGGGAACCGGGCGACGCCTGCGGTCGGATGGCCGGCAGAGTCGGCATAGACGACGGTGAGGCAGCCATAGTCATTGAGGACGATGGTGCCCTGATGCCAGGCGTGGTCGTGCGCGACCCGGACGCGGACGCGGGCACCGAGGGGGAGGAGGGGGCCGAGCAGCAGGAGAAAAGAGAAAGGAGACAGGAGGAACGAGGAGTGGCGCATTGAATTCCCTACCGCTTGCGGAGGTAGCTGAGCAGCGCCACGGCCTGGTTGTGCTCGGTGTCCTTGGCCCCGAAGAGCAGCGTCACCTTCCCCTTCCGGCCAAAGGCCCGGAGGTGGGCCACGAGTGCTTTGTTGGCCCGGAGTTCGGCGTGGTAGCGGCGCTTGAATGCGGTCCAGCGTGCCGGATCGTGATCGAACCACTTCCGGAGTGCCGTCGACGGCCCGATCTCCTTGAGCCAGCCATCGACGTGGGCCTTGGCCTTGGTGAGTCCCCGGGGCCAGAGACGGTCGACGAGGATCCGGGTCCCGTCGGTCCTGGCCGGCGGGTCATAGACGCGCTTCACGGTGAATGCCACGGCTCGGTCCCTCCTCGGCTTGTCGCTCCGTCAGCGCGACGCCAGGTGGCGCAGCGCCTCTCCCGTCAGACGATACACGGTCCAGTCGGCCATCGGTACCGCGCCGAGCGATTGGTAGAACCTGATGGCGGATGCGTTCCAGTCGAGCACCGACCATTCGAAGCGGCCGCACCCGCGCTCCACCGCCAGCTGGGCAAGATGTCGCAGCAGTGCCTTGCCGATCCCCTTGCTGCGGAACTCCGGAAAGACGAAAAGATCTTCGAGGTAGAGTCCCCGTTGGGCCAGGAAGGTACTGTAGCTATGGAAGAAGAGCGCGAACCCCGCGGGCTCGGCATCCTGGAACGCGAGCACCACCTCCGCCTGGGGCGTGGGGCCAAAGAGTGTGTCGCGCAGCTGCTCCTCGGTGGCGACGCATTCGTGGGCCAGCCGCTCGTAGTCGGCCAGACCCTGGATGAATCGCAGGATCAGCGGAACGTCGGCGGCGGTGGCGGAGCGAAGGGAGAGGGGCATGGGGGAACGATAGGCGGACGGGCGGACAGGCGCACAGGCGCAGGGACGGAGGGACGCAGAGCCGGCGCGAACCGCAAGGGGCGATCGAGGCCGGTCTTGTAGGGGGTGGCCTGCGGCCACCCCGCGCGCACGGAGCGTGACGAGCACCCGAACCGCAAAGGCGGCGCATGCGCCGCCCGCCGATGTGGGGGTCGCCTGCAACGCCCCGGCGCTCTGAAGGGCTTGGATCCAAGACGGTGGCGCGGCTCCCCTCTCCCGCAGGGAGAGGGGTCGGGGGTGAGGGTTCAGCGCAGAGAGGTCGGGGGTGAGGGTTCAGGGCAAAGGGGTCGGGGGTGAGGGTTCAGCGCAGAGGGGTCGGGGGTGAGGGTTCAGCCGCAGGGGCGGCGCCCCTGCGCCGCTGCGCCCACCCGTCCGCTCACCTGCCTTCCCCGTCCATCCGCTCATACACCACCGACCAATCCCCCGCGATCTCCCGCTGTGCCTCTTCGATCGGGATCCGCCCAGCGCAGACCTGGATGTGCAGCCAGTTCTCGACCTTGTCCTTCTCGTAGGCGCCGGGGGTCGGCTGGTAGGGCTCGGGCCAGAGATTCGCGATGTCGTTGGAACCGCCGAGCTCCAGGGAGATGAGGTGGTCCACTTCGCAGCAGATGGAGGGGGCGCGAGTGGCACCATAGAGGATGTACGCCTGGTGCTTGGTGCGCCCGGAGACGTGGCGTACGCTCCTGGCGTAACCGGGATGGCAGATCCTGGCGGTGTCGGTGGTGAGCACCGCACCGGGGGTGACGACGGAGTCGGGAAGGAGCGCGGTACCATGGTGGCGGTAGTGCGCGGCCTGGGCCGCGAGGGGGGAGGCGAGGAGCATCAGCGCGAGGGGGAGCTGGAGTTTGGGCATGTCGCAAGCTAACGGGCGGACCGGCGGGCGCAGGGACGCAGCTTCCGCAGGGGCGGCGCATGCGCCTCCCGCACCTGCCTCACCCCCTGTCCCCCTCTCCTCATACGAAGAGAGGGGGGACGCCGGACGATTGTCATGGCTCGGTGGCAGCGCTCCCGCGGGAAGGTTCCGTTGGTTGTCACGTTCCGTGCGCGCGGGGTGGCCGCAGGCCACCCCCTACAAGACCGGCCTCGATCGCTGCGGGCGGCGGATGCGCCACCCCTGCGTCCCTCCGTCCGCCTGTGCGCCTATCCCCCCACCCCACCCATTCGCTTCGCGATCTCCCGCCGCAGCTCCACGGGCGCCAGCACCTCGGCGTCGGGTCCATACTGCAGCACCTGCCGCAACGCCCACTCGCGATCGGCCATCGGATGTTCCACCATCACCGACCCGTCGGGCCCCGGCGCTACGTCCTCGCGCTCCGAGATCCAGCGCGCGATCCTGCTGGAATACCGCACCCTGAGCGGCACCACCTCCCTGGCCATGAAGACCCGCCCGTCCCGCAGCACCGCATCGAGCGAGAACTTCGCCGGGACGGTGAAGTGACTCTGGGTGACCTTCTGCGTGGTGATCCGGTCGAGCCGGAAGATCCGGAGCGCACCGACCTCCTTGCAGTGCGCCACCAGATACCACATCCCGGCGTTCCAGAGCACGGCGTACGGCCACACGGTGCGCTCCTCCGCAGCCTTCCGTCCACTCCCCTGATAGACGATCCGCGTGGTCCACTGCTCCCGTACCGCCCTCCGCAACTCTGCCAGCAGCTTCAGGTCGACTTCGGGCCCCGGTTCCGCCGCGGTGGGGTGAAGCCCGTCACCAGCGGGAAGCTTGAGGATCGCCTGGCGGAGCCGAGCGCGCGCACGCTCGAGAATGGGACGCTCCTCCGGTGGAGTCTCGGCGCGTACCAGCGCGAGACCGAGCTCAAGGGCGGCGAGCTCGCGGCCGGTGAGCCGCATCGGGCGGCGGAATGGAGTGGTAGTGAGCGAGGCGGCGTCCTGGCCCAACGTGATCTGGAGCGATTCGACGAACCCGCCGGGGCCGTCGTCGCGATGGGCCACGGTGCGGAGATCGGCAATGGCGGTCTCGATGGCGACCCCGCTCCGCCCGGATATCTCCTCATATCGATGCGCCTCCCCGTCGGCGAGGAGCGGCAGGAGCCGGAGGAGCCGCTGGAACTGCTCAAGCGCCTGGTCAGCCATCGGCGTCTCCCGCGTACAGCCGCCCCACCGCACGCGCCTCGGCCCGGAACGCTTCCACCACCGGTGGCGGCGAGACCGGGCGCGCCGATCCCGCGAACGAAAGGAGCCAGCGCACGAACGCATCGACGCGACGCACCGCGAAGCTGCGACGGCCGGGATGATCCGGGACCTCGGCGCCGAGCCGGGCACCGGCGGCGGCGGCGCCATCGCCGGTGGAAAAATCCACCTCGACCCTGGTGGCCGCGGCATCGGTCAGCTCCCACGGCTTCTTGTCGCGGGAGTGCGCGGTGATGTCGAACGACGCGGGGATCTCGTATTGGGGCCGGTTGCGCGAAGTGCCGAGTGGACGGGCGTTCGAGATGCGGGAGAGGCGGAAGTTCTTGACCGGGCCGAGGGGTTCGGCGTCGTCCACGGCGGCAAGGTACCAGTGGGCGTTCAGGAAGAAGAGCCCGTAGGGGCGGGTGGTGCGGATCGAGCTCTGGTCGTGGCCGATGGCGTAGTAGGTGAAGGTGACGCGTTGGCGCTGGACCAGTGCTTCCATCAGCGGCGGGAACGCGGCCGACTCGACGCCGCCATCGGCCGGCGGTCGCCCATCGGGCGCGGTCTCGAGGGCGGGGAGGTCGAGGGCGAGTTTCCGCACCGCGCGATCGGCGTCGGCGGAGAGGTCGGGGAGTTTGAGCGCGCGGACCCGTTCCACCGCGCGGTGCAGTGCTTCGACCTCGTCGGGCTCGAAAGTGAGGGTGGTGAGGGCGCGGTAGCCGTCGCGGTCGACGTGTTTGGGGCTGCGGGTGTGGCCATCGACCACGGTGGCGAGGTAGGGGAGGTAGAAGTCGGCGCCCCTGAGGCGATAGCCGGTCAACTCGTCGTGCGTCACCGTCTCGAGGGGGATGCCCAGGGCGCGGAGCTCGTCCTTGTCGCGTTCGAACATCCGGCGGAGGGTGGCCTTGCTGCGCTGGCGCCCGTAATCGGGTACTTCGTCGCGGAGCTCTTCGAGGGACAAGGCGCGGTGATGGCCCAGGAGTGCCGCGACGAGATCGATCCAGCGCCGAAGCTTGCTCCTGGAGGCGGGAGAGCGGGGGCGGGTCATCCGGCGATCCGCAGTTACGCCAGGGACCGCAGTGTGTCCAGCAACTTGACCATCACCTGCGTGTCCCGCCCGCAATACTCTCTGAGCTGCGAGGTGGTCGTCCTTGCCTCGTCGGGTGTCAGCGCCGGCTCATTGAACATCAATCGCATCAGCAGGTTGCTGGCCGTAGCTCCTTCGGCAACTTCCAGGTCTGCGTAGGCCAGTTCGGGGACCAGCGCCGCCACCACCACCTTGAGGCCGTAGCCGCCATAGAACTCGGGGTGATACATCCCCTTCCGCACCGGATCGGCAAGATCCTTCAGGCGCACGACGATGCCGTTGAGCTCATCGGCTGACGCGGGCGCCGCTTCGGCCAGGAGCTGGAGACAGCGCTTCTCGAACCCGGCATTGAATGCCACGACGATGTCGGTATCTCGGCACGCTTCCACCACCCGACGGGCCATTTCAGGGCGCGGATCACCGGGGCCGGTGGCCATCCACTCGAAGTGCCGGAGCGGTGCCGTCCCGTCCTGCACATCGCAGCTGAACTGTGCCGGCACGGCGTCGTAAGGCCGGCAGCCGTCCCAGACCGGGATGGCGGGTGCCACGGTCTCGAAATCGAGAAAGGCGATCCGCCTGACATCGAAGGGGAGGAGTTCCTTCTTCAATGCCGGCGAGATCTCGGCCTCGCCGGCGATCACCACCCGGCGCTGTCGGGCCTGGATCTCGGTGAGGTCGAAGTTGTCGGGGATCCGGTCGATCGTCTCGACGCCGAGTGCCGTGAGGGCGCTCCGCTTCTTGGTCGAGATGCGGGAGAGCGTGCTGATGTGGTGGGGCGGGAGGGTCGGCCAGCAGCGTGCCTTGAAGGGGCATTCATACGGCTCGTCGCAATGGTCACCGATCTCGACGGTCGGAAGGGGGCCGCCGAGCATCCGGAGTTGCGCCTCGACTTCGGGCGCGATGGTGGGGAGCACCGACGCGACCTGTGCGTCCACTGTGGCGGTCGCAAAGAGGTTGGAGAGGTCGGGGGCACGGCACTCGCGATCGAGGTGCATCACCCGGGTCGTGGTGACGGGGAACCCCGCGCCCTCGAGCACCCAGCGCTGGATTGCCACGTCGGGGACGTGATGCTCCTTCACCTCGGTGGTGGACTTGACCTCCGTCAGGCAGAAGCCGTCGGCGGTCCGCTCCAGGATGTCCACGGCGCTGAAGACGTGGCCCGATTCGAAGGCCGCCTCATAGATGACCGGTGCATTGCCGGCCAGCGCTTCCCGGGTCTTTGCCAGCTTCTGGGCCTTCTCGAAGCGGGTCCCCTCGATCAGCACGCCCCCCGGCACGTAGGTGCGCGCGACCTCGCCGACGCGCGTTCCCTGGTCGAAGATCGCCTGCTGGTTGGCATCGGGAGTGAGTTCGGGGGCGTTCGGCTCGTGGACCTTCCACCAGAGCTGCTTGTGGCACTGGAGGCCGGCGGTATAGCGGCTCTTGCTGAGGGTGATCGGCCTGCTCACGCCTCCTCCTTCTGCAGGTCCTTGAGCAGGTCCCACACCTCGTGGTAGAGCACCGCGCGTCCGGGGCCCAGGCGGTGGGCCACCGCGCGCTTGAAGTTGTCGTAGTTGATGTGGGTGATGAGCTCTGCCATCAGGACTCCCA
>DASSGV010000118.1:0-14677 GCA_035693225.1 Gemmatimonadales bacterium | reverse complement strand
CGCCAACTTCAGCAACGCCGGTTCACTCACCGGCGTGGTCAACGCCTACGAGCCCCGTTCCTACCAGACGATGGAGAACCTCTGGCGGAACGTGGAGGGTGTGCTCGCTGGTGCCGCCCACGCGGCCGACTACAACCTCTATTGGGGTGCCGCGGGCAAGATCGACTCCGTGATCGACTACACGTACAACTCGCCGTTGCCCTTCAAGGCCACGGCCGGCGCAACGTGGGGTGTGTTGAACGCCGGGGCGGTCGCAGGCGGGAAGCTTGCGACGACCTCGTTCGGGTGCGTCGAGCCGTTGCGCAGCAGGTCAGACGTCTCCGGCGAGATGGGGTCGTGCGGGACGGCGGTGAACCTGAGCCAGACCGTGGTGCCCGGCCCGGTGATCTTCAACACCGGCACCTCGGACCTGTGGGCTGGCCAGACGCAGCAGCCGAACAACGGCTTCGGGCTTTACATCGCGGGGCACATCTTCCAGTTCGAGCTTGCGGGCGGCACGGTGCCGGCGGCGGGCACGGTCTGGTCGCTCCGGACCTACGTCGGCGCCATCGATGGCGGCACCGATGGCGGCACCCGCAACTTCGGGCCGTATGTGTTCACTCCCTTCGCGTCTTCGCTCAACGCTCCGGGCGCGACGCTCAGCACCACCATCACGGCCAACAACCAGAACCTGAAGACCGCCTCGGGTGATCTCAGCGCCATCCACACCGTGCCGGATCCGTACTACGTCACGGATGGATTCGAGGCGAGCCCGACGTCCAAGGTCATCAAGTTCGTGAACCTGCCGGAGCGATGCTCCATCCGGATCTACTCGACGAGCGGGGTGCTGGTCCGCATCCTGGACCACCGCTCGACCAGCGGACAGCAGGGCGCGGAGGATTGGGACGTCCGGAACCGGAACAACCAGGTCGTGGCGAGCGGTGTGTACTTCTACAGCATCGAATCGTCGACCGGCCCGCGGGTGGTCAAGCGTCTTACGATCGTCAACTTCTCGCAGTAGCCACGGAACGGGGTCGGGGGCGTTATGGCCTCCGACCCCACCCAACAGGAGAAAGACCAGCTTATGAAGCACAGCATTGCAACGCGGTGGGCCCTCGCGGGTGCCCTGCTGCTGGGTCTCCCGGCCGCGGCCGCTGCTCAGGTCATCGGACCGGGGTTCATCCCCAACGACAACACCGCCTACGGCACCACGTCGGGTGAGTTCCTGCTCCTCGGCGGCGGCGCCCGCGGCACCGCACTCGGCGCCTCCTACGCCGCCCTCGCCGGCGACGTGAGCGCCCTCTACTACAACCCCGCCGGCATCGCGCAGATGAACCGCCCCCAGGCACAGGTCGGTTCATACAACTACGTGGCCGGCACCAAGTACACCTGGGGCGGGATCGCATTCCCGATCGCCGGCGGTGTCCGGAGCTTCGGACTCCAGATCGGTACCTTCGGGTTCCGCGACCAGCCGGTGTACACCGTGGAGCAGCCCGATGGCACCGGGTCGCTCTACAACGTGAGCGAGACGTTCGCGGCAATGACGTACGCCCAGAACTTCTCCGACCGCTTTGCCGCCGGCCTCACGGCCAAGTTCGTCTCCGACCAGCTCGGCGATGCCAGCGGCAGCGCCTTCGCGGTGGACTTCGGCACCAACTTCCACGCGATGCTCAACAACAAGCCGATCAAGCTGGCCTTCACGGTGACCAACCTCGGCACCGGGATGGCCTACTCGGGCGCGGCGCTCAATACCAACGCCGTCCGGACCCAGCCGACCCCCGATGATCCGATCCCGACCGCCGGCCAGCCGGCGGAACTCCGGACCAAGTCGTTCCCGCTGCCCACGGCATTCCGGGTGGCACTGGGGTATGACCTGCTGAGCCAGCCCAACAACCGGCTCTCGCTCATCACCGAGTTCGACCAGCCCAACAACAACGCCGCCGGTTTCGGTGTCGGCGCCGAGTGGGCCATGCCCAAGCTCGGCTCGAGCCCGTTCGGCGTGGCCCTCCGGGGCAGCTACACCTACGCCGCGGCCAACACCATCAAGGCCGCGATGCCCACCGCCGTGAGCCTCGACGAGTCGCTGCAGGGACTCGCGGGGGGCGGCGGGCTCTCGTACGCCAGCGGCGATTTCAACCTGGGGTTCGACTACGCCTTCAAGTTCATGGGCATCCTCGGGTTCACCCACTTCTTCAGCTTCACCGTCGGCTGGTGAGCATCGCGGAGGAACGGGTGGCCGCGCCCGTTCCTTCGCTCCCGGCCGCAGACAGGTCTACGTGAAATCGGTCCTTGCGGTGGTACTGGGTGGCTTGATGCTCGCGGCCACCCCACAGGGTGCGGTGGCGCAGGGTGCGCCGGCCCTCACGGTGCGGGTGGTGCGGTTCTACCGGCCCGAGTACCAGCAGACAGTGGTGAAGACGTTCGTCGAGTTCCCGTATCTGTCGCTGACGCCGACAGGCACCGGCCCGGGAGCACAGCTGAGTTACCGGATCACCGTCAAGGTGACCGACTCGACGGGATTGACGTTGATGGAGCAGCCGTGGCGGGGCCACGCCGACGCATCATTCCGGCTGGATCCCCGGGCGACAGGGCTCGAAATGTTCGAGTTCCCGGTCAAGGCCGGCAGGTATTCGCTCACGGTGACGGTCCAGGATTCGGTCGGCGGTGGCACACTCACCCGCACCGTGCCGGTGGAAGGTTTCGCCACCCGGCCCAGGGCATCCGACCTGGTGGTGTCGTCGCAGATGCGGATCGCCGGAGCGGCCGACACGGTGCCGCAGGGCGGTGAATGGAGGCGGGGCAGCACGGTGGTCCGGGCCGCGGCCGATGTCGTGCTCGATCCGATCCACGAGGAACGCGGCAGCCTGTATTACCTGCTGGAAGCATACGGTGCCCGCCCGGATTCCTCGGCGCCAGGCACCACCCAGCAGCCGGACACCGGGACACTGAGCGTCAAGGTGGTGGACACCGCCGGCAAGGCACTGTTGCAAACGCCGCCGTCGAAGGTGCTGATCGCCGCCGGTGGCGGGATCCTGCGGGGCCAGCTCCCGCTGACCGGACTGCCGGAAGGGCATTATCAGTTGGAGACGGACCTGGTGGTCGACGGGGTCACCACCAGCCGGACCGCTCCCTTCCGGATGGGAAGCCTGCAGACGGCGCTGGAACAGGACCAGCAGGCACGTGAGGTGGCGCTGGTCTCCGACAGCGGGTACTTCGGGGCGATGGACGAGGCGGCGCTCGATGAGGCCTGGGCCCCCCTCGATTATGTGGCCCGCCCCGACGACCATATGGACGTGTGGAAGCAGGGCCTGACCGTCGCCGCCAAGCGGAATTTCCTCATCCAGTTCTGGGGACGCCGCGATCCGACGCCAGGCACCGTGAAGAATGAGGCCCGCGAGCGGTTCTATGGGCTGATCGCGCTGGCCAACCAGAAGTTCACCGAGCGGGGATCCAACGCCCGCCCGGGGTGGCGGTCGGACCGGGGGCGGATCTTCATCAGGAACGGCGATCCGGCGGACCGGCTGCAACGACAGAACATCGGCGTGGCGCAGCCCTACGAGGTGTGGCGGTACGCGAGCGGCAGGGGGCGGTGGTACATCTTCGTGGATCGGAGCGGCTTCGGCGCCTACGAGCTCGTGGCCACGAACGACCTCCACGAGCCCACGCGGCCCGGCTGGCAGACCGAACTGGGGACGGTGGCGGTGGACGACATCCAACGCTACCTGAACATCGACTTCGAGCAGAGCAGCACCCAGCAGTAGGCACC
Organism: Gemmatimonadales bacterium; assembly: GCA_035693225.1. Classification (GTDB taxonomy): domain Bacteria; phylum Gemmatimonadota; class Gemmatimonadetes; order Gemmatimonadales; family GWC2-71-9; genus CAMLHU01. The sequence continues at coordinate 10,932 of DASSGV010000118.1, read as the reverse complement.
GATCGCCTCCGGGGCGGAGTCCCCGGCGGCGTGAACGACAGACGCAAGACCCGGAGCAGTTGACCCGAGCTTCCGCAACAAGGGGCACTACCATGAACGCTGTGAAGAATTGTCTGGTCGTACTCGCCGCCGCCGTGGCGCTGGCATCGTGCTCTGCGGACCCGAACAAGAGCAGCGCCGGCCAAGCCACGCTGACCGTCACCCCCGGCTCGGTGGCGATCCGCGCCGGCACCACCGCCGAGGTGTTCGCCACGGCCCAGGATCCGCTGGGCGGCGCGGTGGGCGGGAGCTTCACCATCTCGAATCCGACGCCGACGCTGTTCACCGCCGTCATTGACACCGGGTACACCCCGGTGAGCGGCGGCGGGCACGTCGACACCCGGACGCGCATCGTGGTGACCGCACTCACGGCGGGCGACGGATCGTTCACGATCACCGGCACCGGCGGTGCCAAGACGATCGCCGTGCGGATCGCGCCAGATTCGCTCAACGGCAACATCACGCTTTCCAAGAGCACCCTGGCGGAGATCGACACCTTCACGGCCACGCTCCCGGCCGGTGTCCGGTTCACTTCGGGGACGACGGTCGGCATCTATCACCAGGCCACCTCGGCGGACAGTGCACTCTTCTCTCCCGTGCTCGTGGGGATCTCGGCCGACAGCGAGACCGCGACCGTTGCGGTCGGCCCGAACAGCGGCGGGCGGGTGCGCTTTGACGGGATCGCGAACATCTCGACGCCGACGATCACTTATCCGGTGCGCGGGGGAACGATCCTGTCGTCTCCGACGCTCGACACCTCCGGGACGGACGTGACCACGCCCTTGGTGGTCCACGTCACGCTCAATGTGACCCACCCAGCGGTCCTGGATACCGTCACTGCGACCGCCCCTGCCGGCTGGCTCTTCACGCCCGCCACCACGGTGCATTTGTACAAGGGCCCCACCGTCAACGATTCGAGCGACGGGCAGGCCCAGCCGGTGATCATCGGGCCGAGCGCCGACAGCACGACCTTCAAGTTCCTACCCGGCCCGAGCGGGCACGGGCAGGCGCGCTTTACCCACATGGTCCTGAAGTCGAACCCTGCGTTCGCGTACGCAGCGGTACGGTCGATCGACACCCTGACGGTCGCGGCGCTGTCCACCGTCGGCGCGGTGGCCTACGTACGCGCGGACAGCTTCCCGGACACGACGGTGACCGTGACCCTCCCGGCGGGTTTCAAGTTCACGCCTGACTCCCGGGCGACGATGCCGGGCAAGAGCAGTCCGATCACAGTGGGCGTGGCAGCCGACAGCAGTTCTATTTCGTTGCTGCTCACCCCGGGTACGAACGCCCCGGTCGCATTCTCCGGGATCGTGTACCACGACTTCACTGGGCTGGCCTTCACGGCCAACAATTCGGTGAACGTCGCCGCGGCCGTTCCCGACCTCGGAGGGGATGATCCGTTCGCCGGCCCCGCAATCTACAGCCCGACCCTCGGCGCCGGCGTCCTGGTGGGCGGCTTCTGGGATCAGCTGACCTTCCAGAACAACGGGGCGGACAACGTGATCGGGGACGGCGACGAGCAGTGGTACTTCATCACGCTGACCGAGGCGGGTGACGTGACCTTCACCGCCGACTGGACTGGTGCGGGTGGTGACCTCGACATGTTCATCGTCGATGGCGGGTTCACCTCCATCCTGAGCCAGGATGGCGCCACCACCGCCCACCCGGAATCGGCAACGATCTCGCCGTCGGCGGCCAACACGTCATACTACGTCGGGATCACCAACTCGAGCGGCACTGTCACCGGGGCCCTCGGTCTCCAGATCTCGATCGCACCGTAATCCAGTTCACCAGTTCAGCAACGCAGCGGGCCCCGGGGCACATCCCGGGGCCCGCTTCGTTCGTTGCGTGGAGTCGATGGCGGGATCGGCCACCCCGGCACGACACGACGAAGGCCCGATGACACTCCGGTCACCGGGCCCTCCCTCGCCCCACTCCGCCCCTCCGTCCCTCCGCCTCTCAGACCATCCGCAGGTCCCCTTCCCGGAACTGCTGCCGGTAGAGCCGGGCATAGAGCCCGTCCTTCGCCAGGAGCTCCTCGTGGGTCCCCATCTCCACGATCTCACCATGCTCCAGCGTCACGATCCGGTCGGCCCGGCGTACCGTGCTCAACCGGTGGGCGATGATCAGCGTGGTCCGTCCCACCAGGAGCCGCTCGAACGCCTCCTCCACCAACCGCTCGCTCTCGGTGTCGAGTGAGCTGGTGGCTTCGTCGAGGACCAGCACCGCCGGATCCTTGAGGATGACCCGCCCGATCGCGATCCGCTGCCGCTGTCCCCCCGAGAGCTTGACCCCCCGCTCCCCCACCACCGTGGCGTACCGCTCCGGGAGCCGTTCGATGAACTCCTCCGCGTGCGCCGCCTGCGCTGCCGCCACCACATCGGCATCGGAGGCGTCGGGACGGGCGTAGGCGATGTTCTCCCGCACGGTGCCGCTGAAGAGCGCCGGTTCCTGCGGGACCAGCCCTATCGCCGCCCTGAGCTCCTTGAGGGCCAGCGTCCGGATATCCAGGCCATCCAGGGTGATCCGCCCCTCGGTCACGTCCCAGAACCGGGGAATGAGCGATGCCATCGTGGTCTTCCCGGCGCCGGAGGGCCCCACCAGGGCCACCACCTCTCCCGGGGCCAGCGTGAGTGACACCTTCCGAAGTGCCCAGGGAGCATCGGGGTCGCTCCGATAGCGGAACGACACCTTTTCAAACCGCACCTCTCCCTTGACCGGCTTCGGCAACGCCACCGGTCCCGCCGGGTCGGCGACCTCCACCCGTTGCTCCAGGAGCTCGAATACCCGGGTGGCGGCCCCCACCGCTTCATTATAGGAACCGAAGAGCGACACGAGCCCCCCGACGGCCCCGGCAATGAAGAGGGTATAGAGGACGAACTTGATGAGATCGCCCTCGGTGAGCCTCCCGGCGAGCACCTCCCGCCCCCCCTGCCACAGCACGGCCGTGACCCCCCAGAAGGTGACCAGGGTGATGACGCCGAAGAAGATCCCCCGCACGTGGGCCCGGGTCAGGGCGGTGGTGATGATGGACTGGATCTTGGAGGTGTAACGGCCCCGCTCGGTGGGCTCCTGCACGAAGCTCTGCACGGTGCGGATCTGGCTCAGCGTCTCCTCGGCCATCGCGTTGGCATCGGCCACCTTGTCCTGCAGCCCCTTGGACACCTTGCGGAGCCGGCGCCCGAAGAAGACCGCCGAGCCCACCACCAGCGGCGCCACGAAGAGGGCCGTGAGCATCAGGTGCGGTTGGCTGAGCGTCAAGATGAGGATGCCGCCCACCAGCGTCATCGTCTGGCGGAAGAATTCCGCGGCCTGGGTGCTCATTGCCGCCTGCAGGAGCCCGATGTCCACCGCCAGGCGGCTGGTCAGCTCGCCGATCCGGCGGTCGGCAAAGAATCCAGGCGGCATCTCCAGCAGCTTGCCAAAGAGCTCCCGCCGAAGCCCCGCCACTGCCCGCTCACCGGTGGCGGTGAGGAGGTAGGTCTGGATGTAGTTGAGGGCCGCCTGGACGGTAAAGAGCCCCACCAGCCCCAGCGCGATCTGGTCGAGGTAGCTGCGGCTGTGGCGGACGAAGGCGGCGTCCACCAGGTAGCCGGCGAGCTGCGGGAAGGCGAGGGAGATCCCCCCGCTCAGGAGCAGGGTGACGAGGGCGATCGACAGCGCGCCGCGGTAGGGGCGGATCCTGGGCCAGAGGCGCGCCAGTTGCCCCGGCGGCGCAATGAATGGCTTGCGTGGCTCGGTGGCTGGAGCGGCGGCGTCAGCGGCCGTGGGGGGCCTCCATCGGAACGGCCGGACCCACTACTGAAGGGGGCGCGGGGAGGTTCAGCACCTCCGGGGCCCGGTTGGCATGCCCGAACGGCACCGCCCGATCGACCCCCATCGCGGCAAAGAGCAGGAAGAGATAGAGCAGGGAGTACTTGTACATCTTCCACGCCGTGGGGGTCACCGTGGACTCCCGCAGCAACCGGATGCAGTACCAGAGGAGCCGTGCGCCGAGGAGGACCGCGGTAATGGCGTAGAAGAGGCCCAGGTCTCCGGAGAGCCACGGCAGGAGCGTCAAGGGGAGGAGCATCACGGTGTAGCCCAGCATCTGGAGCTTGGTGCGGTGCTCCCCCTGGACCAGCGGCATCATCGGGATCCCGGCCTTGGCGTACTCCCCCTGCTTGATGAGCGCGAGCGCCCAGAAGTGGGGTGGGGTCCAGTAGAAGATGATGGCAAAGAGGTATATGGCCGTCAGGTCGAGCCGTCCCGCCATCGCGGCCCACCCGACCAGCGGGGGGAATGCCCCCGCCGCCCCGCCGATGACGATGTTCTGCGGCGTCCACCGCTTGAGCCAGACGGTGTACACCACCACATAGAACAGAAGCCCCGCCAGGGCCAGCCACGCCGACAGCGGGTTCACATAGGCCCAGAAGAGGGCAAAGGAGGAGGCGCCGAGCGCCATTCCAAAGGCGAGGGCGCCCCAGGCCGGCATCCGACCCGAGGGCACCGGCCGCAGCTTGGTGCGGCTCATCCGGTCGTCGATGTCCCGGTCGAACCACATGTTGATGGCGTTGGCCCCGCCCGCCATCAGGTATCCGGCAATGATGACCCAGACCACGAGCCCGACCGAGGGGAGCCCGTGCCCGGTGATGAACATCGGGAAGATCGTGGTGACCAGCAGGAGCGAGATGATCCTCGGCTTGGTGAGGGTCACCAGGTCGCGCAGGACTGAGGGCGGGCCGTCGACCGCCCGCGGCGCGTTCTCGGCGACGGCCGCTTCCACCGCCGGGGTCCGACGCGAAAAGAAGATCAGCACCACCAGCATCGCCCAGACAGCGGTACCGGTAAAGAGGTGCAGCGCTCGGAGGCCCGGGGGCAGAAGATGCAGGACCATCGCCGCCGCCACCGCCACCTGCGCCAGCGACACCACCAGGAGCGCCACGGTCATCCGTTGGTAGCGGAGCCCCGCGGCTCCCCGGCGCCCCCGGGCGGCCCAGGCCAGTGCCAGCACGAAGCCGATGAAGGTGAAGGCCAGTAGCCGGTGGGTCCAGTGGATCCGGGCCAGTGGAGCGGCCGGCGGAAAGAGCTTCCCGTCACAAAGCGGGAAGCCGGAGCAGTACCAGCCGGCGTGGAGATTGGCGGTGAGCGCACCGAAGAGGATGACCGTGAAGCCGAGGCCGGCGGTGATGAGCGCGAGTCGGTGGCCGGAATGACGATCCGCTGGCGGCAGCGCCTCCTGGGTGGTGGAGGCGCGCATCGCCGTCACCAGCAGGGCCGCGAGCACCAGCATCGCGTTGGCCAGGTGCACCACCACCACCGCGGGGGGGAGGGTGAGCTTGACCGTGATGGCACCCAGGAGGACCTGGACCACCAGCAACACGAAGGCGAGGGTCGCGGGGTTCCGGAGGCGGGGTTCATTCCGGTGGCGGAGCCAGGCCACGATCCCGACCGCCGTGACCGTGATCGAGACCAGGGCCGCCACCCAGCGGTGACTGATCTCGATCAGGGTGGGGAGGTCGAGGGGGGGGAACCAGCGGCCGTTGCAGTTCGGCCAATGCTCCCCGCAGCCGAGCCCCGAGCCGGTGATCCGGACGATGCCGCCCAGGACTATCAGCAGGAAGGTGAACGCAGCGCCGGTCCATGCCAGGCGTCGAAGCAGCTTGGTGTCCATGACTCCTGTTCCAGCAGGCGATCGGGGGCGGGATTCCGGCAGAGGGCCGACCAGACAGGCCTCAAAAAACCGTGTTTGAACGCGCGATGTCAAGCGGGAGGACGGGCGCAGAGGCGCAGGGGCGCAGAGACACAGGGGCGGGGGCGCGGCAGTATAGATTTCCCGCGATCGCTCCATTCTGGTTTCACTGCGTCCCTGCGCCACTGCGTCCCTCCGCCCCTCCGAAAGGAGCCCCCTCTGTGACCTCCGACTCCGCCCGCGACGCCTGGGGTGAACGACTCGGCCGCCGCCTGGGGCTCTGGAGTGCGGTGGCGGTGCTGGTCGGTTCCACCATCGGCAGCGGGATATTCCGGGTCCCGGCGCTGGTGGCCGGAGAGATCGGGTCGGCGGTCCCGGTGCTGGTCCTCTGGCTGATCGGAGGGCTGGTGGCACTGGCCGGGGCGCTCACCCTGGCCGAGCTCGCGGCGGCGCTCCCCCGGTCGGGGGGGATCTTTGCCTTCATCCTGGAAGCGTTCGGACCGCTGCCGGCCTTCCTCTTCGGGTGGTCGGAGCTCGTGGTGCTTCGGGCGGCGGCACTTGGCGCCATCGCCACCATCTTTGCCGAATACCTCGGTTATTTCTTCTCCTTCACGCCGATGCAGGTGCGCTACGTCGCCGCTGGCGCGGTGATCGTCTGTGGGGCCTTCAATTATGTGGGCGTCAACGTCGCTGCGGTGGTCAACAACATCGCCACCGGCCTCAAGTTCGCGGCATTGGCGGCGCTGGCGCTCCTGGCCTTCGTGGCGGGGGAGGGGAGTGCCGCGCACTTCACCGCGGCGCCGGCGGGCCCGGTGGCGGGGCTCTCGGTGATGGCCACCGCCCTGGTGGCGGTGATGTGGACCTACGATGGCTGGGCCGACCTGGCGTTCATGGGTGGCGAGGTGAAGGATCCCGCCCGGAACCTCCCCCGGGCGCTCCTCCTCGGCACCGGGCTGATCGTGCTGGTGTATGCCCTCATCAACGTCGCGTACATCTACCTCGTGCCCATCGCCGAGATGGGGAGCTCCAAGTTGATCGCCGCCGACGCCGCCCGTCGGATCCCGCTCCTGGGTGCCGGGGGAGGCGGTGTCATCGCGGCGATGGTGATGGTCTCCTGCTTCGGTGCCCTCAATGGCTCGATGATGACCGGCCCGCGGGTCTTCTTCGCGATGGCCGATCGGGGGCTCTTCTTCCGGGGGATCGCGCGGGTCTCCCCCCGGTTCCAGAGCCCGTCGGTGGCCATCTGGCTCGCGACGCTCCTTGGCACCGTCTACGTGCTGCTCAACGACTTCAAGCAGCTGGCCGACAAGTTCATCCTGGGCATCTGGCCGTTCTATGCGCTGGCGGTGGCGGCGGTCTTCGTCTTCCGCAGGTCGCGTCCCGACCTCGCGCGTCCCTACCGCGCCTGGGGATATCCGGTGGTGCCGGTCCTCTTCCTGGTGGCCTCGGTGGGGATGGTGGTGAATGCGCTCTGGACCGATCCCGTCAACACCGGGATCACCTTCGGGATCATCGCCGTCGGGGTGCCGGCTTTCTTCATCTGGCGCCGGTTCGGTGTCGTTTCGGCCACGGGAGGGTCACGGTCGGACGGGGCCGCTTGACCCGTCCGGAGCAGCGCGTATGTTAGTGCCGTTGTGACGGAGCTCACCGGGCGGAACGCCCGGGAGCCGGTGACCTGCAGGGCAAACCCCACAATTCGAGGCACATCATGACGAGGTTTCGTCGGGCAGCAGCCTGGGCGATCGTCGCGGTACTGGCCGCCTGGAGCGCCGGTCCGCTCGCTGCGCAAGGTGTCACCAGCGCGGCCGTGCAGGGCAAGGTCACCCAGGCGGGGGGGACACCCGTCGAAGGCGCCACCGTCATCATCACCAACACCAGCACCGGTCAGCGCTTCCAGGTGCAGACCCGCGCCGGCGGATCGTACACGCTTGAGAACGTGCCTCCGGGCGGTCCCTACACCATCTCGGCACGGGGCGTCGGCTTCCAGCCCAACACGCGCAGCGACATCCAGCTGACGCTCGGCCAGCGCTTCACCGCCGACTTCGAGCTCACACAGGCGGTGGTCCAGGTCGAGGAACTCACTATCAAGGGCGCGCCCGATCCGATCATCAACAAGGGGCGCACCGGCGCATCGAACACGATCTCGGCCGCGACGATCGCATCGCTCCCGACGTCGAGCCGGAACTTCACTGACTTCGTCGTCACCAGCCCGCAGGTGGTGGCCACGCCGAACGGCGGTCCGTCGATCGGCGGTTCCAACAACCGGTTCAACAGCATCCAGATCGACGGTGCCGTGAACAACGACCTCTTCGGCCTCGGCAGCACCGGTGTTCCCGGCGGGCAGGTCAGCGCGCGCCCGATCCCGCTCGATGCCGTCAAGGAATTCCAGATCCTTGTCTCGCCGTTCGACGTTCGCCAGAGCGGCTTTACCGGTGGTCTCATCAACGCCGTGACCCAAAGCGGGACCAACGACTTCCACGGTGATGCCTGGGTGTCGCTGCAGAACGAGGGTCTGGCCGGGAAGGACAGCGCTGGGAACAGCGCGGCGAGCTTCTCGACCACCCAATTCGGTGCGAGTCTGGGCGGGCCGATCGTGAAGGACAAGGCGCAGTTCTTCGTGAGCGCCGACATCCAGAAGCGCAACGTGCCGTATGGTGGACAGCTGCTGCAGGGTACGGACGCCACGCTCGGTGCCACCATCGCCGATTCCATGCGGACCGAGTACGGTGTCGACGCGGGAACGATCGGGTCGTTCACGGAGACCACCCCGGGGACCAACCTGTTCGGCAAGATCACGGCACAGGCGGGGCAGAACGGACAGCTCGAGTTGTCCGAGAACTACGTCAAGGCCTCCGACGATAACTTCATCTCCCGGTCGGTGAACGGGAACTATCAGTTGAGCGGTGGTGGCTACCAGATCCAGAACCACAGCAGTTCCACCCGGCTCAAGTGGACCAGCATCTTCGGCAATGGGTATAACAACGAGCTCATCGCAGGGTACCAGGCCATCCGCGACAACCGGCCACCCAACACCAACTTTGCTACGGTCATCGTCGACGCCGGCGTGTACAACTGGACCACGGGGGCCGAACGGTACTCCCAGGCCAACTCGCTCAACCAGGACATCTTCGAGCTGAGCGACAACCTGACCTTCGACCTCAACGCGAACAACCGCCTCACGGTCGGCACCCACAACGAGTTCTTCAAGTTCCACAACGTCTTCTTCCCGCAGTCCATCGGGCAGTGGTCGTTCGCGAGCGCTGACTCGTTCTACAATGCTCTTCCGTCACAATACACCCGCGCCCTGACCGGGCAGCAGGCGGGGATCGCGGGCGGCCGGACCGATGGCCCGGTCGCGGACTTCAACGTGCGGCAGTTCGGGCTCTACGCACAGGATGCCTGGACCCCGGTGGCGAACATGACCATCACCGGCGGCATCCGCGTGGATGATCCGACCTTCCCGGTGCTCCCGCCGACCAACCAGGGGCTCCTCACGGACGCCAACTTGGTAACTGCCGGCTATCACCTTGACACCGGCGTCTTTCCGAGCGGCAACCTTCTTTTCTCGCCGCGGGTCGGCTTCAACTACGACGTCCACGGAGATGGCTCGCTGCAACTGCGCGGCGGCGTCGGGATCTTCAGCGGCCGCCCTCCCTACGTCTGGCTCTCCAACGCGTACGGCAACACCGGCCTTGAGCAGGCGCAATTGACTTGCAGCACTGCCGGGACCATGCCGTTCTTCAGCCTCGACAGCTCCTATACCCAGTGCGCGGGCGGCGGCGGCACCAGCACGCCGATCCCGACCATCAACATCTTCGACAAGAATTTCAAGTTCCCGCAGGCGTTGCGCTTTGCCCTCGGCGCTGACAAGCGCCTTCCGTGGGGCGTCACCGCCAGCGTGGACCTGTCCTACGCGCGGAACCGGAACACGCTCTACCTCCAGGACCTGAACCTTACCGGTCCGGTAGGCACGCTGACCGGTGAGGGTGGGCGCGTCACCTATGGTACGTTCTCGGGGACGTCCGTCACGCCGAGCAAGGTGACGTCGTCGTTCGCGAACATCATCATGCAGACGAACAAGAGCAAAGATTACAGTTACTCCGGCTCGCTGCAGCTGGCCAAGAACGCCGGGAATATGTCCTTCACCGCGGGGTACACCTATTCCCGCGCGTATGACCTGATCTCGCAGACGTCGAGCATCGCCTTCTCGAACTACGGCTATGCTACGTTGGACGGGACGCTCGAAAACCGGAACGTCACGACCTCGTTCTTCGACCGTCCTAACAAGATCACCTTCAGCGGCACGTACCACTTCCCGCACGCGCTCGACCTGTCGCTCATCTACATCGGGGTGTCGGGCGCGCCGTTCGGGTATTCCATCGCGGGCGATGTCAATGCCGATGGCGTTGGTGGGGGCAGCCAGCAGAACGACCTGTTCTACGTGCCGAAGGACTCTGCCGACATCACCCTGGTCAACGGGGCGCAGTGGGATACGCTCAACACCTTCATCAACGGGCAGAAGTGCCTGAGCAGCCAGCGTGGCAAGATCATGGGCCGCGACAGCTGCCGGAACCCTTGGTCCAACTACCTGAACGCCAACCTGTCCTGGACACCCCAGATCGGCAGCCAGCGGCTCCAGATCTCTGCCGACGTGTTCAACCTGCTGCACTTCATCAGCAGCGACTGGGGTGTCATCCGGTCGACCACCATCAACGAGAATTCGACCATCCTCAAGAAGTCGGGTGCATTCGACGTGACCAACGACCGCAACAGCTACACCCTTAACCTGCCGCGGCTCAACACGATCGACATCAACCAGACCAGGTGGCGCGTCGTGCTCGGCGCCAAGTGGATGATGTAGCGTCCAGACGGCGACCAACCGCGACCGGGCGCTCCGAAAGGGGCGCCCGGTTCGTTTGGGGGGGGCACATCGCCCTCCAACTCCCTCTCCCCTCGCCGCGCGTCAGCGTGGAGAGGGGCCGGGGGTGAGGCTTCGGCTAGTGATGCAGCCCGTCTACGTCCTCTCGATCCTGACGGACGGAGAGGGGGAGCGGTGCTGGTCCTCCCCTCTCCGCTCGTCAGCGTGGAGAGGGGCCGGGGGAGAGGCTCGTCTACGTCCTCGCCCGCGCCAGGAGCCAGAGGCCGAGGAAGAGGAAGAGCACTGTCGGGAACCAGGCCGCGATCTGGGGAGGGACGACACCGCTGATCCCGACGGCCTG
>DASSGV010000117.1:0-25955 GCA_035693225.1 Gemmatimonadales bacterium | reverse complement strand
CCAGAAGGTCGTCAAGCACCTGCGGCGCTACTGCCACCGCGCGTTGGAGCGCAAATATCCGCAGGAGTGGGTCTGGATCCCGGCGCCATCCCGCTCGGACGGTATGGTGCTGTCCACCCGCGCGGAGTCCGCGGCGCTATGTGCGGCCCGGTACATCCGCCCGCACGCACGAGTTCCTGGTGAGGAGTAGAGGTGCGCGACCATCCAGCCGCCGGCAAGCACTACGATCACGAAAATGGTCCACGACATCCACCGCTTCGGCTCCGCCGCCGCCGGCCCCCGGTCGGGCCGCCATCCCGTCATCAGGGCTACTCCGCCGACGGCAGGTGCAGCGACATCGACTGGATGCCGAGCCGGCCGGGGCCGGTGAACCGGTTCCAGACCAACTGTCCCGCACTCGCGAAGAGCCCGGTGGTGAGCTTCTGGAACTGCGTCTCCATCTTCACGGTCGGGTCCTTGTACACCCACGCCCCCGGCTCCACGTCGATCGATTCCCCTCCCGCCAACGTCAGTTCGAAGACGTTCCCGTATCCGTGGAGCCAGACGATCCCCTCGCCACGCGCCGCGTGGAAGGTGTCGATGAAGAAGCCGGTCCCTCCCATCAGCAGATTGGCGACCCCCTTGACCCGCTGGAAGGCGTAGTCGACCGACGCGGTGGCGGCGAGGAACTGGTGCTCCCGCACCTCCAGCGTCTGTCCCGACTTCAGGTGCATCGGCACCACGTGGCCGGCGCCATCCCGGCTGAACGCGATGTGCCCCCGCCCGGTGGCCTCGGTCATGAAGACCGGCATTCCCGACAGGATCCGCTTGAACGCGCCCGCCAGCGACTTGATCCCGATCACGACGGCAGGGTGCTTCCAGAGCAATACGTGGTGCTCGAAGTAGACCCCGACCTTGTCGAGTTCGATGTGGAGGACGGGAACGAGTTCACCTTCGAGGTGATAGGTGACGCCGCCGAAGGTCTCGTTGCTGGCACTGGTCGGGAGCAGTACAGGGGTGGCCATCGATCGCTCACGGAAGAAGTGGAGAGGTATGCCCACGACGAACAGGTCTCAGGTCCAGTCAAGCTCCATCGCCTCGCCGGGGGCGGTGGCCTCCCACCGCCGCCGCAACGATCCGAACCGGGTGCGGAGTTTCTCGACCAGCGGTCCCGGCAGTGCCGGGGCACGCCCGCCGGCGCTCCGCGCCGCCACGCCGGCACCGACCTCGAAGTTGAACCCCTCGATCGACAGCGTCTGGCCGAATGCTTCCCGCGCCAGCGCTCCCGCCACGGCCTCCGCCAGCACGACCTCCTCGGCCTCGCTCGACCCCGGCGCGCTGTGCCGGTGGCCGATGGCCGCCTCTTCCGCCGCACGGCCGTAGAATCCGCGTCGGAGGCCGAACTCGGTCTCCACGGCATAGAGCGCCAGGTCGTGCGCCGGCCCGAAGCCGTCGGCGGGGCCCGGCGGAAGCTGCACGCCGTCCCCCGGTGAGCGGACCAGGACGAGCTCGGCGGTGCCGTCGCGATTCCTGGTCATCCGGATCAGCAGGCTCATCGCGCCGGTGGCTCCACGCCCCAGACGATCCGCGGATCGTCGGAGGCGAATGCGTTGACGTGGACCATCCAGTTGAACACCAGCGGGAGGAACCTTCCGCCAACGGAGTCGCACGCCTCCCGGGTGACGATGGCGCTGTGGGGGCCGAAGACCGGCGCGCCGTCGTGTCGCTCGGCCCAGCGCTGGTCCTGGCCCCTGGGGGGCACGCACCAGTCGACGTGTTCGTGCCAGTGCGTGAGCGACAAGGGGACCCGGGCGTTGAGCGCCGAGTCGGAGTAGTATCGCGGCGCCGTGTACATCACGCCCACCAGGGTGAAAGTGGCATCGGCGTTCTTGCGGTAGAGCAGGGAGGTCGGATGCGCCGGATCGAAGGTGGCCCGCGCCTCCAGGCCGTACAGCAGGTTGGTGTAGTGATAGACCGGCTGCGGCACCTCGGGGTGGAACGGCCGGAATCCATCGGCGATCGCCGTGTCGACGCTCCGGTACCTGGCAAGGTGCTGGCGGATGAAGGCCACCAGCTCCGCGCCACGGGTCGAGTCCGCGGTACTGGCGGGCCACGGATCGGTCATCCGCATATGCGGTTCCGCCATCGGGTGGTCCATGCTCCTCATCGCGGCGGCATCCATCGCCGTGTCGCGCGACACCGGTACCTGCGCCTGCGCACTACCGACCGCAAGGAGCGCCAGTACGACCGCCAGGCGGATCACCATCCAACGTTCTTCCACGAGGCCGCGAGCACCCCGTCAAGGTCGTTGAACTTGACCGTTTTCGGTTCACCGGGCATCCCGGGCACGTCCATCGTGCCGGAAGGGCCGATCACGTGCATCCGGAGATGGGCGGTCCGGCTCCCGCCCAGGTCGATGGCGACGGGGATGTAGTTCTCGAAATCCGCAGGCACCCCGCTGGCCGTGACCCGGAGGTGCACGGTGTAGCTGCCATCGGCCTGGTGCTCGGCCTTCCAGGCGGTCTGGTAGTCCGGGAGCGCGATGCCTTCGTAGTACTCCCTGAAGAACCAGTCCATCGGGATGCCGATGTGCCGCTCGACCACGTGCTGGAAGTCCGCGGTCGACGCCCGGCGGCCGTGGTAGGTCTGGTAGTAGTCCTGCATCATCTTGGTGAAGCCGTCCTCGTTCATCGTCCGGAGGTCGAGCATCAGGATCCGGATCATATGGGCCATCCAGGCGCCCTTCTCGTAGATGAGGGTCTGGTACCCGCTGGGATGCTTCTCGGTGCTGGTGCGGCCCCCGACCGCGACGGGACCTGCATCGGCCACCGAGACGATGTCGTCCCGGTACCGATCCAGGTAGTCGAAATAGAGCTTGGTGTCGTGAAAGCCCGTCTGCATGAACCAGAGCCCCGAGAAGGAGGCCAGCCCCTCGCTGAGCCACTGGTCCCGGTAACTCCGGTAGTCGACCCCGATCCCCCACCACTGATGGCTCACCTCGTGGGCGCGAAAGAACTGGTCGAATCCCTTCTCGTTCCCGCCCTCGAACGTGCTCATCGACAGGTCGATCATCCCGGGGAACGCGACACCCTCAGGATACGGGATCGGGCCGGCGTAGAACTGCTCCACGGGGGGGCCACCGTAGACGCTGGTGAAGAACTTGAGGGCGTTCTGGATGTCGGTCCCGACGTTCGCCCGTTCCTTGCGGTCCGGCGTGACGACGAAGCTCTCTCCGTCCGCCAGGACGTACTTGATGGCGTGGTCGGAATAGAGGAAGGTGACCGGCGGAACGCCCGGCGCAGTGAGTTGCGACTCCTTGAAGACGCCGATGTTGAACGCCGCGTTCCGGATCGGCGTGTCGAGGACCCAGCGCGTCCGCAGCATATGCCCCGGCTCCGGGGTCGAGTCGGTCCGTTGGCCCACGCTGAGGATCGGATACTGGTCCGGGGTGTGGAAGGTCACGTCGAAGGTGGCGTAGTTGCGGCCGTCCGTCGGCACGGGGTACCAGGACGAGGTGGGATCCACCAGGAACCAGTCCCCGAACCGGTCGATGAGCCGCCCGTGGTACCAGAGCCGCACTCGGGCCGTGTCACCGGAGGCAAGGCGCCGGTCGAGACGGGCCCACAGCACCGCGTGGTCCTTGATCTTCCATACCGACGTCGGCTGCCCGCCCACGCTCGCAGAATCACCGAGGAGATTGCCGTCGAGGTAGAGCGGTATCCAGGGTCCGATCGGACCGTCGGGGACGACGATCAGGTCGGTGCGCGCATTGAACGCGAGCGAGCCCCCCGACTCCGGAAGGTCCAGGTCCATCGTGTACCCTGAGATCGCGTCGGTGCGCGTGGTCGCCTTGGGATAACCCGACGGCGATCCCGGCACGGCGAAATCGGCGAGGTCGTCCATCCCGCTGCCGCGGCCGGCGAGTGCGGGCTTGCGAAGGATCGACTCCGATTCGACGGCATCGGGGTCGATCTCCAGGCCGAGGGGTCGACCCGCGTCCGGCTCGATGAAGGCATAGAAATATCCGCTGCGCTCGCCGTTCAGGAGTGCGCCCATCACACCGACCGGGAAGTAGGTGTGGTCGATCCCGCCGATCACATCCACCAGATGGTCGATGGTGCTCTGGCTCGGCTTGGCCGGGTCCGGACCGAAGGTGACCGCGTGGGAGACCTCCTCCCAGGTCGAGTCCGCAAAGACGAACGCCGCCGAGTGGAAGGTGGCATCGATGGCGCTGTCGCCGTGATCGAGCGCCCGCGCCAGCATTCCCCGCTCGACCAGGTCAGGGGCCGTGGCGGTGTACCGCCCGCTGCCGACGTAGAGCAGCGCCACCGTGCGGCCGCCGATCGGGGTGAGCGGATAGAGCTTCCCGGTCTGGAGCTCGAAGACCGCCGTGCCGCGCCGAAGGGTGAGCTCGTGGACATCCGCCGAGGTGCCGGCCACCGGCGCCAGCGCCTTGAGCTGGCGGATCAGCGTGTCCACCGACGACGCCACCGGGGCCACGACCGGGACGACCCGCACCGGAGCGCTCCCCTGCGCCGCCAGTCCGGATGCAGTGATCACCAGCGCGAACGTCAGGGGCGGTATCCGCATCAGATCTTCACCTTTCGCGTCCAGAGGTCGGCGATGGCGGCGTGGCCGGCGGCGGTCGGATGCACGCCATCGAGCGACCAGTACACCGGCGGCGCCTTCCGGCTCAGGTCGTCGAACATCTTCTGCAACGGCAGGAAGAGCACCTTGGCGTCGTCGGCGACCTGTCGGGCCGCCGCGCGGCGTCGGTCGAATTCGGGGAACCAGCTCTCCTTCACCACCCCGGTCCGGAGCACGAACGGCTCCAGCACCACGAAGCGGGTGTCGGGGAGCGCCTTCCGGGTGCGCGCGAGGAGCGCCGCGAACCCGGCGGCGTAGTCGTCGACGGTGCCGTGGTAGCCGCCGCCGAGGGTGTGCCAGTAATCGTTGACCCCGATCAGGATGCTGAGCACATCCGGCGCCAAGTCGAGGGTGTCGGCCTGCCAGCGTGCGTCGAGGTCGGGGACGGTGTTCCCGCTCACCCCCCGGTTGAAGAATCGCAGCTGCCGGTCGGGGTGGGCGGCCAGGAGGGAGGCAGCGATGAGGAGGGGGTAGCCGGTGCCGAGCGCCGCAGAGCTGTTGGCCGCCGTGATGTCCCGGTCGCGCCCGCAGTCGGTGATCGAGTCTCCCTGGAAGAGCACCGTCCGCCCCGGCCGCGGATCGCCGGCGGCAAGGACCCGGCGGAGCGATCCGACGGGGCGCCCCAGGGTGGCCCATCCCGCCATCGCACCCGCGGTCGCCACGAAGCCTCGGCGCGAGTATCCCCCCGCTGTGTCGGTCATTGGTCCGTTCGACCGCGCTCGGCTGAACGCCGCGGCGGCCGCCTTTACGGTGGTGGTGTGGACTGTCGGATCGCCTCTGGGATCCTCAATACTGCAAGGAATTGACAAGGGGCGCCACCGGCAGCGAGAGGCGGCGCACACCAGGCACTAATGAATCACAAAGACAGAAACCCGACCCGCCGTGGTGGCGGATCGGGCTTCCGAGCCTCCCGATCGGGTCAGGTCCGGGTCACGGTGTACTGGCCGCAGCCGGTGAACTGGATCATCACCGTCGAGGTGGTGCCATCCCGGCTCACCACGATCCGGGTGACGCCGGCATCGAACCGGGGCTCGTCGGTGCAGGTCGGGTTGAAGTGCAACGGCGTGGGGGTGGTGAGCGCCAGCGAATAGGTCAGCGACCGGTGGGTCCAGGTCGAGTTCCCGCTCACCGTCCAGGTACCCGCCGGCAGCGCCGAGTCGGGCTTGATGCTGTTGGCGGAATCGGCGGAGAACAGGAACGACCAGGTGCGGTCGTGGGTCGCGGTATTGCCGTTCGCATAGGTGAAGGTCGTGGTCATGTTGCTGTCGGTCTGGGTGATGGTGCTCGAATCCCGCACCGCCATCCGGGTGCCGCTCATCAGGATCGACCGCACCCGTCCGCTCACGGTGCGGACCATCACCCAGCCGTAGTCGGTGAACACCTTCTTGATGGCCCGGTCGGTCACCGTCGGCGTCGGGTCGATGTGGTCGATGGTGCCGGTGAGGGTGTCGGATTCTCCCGGAAAATTGATGACGCACCCGCTGAACGAGATCCGGACCGAATCAGGCACCGGATCGGCGTCAGAATTGGCGGGTGAGGAGGGACTCCGCGTCACGGTGCAGATCGGCGGGCTCAGGGCGGGCCCCGCCAGTTCGGCGCCGGCGCTCGCGGAGAAGGTGGCGCTCCCGCCGGTGGTGGTGGCGCCCGCGGTGCTGATGTTGATGTCGCTCACGATGGCATCGCCGAGACTATCGGCCAGGCCGGCGCTCAGGGCGGGAGTGCTGGGGCTCGAGCTGCCGGAGTTGCAGGCGGCCGCAGCGATCACCGTCAGCGCGGTGAGGGCACAGGATCGGATATGGTGGTGCATCGGCTCCTCCGGCCAACGAGGGAATGACTGACAGTGCCGGGCGGACGGCGGCCGAAGGGAGGTGTTAAGGGGCGGGCCTTTGTGGATCCCTTATATAAGGAAGCGGATGGGTGTGACCTGTGTCACAATGCTACTTGGAGGGGGCCAGGCGCTGCACGTCGGCCAGCATCCGGTCTGGATCCTCGGGGCTCAACAGCACGGAATATCCCTTGGTGGTCGGGATGTAGAGCGCCCGGCTCTGCGCGGTCAGGTAGAGCAGTGCCTTCTCGCCGTCGGCCAGGCGGAACCATCCCGACCGATAGGAGGGGAGCGCCGTCCCCATCGTGCGGCGCACCGGCTTGAGCCCGGGCTCCGCCGACAGGTCCACGATCCGGGCCGCTCCGCCGCGCAGATCCGCGAGCGCGATCCGTCCGCCATAGATGTCCCCGTGGAAGACCAGACCCTGGTCACTCAGTTCGAAGCTGGCATTATGCGCCCCGTACAGCGTGCGCCCCAGGAGGAAGACGGCGCCCACGGCAATGAGCACGATCGGCACGAGGATCCAGCCCATCCTGCCCCCCGAGGCCGGGATCATCGCGTAGATGGTGGAGTTCACCGCGCCTCCGGCAGGTCGACGGTCACGTCGAGGTCGTGCAGCAACCCGTCCTTGAGGTCGTAGAACCAGCCGTGGATGGCGAGGGGCTTGCCGGCGGCCCACGCCTGCCGGACCGTGGCCGTGCCGGCGACCGCGCTGACCTGGGCCGCCACGTTGAGCTCGCAGAGCCGGTCGGGGCGGGCCGTCGGGTCGAGCCGGGCCAATTCTTCGGCGTGCCGGTCGCGGAGGGCGCGGATGGGGGTGAGCCAGGTCTCCAGCGGCTCGGGGGCGGGGGGGCCCAGTGCCGCGATGATCCCGCCGCACCCGTGGTGCCCGGTCACGATGATGTGCCGGACGGCCAGCACGTCGACCGCATACTGGATGACGGAGAGCGCGTTGGGGTCGTCGTGGCGGACCACGTTGGCGACGTTCCTGTGGACGAAGATCTCCCCCGGGGCCAGCCCCACGATCTCGTTCGCCGGCACCCGGCTGTCGGCGCAGCCGATCCAGAGATAGGGTGGGCGCTGGATCTCGAGGAGCCGCTCGAAATAGCGGGGGTCGTGGGCCACCTGGTGGGCGGCCCACTTCCGGTTCTTCTCGAACAGTTGCGGCAGCGAGCGCATCAGCTCAGTGCCCGAAGCTCATCGGCCAGGGTGTGGGGATGAAGTACATCATCAGCACGGCACCGAGGAGTGCGACGTTCCGGAGGAAGTTCATCCGCTCACTCATCCGGGCCGCGGGATCGGTGACCTTCCAGTAGGCGTGCATCATGAAGCTCACCGGGACCAGGAACACCACCAGGCAGAGGAGGGCCCACTGGACCCACATTCCCAGGATGACGCCGAGGCCGCCCAGGAGGAGGAGCGTGCCGGTGCCGAGCACCGCGAGCTTCGGGGCGGGGACGCCCTTGCTGGCGCTGTATCCCGCCATCATCTCCACGTTCTTGAAGTGACCATAGGCGCTGTTGAGGAAGAATGCCGCGAACAGCACTCGGCCGATCGGGAAGAGGTAGTCCATGGGAGGGGCCTTTGGTTAGGGGTCGCAGGTCAGAAGTCGCGGGTCGCGGGTCACAGGTCGCGGGTCACAGGTCGCGGGTCACAGGTCGTGGGTCGTGGGTCGCGGGTCACAGGTCGCGGGTCGCGGGTCACAGGTCGCGGGTCGCGGGTCACAGGTCGCGGGTCGCGGGTCTTGAACCACGATCTGCCCAGTCTGAGCAGCTCTACTATTCTTAGGACTTGTGACTTCGTGACCTGAGACCGGCAGTTCGTGACTTGCGACCTGCGACCCGTGACCTCCTAGAACTCCCGCTTCTTCATCTCCTTGAACAAACGCTTCGTCTCCGACGATTGTTCCTCGGGCTGCTTGCGGAGCGTCGGGTCGTACTGCGCGGCGCGTTCCTGTGCGCTGGGCCGGACCACCCCGGCGTTCTTCTTGGCCAGCTTTTCGATCCACTGGTCTTCCTTCTTGCCCATCGTGGCGCCTCCCTCGTCTGCGTTGCCGGTCGAGCATCCTGCTGGTCAGGTCAAGCTATTGCCCTCGGGGCCGATCTGCCAATTGTCACCGGGAGGGGCCCCGGCTCGGCCCCCGCCGAGGCCCGCGGCCGGCGCCGTACCCGCTGCGCCCGCCCTGTCGGCCTTGTCCCCCCTGGGCGCCCTGTCCCCCTTGCCCGCTCGACCCGCGCCGCTCCGCCTTCGCCTTGGCGCGCGCCCGCTCCTCCGCCTTCCGCGCCCTGATCGCGGCGATCCGCTGGGCCAGCGGCACTTCGAGCTGGCCGACGGGACGGGCGGCGTAATCGAAGCCCGGGATCGTCACCCGCGGCAGCCGCTTGCCGACGGCCCGCTCGATCCGCTTGAGATCGCCCTCTTCATCCGGCGCCACCAGGGTGAAGGCGAAGCCGGTCCGCTCCGCGCGTGCCGTGCGTCCCGAGCGGTGGATGTAGTCCTCCGGCACCGCCGGCACGTCGAAGTTGATCACGTGCTGCAGCGCCTCGATGTCGATGCCCCGTGCCGCGATGTCGGTGGCCACCAGCACCCGGTACTTGCCGTCCTTGAACCCCGCCAACGCCTCGGTGCGCTGGCTCTGGGAGCGGTTCCCGTGGATCCGCTCCGCCTTGATCCCCGCCTTGACCAGCTGCTCCGCCAGGCGGTTGGCCCGGTGCTTGGTGCGGGTGAAGACCAGCGCGTCGCCCACTTCGTTGCGCTTGAGCAGTTCGAGCAGGAGCACCGACTTGAGCTCCCGGCCGACAGGATACACCGCCTGGGTGATCCCGGTGGCCGGTGCGGCGGGGCGTTCGATGTTGATCGTCGCCGGGTCTTTCAGCATCTCGCGCGAGAGCGCCTGGATCTCGGGGGGGAGGGTGGCGCTGAAGAAGAGGGTCTGCCGTTTGGTCGGCAGGTGGCGCAGCACCTTCCGGATGTCGGGGAGGAATCCCATATCGAGCATCCGGTCGGCCTCATCGAGCACCAGGTATTCCAGGCCCGCCAGCTTCGCATACGGCATCCGGAAGTGATCGAGGAGCCGTCCCGGCGTGGCGACGATGACGTCGACCCCGCTGCGGAAGGCGTGCTCCTGCGGGCCCATTCCCACGCCGCCGAAGACCGCGGCGGCGGTGAGGGGCGTATGGACCGCGAGGGCGTTCAACTCCTCGACGATCTGGGCCGCCAGTTCCCGGGTCGGTGCCAGCACCAGCGCGCGGGTCACCCGGCGCGGTTTGGTCATCAGGCGGTCGAGGATCGGCAGGAGGAAGGCGGCGGTCTTGCCGCTGCCGGTCATTGCGCAGGCAAGGAGGTCTCGACCCTCGAGGGCCGGCGGGATCGCATCGGACTGGATGGGGGTGGGGCGGGTAAAGCCGAGTTCCTTGATACCGCGGAGGAGATCGGGGTGGAGCTTGAAGGCGCTGAACGGCAAGGGACTTCCTGTCGGACTGAAGGAAAAAGGACGGCGCTCAGGCGCCGGCGGTGGCCTGCGAAAAGATGTGTTCCTGCACCCAGCGGCCGAGGGCGCGTTCGAGCGTCACCGGATCCTGCCCCGGGACGTGGGGCATCACCGGGCGGCGGTGACCTTCGTTCATCAGGTACCACATCGGCGGCACCGCGCTCTCGCCCCGCTTTTCGTTGGCGGGGATCGCCTCGTACGACACGAAATGGAACTGGCGGCCCTGCAGGACGATCCGGCGCTGTTCGTTCTTGTTGGCAGGCATCGGGTCTCGCGGGGTAGGCGCGGGTCGAGCGGTGGGGACGCGCGGGTGGCCACCGGGCGCGGGCAGGTGCCCGCTACCCCGAAAGATAACCTCTCGGCCCCCCAGAGAGGGCCTTTGGGCCCGGAATGGCGGGGTCTGCTGCGCTTCCTTTCGTCGCTCAAGCGACGGCTCGGCCCCTGTCACTGAAGTGACCCCCGACGCCATTGTCGCGTGAGCGACTGGGCCGAGTCGCGGCTCTCTGTGACATCTGCGTCATCTGCGGATTCTTTGTGATTTCTTATCGCTGGTAGGCGCCCGTTCGGAAAACCTGTTGGACCTCAACGGCTTAGCGATTCCCTGCGCGGCCCCGATCCACACCGATCGCGATGATCCTGGCGTGATCAGGCTAGCGGCCGGCCCGCCCGCCGATAGCTTATCGGTGTCCGCCTCCCCCCTGACTTCTGTTCGCAGAGCCCTTCATGGAAGCACAGCTCTTCTTCGGGAACTCCCCGGCGATCGCCGCAGCGTTGACGGCCTGTCAGCGCTACGCACCCTCGCGGGCACCGGTGCTCATCCTCGGCGCATCGGGCGTCGGCAAGACCCGCCTCGCGCGGCACCTGCATGACCTCTCCGGCCGACGCGGCGAGTTTGTGCAGCGCTCGGTCGCGCTGGTCCATGACAATCTCGAGGCGTCCGCGCTCTGCGGAACATCCCGGGGCGCGTTCACCGGGTCGGTGCGGGATGCGCAAGGGGTCATCGAGGCGGCCCGGGGCGGCACGCTCTTCTTGGACGAGATCGGGTTGGCTGCGCCCAAGGTCCAGGAAATGCTCCTCGCCCTGATCGAGGATCGGAGTGTCACGCGGGTGGGGGAGGTCCGGGCGCGCCCCGTCGACACCCGG
Organism: Gemmatimonadales bacterium; assembly: GCA_035693225.1. GTDB lineage: Bacteria > Gemmatimonadota > Gemmatimonadetes > Gemmatimonadales > GWC2-71-9 > CAMLHU01. The sequence continues at coordinate 14,871 of DASSGV010000117.1, read as the reverse complement.
TTCGTGGGGGCCACCAATGTGGACCTGCACCAGGCCGTTCGAGAGCGTCGATTTCGGAGCGATCTGCTGGCGCGCTTCGGCTATCTCCGGATCCGGCTGCCAGGCTTGTCCGAACGGCGTGACGAGATCCTGCCGCTGGTCGAGCAGTGTCTGGCCCGGGAATCGGCGGCACGGGGCCAGGTGCCGCCCCAGCTGTCGCCAACCCTGGCGGAATTGCTGGTGCAATTGTCGTGGCCCGACAACATCCGCCAGGTCGAATCGGTCTGTCAGCACCTCGTACTCTACGCGGACCCGGGAAGGCTGCTGGAGCCGGCGGACCTCCCCGATGACTTCCTTACCGAGCTCGGGCTCACGATCGAGACTCGTCGCCGCGTCACCGGCGAGCGGGTCCAGCAGGCGCTCATCGAGTGCGGGGGAAACCGGGCGGAGGCGGCCCGCCACCTGGGGATCAGCCTGCGTCATCTCTACCGGCTGTTGGCCGGGGGCCAGGCGCCGGGGCGGTCGACGACGACTGGGTGAATCGCGCCGGAATTGCCGGAGGCCGTTCGTCCCGAGTCCCGGCGCCTCAAGGCGCCTCTCTGGGAGGCGCCCTGAAGGGCTGGGATCACATCGAAGCGAATCGTTCATAGTAGTGTAGGGGCGCAGCAAGCTGCGCCCCTACACCGGCTGTCCCCAACAAACAGAGCGGCGGCACCTGAAGGTGCCGCCGGTTGATGTCGTTCCACAAAGCAAACCGCCCGCGCGGGGCGGGCACCTCATCAAGACCGCCATGCCTCTGACAGTTGCTCACGCCTTACGGGCAAAGCGCTATGCTGAAAGCGGGTCATTTGACCTCGAGCACGCGCCCGTCTTGCCGAATCTTGATTGTGAGATGACGATCTGGAAGCCTGACCTTCCAATCTCTTCCCTTCTCCAACTCAACGCTCGCCCGACGATCTGGCGAGCACGCCAGCACGCTGCCCATGTTCGCCACCGCTGCACCAACCTCGCAACCATACCGCAGCACCGCGACAACATCGGCGAAAGCACCATCAGGTCTTCCGGCGGGCACGATGGTATTCCATGCGTCGATACCGATCTTAGACGTGACAACGCCATCTTCGACCTTATTCAGCAGCCAAACACTGTCAGCGGTCACAGCAAAGTAACCGCGGACTTCAGCAAACCCGGCGCTAATCCGTGTGGATATGACATGGTTCGGCAATACCGCTTCGATACCATCGTCTCGAAGGCCTCGGCACAAGTATCGTGCTACGCTGTCTTCGCTCATATGCGGCGTGTTCGATTGGGCCGAGAACCTCACCACCATGTTAAAGGCGGCGCTGGTTGCCACTCGGCGTACCGGCCCACTTAGATCCAGCACATCGCAGGGGCGCGCCGCCAAGGCTGAAGCGGGATTCTGCTGAGCACTCAGCGGATGCCAGGAAGCCGCCGACACCAAAAGCCAGCAAAGGACCGGCCCTATACAACGCATAACCGGCCTATTGAGAGAACGGCAGAGGATACGCGAAGACATCTGGCACTCCATTCACAATGGGGGATCGTGAAGTCCGGGTAGAGTGTCCACTTCCGAGCAGTATCGGGTCATCGCCGATCGCCACGGCAGTCTGATGCGCGGCTGCAAAGCTGGGGCCAAATGTTTCCCCGTTTCCGGATTGGATGAGCAGCGAAGACTCAATAACTTCGTGGCCAATCACTTCCGGAAGAGTCGCACCGTAGCCCGCACTCAGCGGACTCATCAGCGGATGATTAGGGTCCACAGTGACAGTGCGCCCACTTCCATTGGCTGCGTTGGTCGCAGGTTGTCGACCTGCAACACTTCCGTATTGCACAGTAATGACTTTAGACGATACTTCAGCAGCCGCCAGCGCGCCGAGCCCCGCTTCCGCTGCTGCAACTTCATCCGATGACTTACACTTTCCGCCGAAAGCGCACGCCGCCAGAGACTTAAACGTTTGATTATACTGCTTTTCGGCGTCCGGATTGGCGAAATTCACTGAATCGCTTGCCATCCCAAATGGATCACTGAAACTCGTGGGGTTGTTGCCCGCATAGGCGTAAAGGTTCAGGCCTCCCGCCAGGCCGATCGGATCCTGGGTGAGGAACCGTCCCGTCCCGGGATCATACCACCGATTCCGGAGGTAGACGAGGCCCAGCCCATTGGGCGTGCCGCCGGCGCCGGTAAAGCCCGCCTGCACATCTCCACCGGTATTAATGGAAGCACCGGTGGGATTCTCGACGTTGCCGAAGGGGCCGTGATCGGTGTAGGTGGCCAGTTGGTCGGCGGCCCCGCTGGGTTGGACCCCCGCCTGCACGGTGCCGGAGCGGTCCGCCACGAGCGCCAGATACTGGCCGTTGTAGAGCCCCGCCAACGGTCGGTCCACCCCCGCCACCACCATCCGGTCCGCAATGACCCACGTGCCGCTCACGTTCCGTTGGAGCAGCATCACCGGCTGCCCGCCATCATAGACGTAGGCGGTGAAGGGTCCCGCGAGGCTGGTGTCCGGCACGGGGTAGCTCGTGGCGCTGAAGGCGTTCTTGCTGATCGCCCGCGAGCCATCCACGTCGTACCAGTTCCACCCCGCGGCGTAGTTCTGCGGACTTCCCGACGGCAGCGGTGTCAGGCTGAAGAAGAGCTGCCCCGCCGCGGTGTACGTCTGCACCGCCCGCCCCGCCGGCGACGCCTCCCCCTGCACCGTGTCCTGCGACGCCACCCGGTTCCCGGCATAGTCATACAGGTAGCTGGTGCTCCGGGCGGTGCACCCCGCCACCATCTTCCCCCCGACCGTGACGCGGTTGTCGAGCCCATAGTACGACGTGTCCGGGATCTGGCAGGGGTTCGACCCGTCGTCGAGGTACTGCACCTGCGACGCCCGGTTGCCGAAGACGTCATAGGTCCAGTTGTACTGCCGCGTCACCTGGCCGTAGGTCCGCAGGCTCTCGATCAGCCGACGCTGGCCATCAGGGCTGTACGTGAGTGCATTGCTCCACGTGGTGTTCCCTCCCGACAGGTGCGTCACCATCTCGGCGTACGAGAGGAGATCGCCGGCCGTCGCGTACGTCGCCCCGCTGAACTTGTACCAGAGCTGGTGCGCCGCCCCGATCGAGTCCCGCGTGACGGAATCGGCGGCCAGCAGCCCGAGCGCATTGTACGACCGCCGGGTCACGACCTCGGCCCCGGCGCCTCAAGGCGCCTCTCTGGAAGGCGCCCTGAAGGGCTGGGATGAGGGCGCGGCCCACGCACCGATGACCACACGGAGTACCGCAATGGTGCTGGTACTCGCCTGGCTCATCAGCCGGGTCCCATCCCCGTCATACAAGTTCCCGTCCGCAGGTGACGCAGATGTCGCAGATCGTCATGCCAACATCGGACAAAACAAACCGCCCGCATGTGGCGGGCGGCTGCGTAAGCTTCTCCTCCAGAGTGTCTCACGAATCTGGGGTCACACCACCTCAAGGAGAGTATGCTGCGCGCAGAAACCGGATACGGTCTTCGGCGGCCAAGATCTTGCAGCCCCCAAAGTCGAGAGGAGCGATACTTCCACCGGCGCTACGGGATGCTACCGCCGTGCACTGCACATCACGATAGTGCATCCAGCTTCGTGATGCCGCTCGAAAACCGCGAGTGGCGGCCGGTCCAAGGTGATGCACAATACTGTCTTCAAGCCGGCGCAGCGTGGAATCCGCCACTCGGAGTTGAGCCTTCATGCAGTCTTCCATGGCGACGGTTGTCGATGCTGTGTCGCACGGGTCCATTCTTATTGGAGTGCCCGGTACACTCGTCGCGACAATGAGGGAGAGAGCGACTACCAACATGATTGCCTCTAAATTGGAGGGTGGAACATTAAGCCTTCGATCAACCGCCGCGTCAGCAGTCCAGGTCGCGCCTTGCCACCAGCATAGTGCCACCGGCTGAGTTCATACGGAACGGCGCTATACTCGCCGGCATTGAGCCTTTTCAGCAATGTCGACTGCTCAAAATTGCCGGGACCCTCATTAAATATGAAGCTCGCGAGTGCATTCACTTGGCTCTGGTTCAGGTCAACCGTTATGTGCCTCAGTGCCGGCGTGACAATGCGCTGCACATCCTCCCTCAGCAACTGCATGCCTTGACTTCGGCTTATGCCCGACGCGGGGAATTGTTCGTGTCGGCCTATCAAATGCCCGAACCCGATCGTTGGGTGCTTGGCGAGGTCGGAGTACGTCTTGGACCTGAATCCTTCAAAATGGACGATTAGGCCGATCCCGTCCTCGTTGACCGGGCAGCGTTCCTTAGCCGGAATGCACAACCCAAACGGATCACTAAAGCTGCTTGGGTTGTTCCCCGCATAGGCGTAGAGATTGAGCCCACCCGCCAGCCCGATCGGATCCTGGGTCAGGAACCGCCCCGTCCCCGGATCATACCACCGATTCCGAAGGTACACGAGACCGAGGCCATTGGGCGTGCCCCCCGCGCCGGTAAAGCCCGCCTGCACATCCCCGCCGGTGTTGATGGTCCCGCCCGCATTCTGCGGCTCGCCAAAGGGGCCGTGGTCAATGTAGGTGGCCATCTGATCCGCCGCCCCGCTGGGCTGGACCCCCGCCTGCACGGTGCCGGAGCGGTCCGCGACGAGGGCCAGGTACTGACCGTTGTAAAGCCCCGCCAACGGCCTATCCACCCCCGCCACCACCATCCGGTCTGCCACGGACCACCCGCCAAGGGTCGTCGTTCGCTGGAGCATCATCACCGGCTGCCCCCCGTCATAGACGTACGCGGTGTAGACCCCGCTCAGGGTCGTATCCGGCAAGGGGTAACTGGTGCCGTCATACGCGTTCTTGCTGATCGCCCGCAGTCCGTCGACGTCATACCAGTTCCATGCAACGCTGTAGTTCTGAGGACTCCCCGACGGCAGCGGAGTCAGGCTGAAGAACAACTCCCCGCCTGCGGTATAGGTCTGGACCGCGCGGCCGCTCGGGGAAGCCTCCCCCAGCACCGTGTCCTGCTGCGCCACCCGGTTCCCGGCGTAGTCATAGAGATACGTCGTGAACCGCTGGCACCCGGTCAGGGTCACGACGCTCCCCACTGTCAGCCGGTTGTCCAGCCCATAGTACGAGGTATCGGGCACGGGACAGGGCGGATTTCCGGCCGCCAGTTGATTCCGCGACGTGCGGTTGCCGAAGACATCGTACGTCCAGTCGGTGCGGCTCCACACCGGCCCCGATGCCCGGTAATTGCTCGTCAAGCGGCGCTGGCCGTCGGTGCTGTACGCCATCGTGTCGGTCCAGGTATCGGCGCTCCCGCCGAGGTGGGAGACCATCTCCTGCTCGCTCTTCAGGTCGCCGACGGTCGCGTAGAGCGGGCTGGTGAACCGGTACCAGATCCGCTGCGCCGCCCCGGTCGAGTCCCGCGTCACGGAATCGGCGGCCAGCTGCCCCAGCGCATTGTACGACCGCCGGGTCACGACTTCCGCCTTGTTGGCGGTGCCCCCCGGCGTCGTGATCTGCACCGCCTGGAGGGTATCCCGCCCCCCGCGGTCGTAGACCCACCGGACTCGTGCGTATTGCCCGGCCCCGGTTCGCGCGGTCACGCTGTCCAGCCGCTCGGTGGTGGCGTTATAGAAGTATTTCTGGAGCCCGGTGATCCCACTTCCGGTCCCCATGTTGATCTCGGTATCGGCGACCTGCGTGCGCAGGCCGAGCCGATTGTACTGGTACCGGCGGACCACCTTGGCGGTCCCCTCGAAGATGGTGGTGTCGGCCAAGAGCGCACTCGCGGCACTGTACCCGTAGTCGTGCTCCACCACCAGCCCCTTGCGGGTGTCCCAGCTTCGCGTCTTCCTCACCCGGCCCATCCCGTCCCGCCAGGTCTCGGCCCGCTGCCCGGGGCTGCCCTGGACACCGTCCTGCAGTCCCACGGGATTTGAGAGGAATGAGGTCGTGGTCGAATTGGCGAAGGGCCGGCCATCGGCGGTACTCGCCCGATTGACGGCACTCTGCACGACGGTCTCCGGTCGCCCGAACCAGTCATAGCTCGTGCTCACGGTGGCGCCGTTTCCTGCATCGGTCACACTCGGCGTCAGATCCTTGGTGTACGTCGCCGCCTGCCACCGCGCCACGTCAGGGCCGCCCAGGCCGAGGGTCCCGGGGCCGTACGTCGAGTCGGCGGCGCCCAGCTGATTGGTATAGGTGCGGTGCACCTGCACTGGGCCGGTCACCACCACGCCAAGATCCACCGAGATGCTCCCGGCCGAGATGGCGGTACTGTCCACCGAGCCATCCGTATCGTAAAAGGTGCGCGTGAGGGGGCCGCTGCCGGTCTGTTCTGCGATGACGCGACCACTCCAGTCGCGGACGAGGGTGGTGATGACGCTGTCGGAAGCGCCGGCGGCGGTCACTACCTGGGTCGGACGCCCGAACGGATCGTAGAGTGTGCGCGTCGTCCCCGTACCTGGCACGATGGTCGTCGCGGTGTTCCACGTCGCCCCGTCGTAGGTGACCGATGTCATGAGTCCGTTGCCGTCGGTGATGGCGCTGGGGCGGACGCCCGCAGGGGTCCCTGCGGTGAAGCTCAATCCCCCAGGATACGTGTAGGTCGCAGTGTCGGCGCCGATGTATCCGCGCACCGCGCCGGGGACGCACTTCCGTCCGCCGGTGGCGCCAGAAGTAAAGCCGACCAGGTCGCTCTGATGATGCAGGGCGTCGTAGGCGCCCAGGGTACGGTAGCAGCGCCCCGCGCTCGCGGTGGAGCCGACGAGGGCGGAGTCGAAGGTGAACCGGAGGGTGTCCATCACCGTCGAACCGGCGGGGTACAGCGCCGTCGAACGGTAGATCGAGTCCACCGCGCCATAGTGGGCACTGTAGTGGTACTTGACCGTCTCGGTGCCGTAGCTGATCTGGGTCACCCGGCCAGCGGCATCCCGGGTGATGGTGCGGATGTCGTTGCCGGTCGTCGGACCGGTGGTGCCATCGGCGAGGGTCCACGTTGCGGGTGCAAGACGGGTGACCACGGTCGGGTTGCCGAACTTGTCGGCGGCGAATTCCGTGATGCGGCCCGAAGCGTCTTTGAAGTCGCCGGTGAAGTACGCCATCCGGATCGGCGCGGTGAGCGCCGTGCCCGTCGGCACGGCCCGGGTCCAGAGGTCGCGGTAGCGGAGCGAGTCGGAGACGCCGTTGAGCAGGGGCCGGTGTACCGCCGTCGGCACCCAGAAGGTCGTGTCGTACGCGATGGTCGTGACCCGCGGATTGTGCCACGGCCCGGGGCCTGCGGTGGTCACGCTGCTAACGAACGCGCCGAGGGCGGAGGTGGCGTAACCGTACGTGGTGGTATCGCCCGCGGTGGCGCTCCGCCAAAGGATCGCCTGACTCAGGCGGCCGGAGCCGTCATACCGGAAACTCACGAGTGCCTGGGTGGTGCCGCCGGAGACCATATTCACGTCGCTCACCAGCCCCGACTGCCCGGGAGCCAGGTAGCTGAAGGTGTACTTGATCCCCGACGGATCGGTGATGCTGGTCAGGTGGTTCCCGGCGTACCCATAGATCGTCTTGTTCCCCGCCAGATCCTGGGTCCACGCGGGGAGGCCGTCGCTCCGGAAGCCGAGGACCGAACCATCGGCGGGCGTGAGGCGATACGGGACGGTGTCTCCCGCGATGGTCCAGAGGTGAGTGGTCTCTCCCAGCGGGGCCACCCAGTTGCTTCCCGATGCTTGAAAGGTCACGTAGGAGCCGTCGCCCAGAAGCCAGATCATCTCGTTCACGCCCCCCGATCCAGTCGCCGGGATGAGCCGGTCGAACTCGGCCAACTGCCACCCCGGGCCAAAGCGGGTGGTAGTGGTGTCGCGGAGCGGGAGCTGGGGGAGATCCTGTGTCACCCGAGTCTCGGTGCCCACGCCTCCGGAAAAGCCCATCACGCCGAGCTGCACCGAGCGCACGGTCGGCGCGGCGCCGGCGGGAGTGATGGTGGTGCCGAGGATACGGTCTTCACCCCAGGAGGTGAGGGGCCACGAACCGGGTCCCGGGGTGATCCCCTGCGTCCCGGCGAAGCGCGTCCGCGGACCGATGGTGGCCCCGGTGGAGTCATAGGCCTGGACGTGGAACGAATCGGGTGGGATGACCCCGTTCGAGTAGAACGCCTCGACCGGGGCCGGGACGGGCTGGCCCTGCGATGCCGACCGGTAGACGAGATGGAGCGAGCGGTCCCGGTCGCGGGTCACGAAGCCCGGGATGCCGAAGGTCAGGAAGGTGCCATCGCACTGGAAGGTGCCGAAGGCGGTGCACTCCCCCTCATCGAGCCGGGTGAAGTCGCGGAGCGCAGTGTACCGCGTGATCGGCGCTCCGGGATCCACGTACCGGAACCTCGCGCGAGTGTGCGTCACCTTGCCGTTCGAGTCGGCCACGCTGGCGACGAGCTCGTTCCATCCCGAGGCGGCCAGCGCCGGCTCCGTCTGCTTGATCGAGAAGTTATCAAAGCCGTTCGTCGGGATACCGGTCACATTGGTGTCGTTGACGCCAGGTCCAACGACCGTCACGCCGTTCAGCATCAGCTTGAATGTCGAGAGGTTGAGCGTATAGCTGCCGCCCAGCGCATAGGGCTGCACACCCTTGCCACGGAGCAGCGGCCGGAACGAACCTCGCGCCAGCAGGCCGGAGCCCACGGTCGGGAGCTGCGCCAGCAGTCTGGTCAGCGCGTTGCCAGAGGTACGTAGTTCCAGCGGAGGCGGTGGCGCCGGAGTGGGGTCTTCCCACGGATAGCCGTTCCAGAGGGTATCGTGGGGGAGCTCGCCTGGCTGCCACGCGTACTGGGACGGACTGAGCCAAGTCAGCTGGCTGCAGAGTGGGACATTGATGCCTACCGTGGCCGTCATATAGACGGTGACCTGCAGGGGATAGGACCGCAGGACCGAGACCCGGAAGAGCTCGCCGGTGGGATAGACGGTGGTATCGTTGCCGATGATCACGGTATCGGTGGACTGATGCACGTCCCCGACCGGCGTGATCCACTTCATGCTCGGCGCGCCGCTCGTGAGCGGACACCCCTTCAAGCTGTCCGCTGGCGCGGTGATCGCGCCGGGGATCACCGATACGGTATCGGGCGTGGTCGGCGCCACCGAGTCGTCCACGGGCCAAATGGATGGGGGGGGCGGTGGCGGCGTGGCGATGCGGAACGAGGTACCGACCGAGTCGCAGCGCCCATAGAGATCCCACATACAGCCGTAGACCACCCACTGATGAGTCCCGCTCGCAAGATGGAACGGAGCAATGGCCATCCGGAACGACGTGTCAGTGATGGTCGTGGACGAGGTCTGGTCCACTCCGTCGAGGATCGACCGGTACGAGGCGTGCATCATCTCGTACGGGGTCCCGTTGAATACCGAATCGATCGTCGCCGCCAGTACAGATGTCGAGTCGAGGAACTGACGGAGTCCTCCGGGCACCGTGATGGTGAAGAACGTCGACGGTTGGACGACGATGGGGGAGAAGGTGGAGTCGACCGAGCCCGTCACGTTCCAGGGACCGGTCCCGGCCGCGTGAAAGGCGAGGCCGAACGTTCCGGTGCCGTTGGTGGTGTAGTGCACCATGACCTGCGTAGATCCGAGTGGATCGAGGGACTCGGCGCCCCCCGTGGTCCAGCAACCGAGCTGTGCCGTGGGGGTACACGTGTACCCAGACATCGTCACCGCGATGGCTGACGAGGCGTTGAAGACGGTGACCGTGAACGAGTCCGGACCGCTTGACGGCGGGAGGGTGTGTCTGAGGAATGTGCTTGCGGTGATTTCGAGCTTCACCGGGCAGGGGTTCTGCTGTGTGCCACACGCTTGGAAGTATGGCTTGACATGCTGGGCTTCGACCGCGAACGGTCGGATCCAGCCCAGGGTCCCCACAAGGATGATCGTGCTGGCGAGACGAACCCAAGCGTTTTGGCGCATCGGCGATCCAGGAAGGGGTCGCCGTGGTCAAGGCAGGAACAGTGCCGCCGGTCCTGATTTTCAAAGCGCCGTCGCTCAACGACTTATGGGGCTGCCCACGGGCGGGAGAGATGACATGTCATCCCCCCCAATTCCGACAATGTCACCCTGGGATTCATCCACGAGGCGCCGATGACAGCAGATAACATCCGCCTCCATATGGGGATACGATCTCCGCCGAAGATGCCGATGGCACCGATGGCTTGCCGGGGGCACAGGATGACCGGCGCGATTTCAGTATGCCGTGCCGATGGCTTGACTGCGACGGGGCGCCCTTGAGGGCGTCAGGAGAGGGTTTGGGCCTGGGGAAAGGGCCGGCACCAGTGACATCCGTTTCAATCTGAAGAGTGACATGTCATCCCCCGAGACAGTCGAGGTCGAGTTAACTCCATACATATCAAGGTCTCCACATCGGCAGTTTACGGCACCAATCCTGCCTTCCACTCGGGCGTCTCAACCCGGACCCCGATGCCCGCGATCCTCGAATCGAAGCTTCCGCTCGCCGACACCTTCTCGGCGGAGTATCTGGAGTACTACCGGATCCTCCCCCTCGAACTGGCGGAGGGGAAGCTGCGGGTGGCCGTTTCCGGCACCCCCAACGCCGAGGCACTCGAAGACCTCGAACGCTCCTTTCACGCCCCGGTCGAGCTGATCGAGGTCCCGGCCCCGGAGCTCCAGGCGGCGATCCGTCAGCTCTTCTCCGCCGCCGAGTCGGTGGTCGAGCTGGTACGCGACCTGGGCGAGGGGGTGGCGGAGATCGCGGACGCGGGGGACGACGGACTCGCGGACGCTCGCGATCTCGCCAACCAGCCCCCGGTCATCCGCTTCGTCAATCTCCTGATCCGCGAAGCCCACGACGCTCAGGCGAGCGATATCCACCTCGAGGCAACGCGGGAAGGGCTCCGGGTCCGGCTCCGCATCGACGGCGTCCTCACCGAACTCCCCTCCCCGCCGCGGGGACTCCAGGCGGCGGTGGTCTCCCGCATCAAGCTCCTCGCCGAACTCGATATCGCCGAGCGTCGGGCGCCGCAGGATGGGAGGATCAGGGCGCGGTTCGAATCGCGGGAACTCGACCTCCGCGTCTCCACCGTCCCGACCCTCTTCGGCGAGTCGGTGGTCCTCCGGCTCCTCGATCGTGGTGGCCGCCCCGTTTCCCTCGACGAACTCGGGATGGCGCCCACCACCCTCGACGTCTTTCAGCGCCTCGCGACCCGCGCCCACGGGATCCTCCTTGCCACCGGCCCTACCGGCAGCGGCAAGACGACCACCCTCTACGCCGCGCTTGGGCTCCGGGACCCTGCGGCGGAGAAGATCATCACCGTCGAAGATCCCGTCGAGTACCACCTCCCCGGAGTGACGCAGGTGCCGGTGCATTCGAAGGCCGGGGTGACCTTCGCGGCAGCACTCCGCAGCATCCTCCGCCAGGATCCGGACGTGGTGATGGTGGGCGAGATGCGGGATACCGAGACTGCCGGCATCGCCGTCCAGGCGGCGATGACCGGCCATTTGGTCTTTTCGACCGTCCACACCAACGACGCCGTCTCCGCACTTCCCCGGCTCATCGACCTCAAGGTCGAGTCCTATCTCATCGCTGCGACGGTGGAAGGGGTGCTGGCCCAGCGGCTGGTGCGGCGGATCTGTCCCGACTGCCAGGAACGCTACCGCCCCGATCCGCAGATGGTGGCACTCCTCTCCGCCGGTCCGGTGGGCAGGGTGACGCTGGCGCGCGGGCACGGGTGTGCGGCGTGCCGCGGCACCGGGTACCGGGGGCGGGTGGGGATCTACGAGCTGCTGACGGTGACCGATCCGCTCCGGGATGAATTGATGAAGGGCGCCGGGCTCAGCGTGCTGCGGCGTCTGGCCAGGGACAACGGGATGGCGACGCTGCGGGAGGACGGATGGCACAAGGTCCAGGCGGGGATCACCACGGTGGAGGAGGTGCTGCGTGTGGCGAGCGACTGAGCGGGTAGAGCGGGTAGAGCGGGTGCAGCGGGTGCAGCGGGTGCAGCGGGTGCAGCGGGTCGGGCGGATAGGGCATTCAAGCGCATCACGGACCCTTCCCGAGCGAAGCAGCCTGTCCCGAGCACCGCGAGGGAAGGGACCTACCCTGCCTGCATCGGGAGCCGACTGCCAACTCCCGATTCCCGCGGGTCAGGTCCCTCGGTCGCCGCGTGTCCGCAGCTCCCTCGGGAAGGTTCTGGTGTGTGTGAGAACCCTCGGGAAGGTTCCGTCGAGCATCCGACCGGAGAGCCGCGTTGGTGAGCACAATGGTGAACGTCAGGCGTATTGCCGTTCACTGTTCACTGTTCACCGTTCACTGCCGCGAAGCGGCTTCACCCTCATCGAGATCCTGGTCGTCATCACCGTGATCGCGATCCTGGCGAGCCTGGTGGCGCCGGAAGTCTTTCGCAACGTGGGCGACGCGCGGAGCACCGAGGCCAAGGCGCAGATGGAGAGCTTTGCCCTGGCACTTGACACCTACCGCCTCGACAACCTGGACTACCCCTCGACGACGCAGGGGCTTCTCTCCCTCGTGCAGGCGCCGACGGGCGCGCCGACGCCGGCCAACTGGCGCGGGCCCTACCTGCGGCGCGGGGTCCCCAACGATCCCTGGGGACGCCCCTACATCTATAGGAAACCCGGCACTGCAAATCCGAACAGCTACGACCTCCTGAGCTACGGGCGGGACGGCGTGCCGGGAGGCACTGGGGAGGACGCCGACCTCCTCTCCTGGGACAGCACGGTGATCAAGCGGTGAGCGTCACCTTCCGCTATCGCGCGGTGCGGGCCGACGGGTCGCGCGTCACGGGGGTCGTCGAGTCGCCGACCTCGATCGACGCCGCCCGCCGACTCGGCGAACGCGATCTCTTCGTGCTGGCCCTCGATCCCGCTCCCTCCGCCGCTCCGTCCCTCCGTCCTTCCGCCTCCCGCAGGGATTTGGCCCTCGTCTTTCGGTCCCTCGCGGCACTGGTGGCGGCCGGGATCCCCGTGGCCCAGGCGGTCACCGCCACCGAACCGCTGGCCCACGGGCCGCTGCGCGAGGCGCTGGTGGAGGTTCGTCGAGAGCTCGGCGAAGGCCGCACCCTCGCGCAAGCGCTGGTGCACACGGCGGTCTTCCCGCCGCTCGTGACGGGGATGATCCGGGCGGGGGAACGAGGAAGCCAGCTGGGCACGGCGCTCGGTGAAGTCGCGACCCACCTGGAGCTTGAAGCCGAGATGGTCGCCAAGGTCCGGCAGGCGCTGGCGTATCCGGTCCTCCTGCTCATCGCCGGCGCCATCTCGGTCCTGGTGATCACCACCGTGGTGGTGCCACGCTTCGCAGTGATCCTGGCTGACCTGGGGCAACAGCTCCCGCCGACCACCCGCGCGCTGCTGGCCAGCAGCACTTTTCTGCGGACCGATGGCTGGCTGCTGCTCCTGATATGTGCGGTCCTCCTGGGATGGATGGGGCATCGTCTCGGTGATGGCGAGCGCCGCCGGCGTCTCTTCGACCTGCTCCTTCGCATCCCGGTATTGGGCCCGCTCCGCCACGCCCTCGGCTCGGCGCGGCTCTGTCGCGCGCTCGGTGGAATGCTCGGGGCCGGGATGCCACTCTTGACGGCGTTGCACTCGGCCCGGGACGCCCTGGGAGACCCAGCGTTGGCGCACCGACTCGACCGGGCTGCCGATCGGGTAGCACAGGGCGCGCCGCTGACCGCTGCCCTCGAGCGCGAAGGGGCGTTGGTCGCGAGCGCGCTGCAACTCGTTGCCGTCGGCGAATCGAGCGGGCAGCTCGCGGTGATGGTCCGGCGCGCCGGGGACCTGGCCTCCCAGGAGGCCGACCGGGCGCTCCGGACGTTGACGGGACTGCTGGAGCCGGGACTGATCGTGGTCTTCGGCGGACTGGTGGCCTTCGTGGCCGCCGCCCTCCTGCAGGCGGTGTACGCCGTCAGGCCGGGGATGTGATGGCGACGAACTGGCTTCGTCTCACCTCCCGCGCCCCTCTCGGGCCTAACCCTCACCCCCAACCCCTCTCCCTGCGGGAGAGGGGAGTAAATCGGAGTCGTTCCTCGGCTCCCGACACAGAGAGTTGGGGGACACAGATCTGTCATCCCAAAGGCGACCTGACCCGGAGCACAGTGACGGGGCAGAGACCAGACGGGCCAGGTCCCTCGGTCGCTCCGCTTCCTCGGGATGACAGTTCTTGTGTTAGGAAGAAGGCGAGCACCCCGATCTGTCATCCCGAGGGTGCCCTGACCCGGAGCACAGTGACGGGGCAGAGGCCAGGTGGGCCAGGTCCCTCGGTCGCTCTGCTTCCTCTGGATGACAGTTCTTGTGTTAGGAAGAAGGCGAGCATCCCGATCTGTCATCCCGAGGGTGCCCTGATCCGGAGCGCAGCGACGGGGAAGGGACCCGAGGGACCTTCCCGGCGTCGATCGAAAGAGGTCGCTCACTCAAGGCCAGGGGGGCCAGGTCCCTTGGTCGCTCCGCTTCCTCGGGATGACAGTTCCGAGTACTCCCCCTCTCCACGTGTGCGGATAGGAGGCTGGGGGGTGAGGTTTGGGATGCTCGCGTCACTCATCGGTGTTCTCTTCGCCGCCCCGCTCTCCGCTCAAGGCCCCGTCACCCTCGGCGACTCGGTTTCGGTCAAGTTCGTCGAGGCCGATATCCGCGCCGTCATTCAGGGACTCGGCGCCTATCTCTCGAAGCCGGTGCTGACCTCCAACCTGCCGGCGCTGCGGGTGACCCTGGAGACGCCACATTCGGTGCCGAGGAGCGAAGTGCCCACCCTCCTCAAAGGACTGGTCGAGTCCAACGGGCTCGAATTCATCGAGGACAGCTCGTTCTATAGAGTGCAGCCAAAGGCACCGCCTCCCCCCGTGGCGCAGCCACAACGATCCGATACTGGGCAAGGGAGTGCGCCGAGGCTCTTCGTGATCCGGCTCAAGCA
>DASSGV010000116.1:0-8752 GCA_035693225.1 Gemmatimonadales bacterium | reverse complement strand
TGGTCACGCTGCCCAGCGTCCACGGCGAGTCGGTCGTGCTGCGGATCCTCGACAAGGAGGGCGTCACCGTCGAGCTGGGCCGGCTGGGCATGGGCGACCACGACCTGCGGCGCTTCGAGCGCTCGGTGGCCCGCTCGCACGGTGCGGTGCTCGTCACCGGCCCGACGGGCTCGGGCAAGTCGACGACGCTGTACGCGGCGGTCGGGCTGATCAACTCGCCGGAGAAGAACATCGTGACGATCGAGGACCCGGTCGAGTACCAGGTCGATGGCGTCACCCAGGTGCAGGTCAACCCGAAGGCGGGGCTGACCTTCGCAAGTGCCCTGCGGTCGATCCTCCGACAGGACCCCGACGTCGTGCTCGTCGGCGAGATCCGGGACATCGAGACGGCGCAGGTGGCGGTGCAGGCGTCGCTCACCGGCCACCTGGTGCTCTCGACGCTCCACACCAACGACGCTCCCAACGCCGTGACCCGTCTGATGGACATGGGGCTCGAGGGGTTCAAGATCGCCTCGGCGCTCCGCGGTGTCGTGGCCCAGCGGCTGATGCGGCGGCTCTGTCCCACCTGCCGCGAGATCTCGACCGATCCGGTGCCCGAGAAGCTGCGCCGCCACGTGCCGGCCGGCGCCAAGCTGAGCCGTGCGGTGGGATGTCCCGAGTGCGCGATGACCGGCTACCGCGGGCGCTTCAGCATCGTGGAAGTGCTGGGGATGACGAAGGAGCTCGAGCGCCGCATCGGCGCCGGCGCGCCGCCGGACGAGCTGGCCGAGGCGGCCAGGATGGGCGGGATGAAGAACCTCTGGGACAGCGGGATCCGCCACGTCCTGGACGGGCACTCGAGCATCGAGGAGCTGCTCCGGGTGGTCGACGTGCCGACCACGCTGCCCCCCGCGGCCCGTCCGTCCGTCGCAGCGGTAGTGGAGGTGCCCCCGGCACCGGTGGCGGTGGTACCGATGGCGGGGCCCACCGAAGTGGCGCTCAGTTTCGACCTGGTCGACCGCGAGGGGGCCGCGGCGGAATCCCAGCGTCGCGGCGCCGGCTCCAAGATCCTCCTGGTCGACGATGAGGACCACCTGCGGCGCCTGCTCAAGGACCTCCTCGAGCGCGAGGGATACGAGGTGGTCGAGGCCCGCGACGGCGCCGAGGCGCTCGAACAGGTCGACCGGCACGGGCCGGATGTGATGCTGCTCGACCTGAACCTCCCCGGGATGGACGGCTACAGTGTCCTGGCCCACGTCCGCTCCCGCCCCGCCACCGAGGCGCTCCCCATCGTGGTGCTCACCGCCAAGGGCGATGAGGACAACGAGGTGCGGGTCCTGCAGGCGGGCGCCGATGACTTTCTCACCAAACCCTTCCGGGCCCGGGCGCTCTACGCCCGCCTCGAGAAGATCATGGCGCGTCGCAAGGCCTGACGCCCCCCCTCCCCAGTGTCCGACATCCGGGTCACCTACGTCGACGTCTACGTGCTTCGCGGCACCGGGAGCGCCCTCGAGGCGTTGGTGCTCCGGCGTGCCGTGTCGGGGCGCTGTCCCGGCAGCTGGGAGAGCGTGCACGGCGGGATCGAACCCGGGGAACTTCCCACCCAAGCGGCGCTCCGTGAGCTCGCGGAGGAGACCGGCCTCGTTCCCGAGCGCTTCTACAACCTGAGTCGGGTCGAGGCGTTCTATCGTCACCACGAGGACCTGGTGGCGCTCATCCCGGTGTTCGTGGCGCTGGTGGCCGCTGACGCCCAGGTGCGCCTCTCCGACGAACACGACGCCTTCGAGTGGCTGGCGCCGGCGCCGGCAGGTGCACGGATGGCCTGGCCGCGCGAACGCCGCGCCCTCGAGGATGCGGTGGCCCTCCTGGCCGGCGGCGATGCCGGTCCGGTGGAGGATGTCCTCCGCATATGCTGACCCGCACCTCCCTCCCCGGGCTCCTGGCGGCGCTGGCGCTCACCGGCGCCCATCCCGCCCTGCCGCCCTGTCTCACGATCCCCAAGGCCGGCCTGCGGGTCGCGGGCGACGTGCGCATCTGTCCCGGCGCCTATCGGGTCCCCGACCCGACCGAGTCGGGGGTGATCGTGGTCACCGCCTCGGGGACCCACATCGACCTGACCGGCGTCACCATCCGCAGCGGCGACTCGATCCCGTCGCGCTACGTGGGCATCGGTGTCGTGAGCCGCGGCAACGACGCGGTCGAGATCGAGGGCGGCGTCATCGGCGGGTATCGCTACGGCATCCGGATCGAGGGGGGGCGGGGCCATCGGATCACCGGTGTGGACCTGTCGGGGTCCCGGGCCCAGCCGCTGCAATCGACCCCGATCCAGTTCGCCGCGAGCGACTGGATCGACATCTTCGACCCCGACACCTTCGAGACCTACGGCGGCGGCCTCTACCTCAAGTCCACGGACGGGGCGACGGTCACCGGGGTGCAGGCCCACGCGGCGCAGAACGGGATCGGGCTCTTCGACTCGCGGAACGCCTACATCGCGGACAACGACGTGTCGGGGAACAGCGGCTGGGGGATCCACCTCTGGCGGACGAGCCACAGCGTGATCGTCCGCAACATCGCGCACGACAACGTGCGGTGCGAGGCCGCAGCCTACAGCAGGGGGTGCGACTCCGCGGCACTCCTCCTCCGCAACGGCTGCGACTCCAACCTCATCTCGGGCAATGACCTCCGCCGCTCGGGAGACGGCTTCTTCCTGAGCGGCCAGCCGCCGGCGATGGCGCCGTCGAACGACAACGTGATCACGGGGAACGATGGGTCGGGTTCACCGCACAACGCCTTCGAATCGACCTTCAGCGAGGGGAACACCTTCCTCGACGACCGGGCCGACAGCTCCGATTACGGATTCTGGCTGGGCTACTCGAGCCGGACCTTGGTGCGCGGTGCGACGGTGGTGGGGAGCCGGAGCGCCGGGATCGCGATCGAACATGGCCGGGACAACGAACTGCGCCACAACCTCATCATCGGCGGGAATGTGGGCATCCGGCTCTTTGCCCCGGGGGGCGGTCCGGTGCCGAGTCGCGGCACGATCGTGACGGACAACACGATCGCCCGGGCCGGGCGCGGGCTGGTCCTCGAGGCGACGACGGGCTCCGATGTGCGGGGGAACGTCTTCGACGCGGTGGGAACGGCACTGGTGGTCGATTCGGCGGGGTGGAACTCCACGGTGCGGGAGAACGTCTTCCTCGGCGCTCGCGATGCGTGGATCGTCGCGCCCGACCTTGCCGCCGGGGACAACTTCTGGGCCGCCCCCGACGTCGCCGCGACGGTCGCCCGGGTGCGTGGCAGGATCAGCGTCCTCCCCTGGCACCCGGCGAGCGCCGCGGGCTACTGACCGAGGATCGCCTCGGCCGAGGTGCGGAGCTCGCGCAGGTCGAAGGGAAGATGGACCACCGGATGGCCCGCGGTGCGAAGCCGTTCCGCCATCGCCCGGGCGCCGCGAGGCACCGCCGCCAGCAGGCGCCGTTCCAGCCCCGGATGCGCGTCCCTGAGCGCCGCCACCAGTGAACTCCCCGCGTGCGTCGACATCCGGGCATCCACGACCAACAGATCATACGATCGCGTCGCGACGCGTTCGAGCGCCGTCTCGGCGGTCGTGACCGCCTCGATCTGGTGGCCTTCCCGCGCGAACAACGCTGCCACCAGCCGTTCGTTCTTGGGGTCGTCATCCACCAGCAGGATGCGGCGCGGTGATGGCGCCGGCGCCTCCAGCCGCGGCAAGATGACCGAGAACGTGGCCCCGCCCCCCGGCGCCGGCGCGTATTCGAGCCGCCCGCCGTGCGCGTCGATGATCCCGTAGCTGATCGACAGGCCCAGACCCGTGCCCTCACCCGGCTCCTTGGTGGTGAAGAAGGGGGTGAAGAGAAGCGGGCGGTGCTCCGGCGGCACCCCCGCTCCGCTGTCGGACACCCGGAGGACGGCGCGGGTGTCCACGACCGCGGTCTCGAGGGTGATCGTCCCGTGCGCTGCGCCGGTCGCCGCCACGGCCTGCACCGCGTTGGTCAGCAGGTTGAGCGCCACCTGTTGCAGCTCATAGCGGTCGGCCATCACCAGCAGCGGCCCCGGTGCGAGGCGCTCGTCGAGCGTGATGCCCTTGAGCCGGAGCTCATACGCGATGAGCAATGCGGTCCGGCCGGCCACGTCGTTGAGGTCGGTGGGCGTCCGCTCCGCGGTCCCCTTGCGGGCAAAGGTGAGCAGGTTCTGGACGATGCGTCCGGCACGCTCCGCCTGGGCCTGGATGACGCGCAGGTGTTCCCGGGCGTCAGGTGCCACCGTGGCCTGCTCCAGCAGGAGCTCGGAGAGTCCCGCGATCGACGTGAGCGGATTGTTGAGCTCGTGCGCCACCCCGGAGACGAGCTGTCCCACCGCCGCCATCTTCTCGCTCTGGATCAGCTGGCCTTCGATGGCGCGCTGTTCGGTCACGTCCTCGACGAGGACCACCACCAGCCCCTCCCGCGGCGTGTCGCCGGCCCGAGCGGCGGTGAGGCGGAGCATCCGGCCGCGATCCGGCGAGCGGATCACCAGCGGCGGCGCCCGCACTCCGCCGGGACGGGCCACCAGTTCCGCCACCGCGGCCGGCGCCTCGGCCACCATCGGCGCGAACGGCTGCCCCACCAGTGTCACCAGCTCGCGATCGAGGATCCGGCCGAGGGAGAGGTTGGCCCGGACCACCATGCCGGAATGGTCCACCACCGCCAGCCCCTCGGCGAGGGCGTCGAAGGCCGCTTCCCACTCCGCCTTGCCGCGGTGGACCAGTTCGAAGAGCCGGCTGTTGGCCAGGGCCACCGCCGTGTGGGTCGCCGCCGTCGAGAGCACCCACAGGTCCTCCGTGCTGAACGCCCCCGAGGGGCGCCCCGCCGCCGCCACCACGCCCATCGTGACACCCTGCGCCCGGAGCGGCGCCGCTGCGGCGGTGTCGACCTCGACGCCGGGCATCAGGGTCACCGGACGCCCGGCCCCCCCTTCGAGCTCGATGCGTTCCCGCGCCGCGGCCCGCAGCAGCAGCGACTCGTCATCCGCGGCGATGCGGCGCCCGAGGAGCGCTGCCAGCGACCCCTCCGCCCCCGCCACCCGGAGGCCCGGCGCCCCGCCCGGTTCCGCCAGTGCCACCAGGGCGCCATCGGCGCGGAGGAAGCGCTGAACGTAGCGGGCCACCTGTTCGGCCAGGCGGTCCACCTGCAGGGATTCCGAGAGGACGTAGCTGAGTTCCTGCAGGGAGAAGAGCTCGCCCATCCGGCGCTCAAGCTGGGCGGCCAGCTCATCGCGCTGGCGTGTGAGGGTCGCGGCCTGCTGGCGGCCGTGCCACAGGCGCCAGGCCGCCAACGCGGCCGCCGCCGTGCCGGCACCGATCCACCACCACGACGTGCCGTTCAGCGCCGGTCTTCCGTCCGCCGGTGCGCCCGTTCCGATTCGTAGGATTCCGGCGGCGCATTCGGCTTGACCCGCACCGACTTGGCCGGGATGCCGACGTTGACGTGAAAGGGCCGGACGTCCTTCGTGGCCACCGCATTGGCGCCGACCATCCCGTTGCGTCCCACCCGTACGCCGGCAAGGACCGTGGCGTGGTACGTCACCCGGACATCGTCTTCGAGGACGGTGCGGGCGTTGGTCACGTCCTTCTGGTCGACGATGCTGTGGGTGTGGCTGTAGATGTTGGCGTAGTCGGAGATGCTCACGCGATCGCCCAGGGAGATGCCGCCGCGGTCGTCGAGGAGCACGTGACGGTGGATCACGACGTCGTCGCCCACCTCGAGATTGTAGCCGTATGAGAACTCGACGTTCTGAAAGCACTTGAAATTCTTCCCGCACCGCGCAAAGAGGTGCTCGGCAAGCATTCGGCGGAACCGGATGCCGAGGTGGACCTCCTGGCCGCCCAGCGGGGAGCGGTCGAATCCGTACCAGAGCCAGAGCAGCGGTTTGACCGCCGCGAACTTCACGGCGTCGACGTCGGCGTAGTACTCGGGCTCGAGCGTGACATTGCGGGGGTCGAGCCCCGTCAGCGCGACGCGCTGGGTCAGGGGCGTGGCCGGATCGGCGAGGCGATCCGCATAGGCGCCGTGGCCGGGCCACTGGAGGTCATAGAGGAGGTCGCGGACCAGGACCGCACGGTCGACCGTGGGGTCGTGCAGGCGCTCGCCGAGCTCGGCCAGCCAGGCATCATAGAGTTTTTCCGCGGCCGGCGAGACCGTCACCGACCGAAGGGGGCGCAGCACCATGGTTCCTCCGAAGGGGCGGGGTCCTGCCGTGCCGTCAGTGCGAGGGCGGCGTGGTGGCCGGGTTCTGTTGCTGGCGCCAGCGATTGACCACCCGGTCCCGCTCTCGCTTGATCGTCGGCATCGCGTCGTTCCAGGCGTTGGAGACCGTGGCGCCATAGCCGACCTGGAAGCCCTCGAACACCGGCACCGGCAGCTCGAATACGTAGATGGCCGTCGCCTGGCCGCGGGCCTGCAGTTGCTGGGCGGTGAAGCCGGGCGAGTAGGGGATGATCGCCACCGGCCGGAAGATCTGGTTCCGCTGGTCGAGGAAGAGGTCCTGGGGCTGGAAGGTGACGTTGTCACGCTGGGCAAAGAACGTCACCAGGACCACGCCTGGGCGGGTGATCCCGGCGCGCTGGGCGGCCGAATCGACGGCGGCCTGGCGGCTCTGGAGGATCGAGCGCATCGAGGCGTAGCCATCGGGGGCCAGGAGCCGCAGGAGCCCCGTGTTGAGAGGCAGGAACCGGATCTGGAGGTCACCCGACCGGAGGGTGATCGAGATCTGGTCCTGGGTGAGGCGTCCGAGCCCCGCGGCCGGGAGGCTGTCGATCTCGTCCGGGGTGCCTTGCGCCACTAGCGCCGGCGCCGTGACGAGGGCGGCCAGCAGGAGCGCGCCCCGGAGCGGCCTAGCGAACGTCATCGGATCCGTCCTTTCCGCCGTTCAGCAGGGTGGCGATGCTGTCGCGCAACGCGGTGATCCCGAGGCCGGTCTGGCTGCTGGTGAGTTCCACCTGGTCGTCGAGGAGCCCCAACGACCCTGCGATGGCGCGGTGCTGGGCGCGCTGGGCCTCGCGGCCGAGCTTGTCCGCCTTGGTGAGCACCGCCAGCACCGGACGCTCCGAGCGCATCAGCAGCTCGTGCATCTTGCCGTCGTCTTCGGAGGGCTCCCGTCGGGCGTCGAGGAGCCAGACCACCGCGGTCACCGTGGGCCGTTCTCCGAGGTAGCGCTCGACCAGGGACCGGAAGCGCTGGCGTTCCCCCTTGTTGACCTTGGCGTAGCCGTAGCCGGGCAGGTCGATGAGGTAGTAGGGGCGTGGGTCGTGAGACGTGAGTCGTGGGTCGTGAGTTGTGGAAGTGGGCTTCCGTGCCTCCGGTCCTCGACCCGCGACCCGCGACCCGTGACCCGTGACTCGAAAGACGTTCATCGTCTGCGTCTTTCCCGGCGTCGAGCTCACCCGGGCAATGTCCCGGCGGCCGACGAGCGCGTTGAGCAGGCTCGACTTGCCGACGTTGGAGCGGCCCAGGAACGCGATCTCGGGGAGGGGCGGGTCGAGCCGGGTGAGCGGGTCGGGGAAGGAGCCGACGAAGTCAACGGCTAGGCGCGGGGCCGCACCGGAGGATGGACGGCTGGTCGGATGGACGGATGCGCCGGGCGCCGCGGACTGCTTGGTCATGGGGGAAAGCTAGCGAAATCCACCGATGTGCGCCGATATCCCTGCGCCCCTCCGACCCTGCGCCCTGCGTCCCTCCGCCTACGCTTCCTTCTTCGTCCGCGCCCGTTCGGTCACGACCAGCGGTGACTTGCGTTCCGTCACCGATTCGGGGGTGATCACCACCTCGCGGACGTCGTCGCGACCGGGGAGGTCGTACATGATGTCCGTCATGATGGTCTCGAGGATGGCGCGGAGCCCGCGGGCCCCGGTGCCGCGCTTGAGTGCCTTGGCGGCGACCGCCCGGAGGGCGTCGGGGTCGAAGGTCAGCCCCACGTCCTCCATGTCGAACAGCTTGGTGTACTGCTTGGTCAGCGCGTTCTTGGGTTCCACCAGGATCCGCACCAGCGCGTCCTCGTCGAGCGCATCGAGCGAGACCGTCACCGGCAGCCGGCCCACCAGCTCCGGGATGAGGCCGAACCGGAGCAGGTCGTCAGGCTCGACGTCGGCGAAGGGGTTCTTCGGATCGGCGCCGCCCAGCGCGTCGGCCGGCTTGCTGAAGCCGATCTGCTGCCGCCCGGTCCGGGCCTGGATGATCTTCTCCAGGCCGTCGAAGGCGCCGCCGCAGATGAACAGGATGTCCTTGGTGTTGATCTGGATGTATTCCTGCTGGGGGTGCTTCCGCCCGCCCTGCGGCGGGACCGAGGCGATGGTGCCCTCGAGGATCTTGAGCAGCGCCTGCTGGACCCCCTCGCCCGAGACGTCCCGGGTGATGCTCGGGTTCTCCGACTTGCGGGCGATCTTGTCGATCTCGTCGATGTAGACGATGCCCCGCTCGCACTCGGCCACGTTGAACTCGCCGGCCTGCAGCAGCCGGACCAGGATGTTCTCCACGTCCTCGCCGACGTAGCCGGCCTCGGTGAGCGTGGTGGCGTCGGCGATGGTGAAGGGAACGTCCAGGATGCGTGCCAGGGTTTGCGCGAGGAGGGTCTTGCCGACCCCGGTGGGCCCGAGCAGGAGGATGTTGGACTTGTCGAGCTCGACGTCGCCCTCGCGCCCGTTGGTGGCGTTGATCCGCTTGTAGTGGTTGTAGACGGCGACGGCCAGGGTCCGCTTGGCGCGCTCCTGGCCGATCAC
>DASSGV010000115.1:0-6367 GCA_035693225.1 Gemmatimonadales bacterium | reverse complement strand
CGAGACGCCCAAGACCGTCGCCAACTTCGAGAAGCTCGCCAACGACGGATTCTACGACGGCACCCGCTTCCATCGCGTCATCCCCAATTTCGTGATCCAGGGGGGCGATCCGCTCTCCAAGGATCCGAACAACCCGCGGGTCGGCACCGGCGGCCCCGGCTACACCATCAAGTGCGAGACCGACCGGAACACCCATAAGCACGTCGCCGGCACCCTGTCGATGGCGCACGCGGGCCGCGACACCGGTGGCAGCCAGTTCTTCATTGCCCACGGCCCCCAGCCCCACCTGGACAAGGTCCATACGGTGTTCGGCCAGGTCACCGCCGGAATGGACGTTGTGAACGCCATCAAGGCCAATGACGTGGTGAACTCCATCCGCGTCTCCTGATGCAGATCGTCCTGGCCTCCCTCGCCGACTACGCGCTGGTGGACCAGCAGGG
The DNA here is from genome assembly GCA_035693225.1 of Gemmatimonadales bacterium. Taxonomy (GTDB): domain Bacteria; phylum Gemmatimonadota; class Gemmatimonadetes; order Gemmatimonadales; family GWC2-71-9; genus CAMLHU01. Next base: position 5,927 of record DASSGV010000115.1, on the reverse strand, counting down.
CCGGCTCTCGGTGATTGGGATCTTCAGCCAGGTGTGGGTCTCCCAGTTCCCGGCCGAGCATCGGCGGACCCACCTGGTCATCCGGGTCATCGGGAGGCGGACCGAGATCGGCGAGCACAAGATCAGGATCCGCTTCCTCGACCCCGACGCTCGGGAGCTCTTTGGCGGCGAGGGGACCTTTCGTTTCGGCGAGCCGCCGGCGGGCGTCACCTTCGTCGAGGCCGCCGTCATCCTGGCGTACGACCTCCCGCTTCCCCGGCCCGGCCGATACGATGTCGAGCTCACCCTCGATGCCGGCGACGCCACGCACCTGCCGCTCACGGCGGCCCTGGTGCCTGCCTCCGCCCCACGATCTCCCGACATGTGAAGGCATCATAAAGACTTGTCACGATTGAGTTTTGACAAAGCTCCGCAGGCCCCGTAGACTAACGTCGCGGGGCCATTTGCCCGCCATTCGTACTTGCTCCACTTTCCCCTGGAGTCACGTTATGCGACGGTACCAGGTCTGGATGGCCGCCGGGATCTTCGCGGGCACCGCGCTCGCCACGACCCCCTCGCGCGCGGCTGCGCAGGGCTACGGTCTGTACGAGCACGACGCCTGCGCCATGGCCCGTGCCGGCACCGGCGTGGCGGCGCCCTGCGCGGACGGCTCGGCGATGTTCTTCAATCCCGCCGGGCTCGCCGACGTCACCGGCAAGGTCGCGACGGTGGGCGGCGTGCTCATCAACACCTCCGGCAGCTTCACGGCCGATGCCACCGGCCAGGTCAGCAACCTGACCGATGGTCATTACCCGGCACCCAACGTCTATCTCGCAATGCCCTTGGGCACCAGCAAGTACGTCGTCGGCCTCGGCCTCTTCGCTCCCTACGGCCTGACCACCGAATGGCCCACCACCGCCGCCGGACGCTTCGACGGCTACAAGAGCAAGATCCAGGGCATCTACCTGCAGCCGACCGTCGCGATGAAGCTCAACGACAAGTGGAACTTCGGCGCCGGCTTCGACATCAACTTCATGAGCGTGGAGCTGGACCAGCGCCTCGACCTCTCGACCCAGCAGGCCGCACCCGGCGTCACCTTCGCGATGCTCGGTATTCCCGCTGGCACCGACTTCGGCGCCGCCAGCCTCTCCGGCAACGGCACCGGCGTGGGCTACCACCTTGGCGTCCAGTTCAAGGCCTCCGACCGGGTCTCCTTCGGACTCCGCTACATGTCGCGGCAGCTGGTCAAGTTCAACAACGCCACCGCGAGCTTCACTCAGGTCCCCACCGGGATCGTCCTTCCGGGCGGCAACCCCTTCGGCGTACCCGCCGGCACCCCGCTTGACGCGCTGGTCGCCGGTCAGTTCCTGCCGGACAGTCAGCTCTCCAACCAGGGCGGGAGCACCTGGCTCCGCATCCCCGAGCAGCTGGTGCTGGGCACCGCGTACAAGATCACCCCCAAGCTGACCGGCCTCTTCGACCTGCAGTGGACCAACTGGGCGGTGTTCGACACGCTCACGGTCAAGCTCGACCGGGCACCCACCCAACAGCTCCCCGAGGACAACAAGGCGGTGATCGACTGGCGGCTGGGCGGTGAGTATCAGCTGAATCCGTCCACCGTGCTGCGCGCCGGGATCCTCGCCCACAAGGGCGCCTCCCCCGACGAGAACGTGACGCCGAACCTCCCCGAAGGGAACCGGACCGAGCTCACCGCCGGCTTCGGCACCAGGCTCACGCCGATGCTCGGATTCGATTTCGCACTGCAATACATCGACCAGGCCGATCGCCGCGGACGCTCCGGCCCCCCGGGGCCCAACGACGGGCTCTACGCCTTCAGCGCGTACCTCGTCGGTGCATCGTTCGTCTACCGCTTCTGATCCGGAGACCCAAGCCATGATGCGTCGTCATCTTCGTACCATCCTGGCCCTGGGCCTCGTCGGGCTCACGGCCGGCTGTTTCAGCAACGAGAAGCTCAACTCCCCCTCGGCCCCGACCGGCGGCACGTTGTTCAGCCGGGTGGTGTTCATGGGAAACAGCATCACCGCCGGCTTCCAGTCGGCGGGGATCAATGACAGCACCCAGCGCCAGTCGTACGCCTTCCTCGTGGCCCAGGCCGCGGGGGCGCCGTACTACTACGCCTCCTTGATGGGCCGCGGCTGCCCGGCGCCATTCGACGTCAACACCACCCAGCACCGGGTTGGCAACGGTGGACCCGCCGACTGCGACCTCCGCTCGCCGGCGCCGCTCCCGTGGCTCAGCAACGTGGCGGTCCCCGGCGCTCGCGCCGTGGAGACGTTCGACAACTTCGCCACCCCGGTCTCGGCCTCGAACGCGCTCACCACCTTCATCCTCGGCGGCCGCACCCAGGCCCAGGCGATGCGCGCGGCGAACCCCACGCTGGTGTCGGTCTGGATCGGCGCCAACGACGTGCTCGCCTCGCTCACCAGCGGCGCCAACCCGGGCACCCCGCTGGCCGTCACGCCCACCAGCGTCTTCGATGCGCAGTACGATTCGCTGGCCACCCAGCTCGACTCGACCGGTGCCAAGGTGGTGCTGATCGGCGTGCCGGACGTCACCAACATCCCGTATGCATCGTTCGGCGCCACCTACTGGTGCCTCAAGAACGCCCCCGCCTGCGGGCCGGCGTTCGGCGCGTCGTCGCCCTTCCCGCCCACGTTCGCGGTCGACATCAGCTGTGCGCCGAGCGCGGCCGTTCCGATCGAGGCCGGTGATTCGATCCTGGTCCCCTGGACCGTCGGCGTACCGCTCATCGGCGCCGCCGCACTGGGCGCAAGCGACACCCTCGACTGCTCGGTCGACACCAAGGTGGTGACACCGAGCGAGTTCGCCAATCTCAGGGCCGCAGTGGCCGCATTCAATGCCAAGATATCGGCCACCGCCACGGCGCACGGGTGGGCCTACTTCGACCCCAACCCGACCCTCGCCGCCCTCAAGACCGATCCGACCAAGGTGGCACCCTTCCCGAGCCTGCCGGGGACCACCGGAAATCCGGGCCCCAACGTGCTGTTCGGGTCGATGTTCACCCTCGATGGCGTGCATCCAAGTGCTGCGGCGCACAAGATCATCGCCGATTCGCTGCTGTCGACGATCAACGCGAATTTCGGCACCTCCGTGCCACTCCCCTGACCGACGCATTCCCACAACGACGCCCCGCGGACCGAAAGGTTCGCGGGGCGTTCGTTTCCGGTTAGAATCAGAGCGCGACAGGTCGGCGGAGAGGCACCTGAGAACGACCCGCGACCCGTGACCTGTGACTCGTGACCCGCGACCTGAGACCTGCTCCCATGCTCACCCGCCCTGCCGCCCTCGCCCTGATGCACGAATACACCGCCAACGAGGCGCTCCGCCGCCATATGTATGCAGTGGAGCTCGCGATGCGCGCAATGGCGCGGCGCGCCGGTGCCGATGAGGACGCCTGGGGTACGGTCGGCCTTCTCCACGATTTCGACTACGAGCGCTTCCCCAACGACGCACATTCCGCCACCGCCGAGCACCCCGCCGAGGGGGTACGGATCCTGGCGGGACTGGGCGCACCGGAGGAGTGGCAGCAGGCGATCCTGGGCCACGCCGCCTACACCGGCGTCCCCCGCACCACCCCATTGGCGATCGCACTCTTCGCGGTGGACGAGCTCTGCGGATTCGTCGTCGCCTGCGCGCTCGTCCGTCCGTCCAGGAGTCTCAAGGATCTCGAAGTGTCGAGCGTCAAGAAGAAGCTCAAAGACAAGGGATTTGCGCGTGGGGTCAGCCGCGATGACATCGCTACCGGCGCCGCGGAACTCGGGGTGCCGCCTGAGGACCTGATCGCCCTGGTGCTCGAGGCGTTGCGTCCGCACGAAGGGACGCTCGGCCTTGGCACCCCTTCCTGAGATGCGATGGGTCACGCATACCCGCCCATGACCCACGACGCACGGCTCACGACCGACAACATCATCACCCGTGCGCTCGACCGGGCCACCGGCTCGCGTGCCATCCCCGGCAATCGGGTCGACCTGCTCCTCGACGGCCCCGTGGCCTATCCGGTGATGCTCGACCTGATCGCGCGGGCGCGCCACCGGATCCATTTCGAGAATTACATCATCCACGACGACCCGACGGGCTGGCGGTTCGCCGAGGCGCTCGCCGAGCGCGCCCGCGCCGGTGTCCGGGTCCGGGTGCTCGCCGACTGGCTGGGGTCGCACGGGACAGGACGGCCCTATTGGAATTTCCTGCGGAAGGCGGGGGTCGAAGTGCGGCTCTTCGGCCCGCCAAGCTGGGATCTCTTTCGCAACTTCCTGCGAGATCATCGGAAGCTCGTGTCCGTGGACGGCCTGGACGCGGTGACCGGGGGGCTCTGCATCGGTGACCAATGGGCCGGACGCCCCGATCGAGGCGTCCAACCCTGGCGCGACACCGCAGTCCGCATCATCGGGCCCGCCGTGCCGGTCCTTGATATCGCGTTTGCCCGGACCTGGGCCGCCGCCGGGGGGGAGATCCCGCCCGCGGAGACAATGGAAGCACCGGCGGAACAGGGTGACGCCGTCGTCCGGGTCATCGCCGTCGAACCCGGTCAGGCCCGTTCATATCGTACCATCCAGCTCCTCGTGGCGGGCGCGGCCGATCAGGTGTGGATCACCGACGCCTACCTTGTGCCTCCTCCACCACTGCTGCAGGGTCTCCTGGACGCTGCCAGCGATGGGACCGATGTCCGGCTCCTCGTGCCCGGCGCCAGCGACCTGCCCATCGTCCGCAACCTGACCCGTTCCGGCTACCGCGACCTGTTGTCGGCCGCTGTCCGCATCCTTGAATGGGACGGGCCGATGCTGCACGCCAAGACCCTGGTCGTCGACGGGAGATTCGGACGGGTGGGAAGCAGCAACCTCAACGCCTCGAGCTTGCTCGGGAATTATGAACTGGACATCCTCGTCGAGGACCGGGAGTTCTGCGTGGCCCTGGAGGCGCAGTTCCGCATCGACGCATCCCACAGCTCGGAGATCCTCCTCCGGCCTCGTCGAGCGCCGGAACGCCTCCGCCCGTACCTGCCGCCGGCCTTCGAACGGGTCCCGGGCCCCGATGGCGCGCAGCATCCACCGATCGGCCCGCACCTGCGCACCCCGATGGAACGACGTGGGCGCACCGTGGTGGCGCTCCGGACGGTGGCCAGCGCCGCGCGCCGATCCATCTACGGACCGCTCCTGCTCGCATTCGCGCTGCTGGCCGGGATCGCCGTCCTGCTCCCGCACGTCGTTGCCTGGAGCGTGGGCATCCTTTCCTTATATCTCTCGGCCGCCGCCGCCACGGAGCTCTTCCGTCGCCGCCGCCGGGATGGTTGACCGGGACCGCCCAACGGATGCCCACTGCTCCGCGTACTACGACGGTGACAGACGCCGACCTCGCCGCCCGGGCCGCCCGGGGAGATGCCGACGCCTTCGGCGAGCTTATCGCACGCTACACTCCGGCGGCACGCCGCCTGGCCCGTGCGGCGCTGGGCAACCACGATGACGGCGATGACGCAGCGCAGGACGGGTTCCTCGCAGCGTGGCAGAATATCGACAAGTACGATGCGACCCGGCCCTTCGGCCCCTGGCTCCTCAGGATCGTGGTCAACCGCGCCCGCGACCTGGGCCGGCGAAGGAAAGTGCGGCAGACCGACGAGCTGCCGGCCGATCGTGCGGCGGAGCTCGCGAGCCCGGAACGGGAGACCGACCGGGCGCTCCTGCGGGAGCAGCTGGCGGAGGCGCTGGACCGGCTCCCTGAACGCCAGCGGGTCGCGATCACGCTCTTCGATGGCGAGGGGTACCCCCACGCCGAGATCGCCAGGATGCTCGATGTACCGGAAGGGACCGTGCGGTCGGATGTCTTCCACGCGCGCCGGACGCTGCGCGAAGCCCTGGGACAGTGGCAAGGAGGAACAGCATGATCGACAATCCGTTCGACGCCGGACCCGACGA
>DASSGV010000114.1:0-3442 GCA_035693225.1 Gemmatimonadales bacterium | reverse complement strand
CACCACGGCCCTTCCGGGCTTCCGGGACTTCTATCCTGAAGACTTTGCCCTCCGGGCACGCATCTTCGAGGTGTGGCGTCGAGTGGCGGCGCGTTACGGGTTCGAGGAGTACGACGGCCCACCGTTGGAACCGCTCGACCTTTACACCCAGAAGAGCGGCGAGGAGATCGTCGGCCAGCTCTACGAGTTCACCGACAAGGGCGATCGGCGGGTGGCGCTCCGGCCGGAGATGACGCCGTCGCTGGCGCGGATGGTGGCAGCGCGGGCCAACGGCCTCAAGAAGCCGATCCGCTGGTTCTCCATTCCGCAGCTCTTTCGATATGAGCGGCAGCAGCGGGGCAGGCTCAAGGAGCACTTCCAACTCAACTGCGACCTGATCGGCGATTCATCGCCCTTGGCGGACGCCGAGATCATCGCGCTGTCGATCGACGTGATGCGTGCGTTCGGATTGACAGAGAGGGACGTCAAGGTTCGGCTCAGTGATCGCCGCGTGCTAATCGCGGCGCTGAAGGCCCTGGGCATTCGGGATGATGCACACGGGGCAGTGTTCGGGGTCTTGGACAAGGTTGCACGCACTGCGACGGACAGGTCTCATGGAGCCTTGACCGAGGCCGGCCTTACGACGAGTCAGGCCGACACGCTGCTAAGCCTCACAACGTCACGTGACTGGGACCGGCAGATCCCCGATGAGCAGTTCTTGCAGGTCTACGATTCGCTCCAGAAGTTGCACGGCGCAGTTGATGGGATGGGGCTCGGGGCATTCGTGGAGATTGATCTCACCATCGTTCGCGGCTTGGCGTACTACACTGGCACTGTCTTCGAGCTCTTCGATGCGGGCCGCACCCTCCGCGCCATCTGTGGCGGTGGCCGCTACGACAACCTCACCAGTGCCATCGGCGGGGTCGAACTCGGTGCGGTCGGGTTCGGGATGGGGGACGTCGTCCTCGGCGAACTCCTGAAGGAGAAGGGGCTGGTTCCCGCCCACGCTCCCTCCATCGACGTCTTCCTCGCGGCGATCACCGCGGAAGATATGCCGGAGCTCCTGAAGCTGGCCCACGAGCTCCGGGACGCCGGGGTCCGCGTCGAGTACGCCCTCGGCGCCCAGCAGGTCGGCAAGCAGCTCAAGCTCGCCGACGCGCGGAATGCACGGTACTCGGTGGTGATCGGTCCCGATGATCGCGAAAAGCACCAGGTCATCCTCAAGGATCTCCGGGCCAAGGGCCAGATGCCGGTACCGCGCGCGGAGATCGTGACCGAACTCCGGAAGCGGCTCGCTGGCGCCGACGGGTGAAGCAGGTCGCGGGTCGCAGGTCTCACGACCCGAGCGGGGCAGGCGACTCAAGACTCCAGACTCCAGACTCTAGACTAACGACCCAGGACCCCCGACTCCTAATGGCCGACGACAAGTCCCTTACCACCCGCACCGCTGACTTCAGCGCCTGGTACAACGAGCTCATTGCCCGTGCCGAGCTGGCCGATTACAGCCCGGTGCGCGGCTGCATGGTCATCCGGCCCAATGGCTACGCCATCTGGGAGCAGATGCAGCGGGCGCTCGACCAGATGTTCAAGGACACCGGCCACCAGAACGCCTATTTCCCGCTCTTCATTCCGCAGAGCTTCCTCTCCAAGGAAGCGGAGCATGTCGAGGGATTCGCGCCGGAGACGGCGGTGGTCACCATCGGCGGGGGCAAGGTGCTGGAGGAGCCGCTGGTGGTCCGGCCGACCTCCGAGACGATCATCTACGCGATGTTCGCCAAGTGGATCCAGAGCTACCGCGACCTGCCGCTCCTCATCAACCAGTGGGCCAACGTGGTGCGGTGGGAGATGCGCACCCGGCTCTTCCTCCGGACCACGGAGTTCCTCTGGCAGGAGGGCCACACCGCCCACGCCGATGAGGCGGATGCGGAGGCCGAGGCCCGCCAGATGCTCGGCGTCTACCGGACCTTCATGGAGGAGTGGATGGCGATGCCGGTGCTCACCGGCCTGAAGTCCGACAGCGAACGCTTTGCCGGCGCGCTCCGGACCTACGCCTGCGAAGCGCTGATGCAGGACAACAAGGCGCTGCAGGCGGGCACCAGCCACAACCTCGGCCAGAACTTCGCCAAGGCGTTCGACGTGACCTTTCAGACCGCGAGCGGCGGGATCGACCACGTCTGGAGCACGTCGTGGGGGGTCTCGACCCGGCTCATCGGCGGGCTCATCATGACCCACGGCGACGATCGCGGCCTCGTCTGCCCGCCGCTCCTGGCGCAGTATCAGGTGGTCATCGTGCCGATCTACCGATCGGACGACGAGCGGGGCAGCGTGATGGCATCGGCGGAACGGTTGCGGGACGCGCTGCGGGGCGCGGGGATCCGGACCCATATCGACGGACGGGAAGGGGTCAAGCCCGGGGCCAAGTACTACGAGTGGGAGGCGCGCGGCGTCCCCATCCGCCTGGAGATCGGTCCCCGGGATGTCGCGGCCGGTCACGCGATGATGGCCCGCCGCACCGGCGGGGCCAAGGAGGCGGTCCCCTTCGAAGGCGCTGGAGCCAGGTTGATGGAGGAGATCCGGCGGATGCAGCAGGCGCTCTTCGAGGCGGCGCGGGAACGGCGGGAGGCCAACAGCATCCGCGGCGCCACCAAGGCACAGTTGCTGGAAAGGATGTCCGGCGAGGGCGGCGGCGGGTTCGTGTACGCGGGGTGGTGCGGCGGCGAGGCCTGCGAAGCGGCGATCAAGGCCGAAACGAAGGCCACCATCCGGGTGCTGCCGGACGCGGAGTTCCGCTCGCCAGTGGCGCCGGGCAAGTGCATCTGGTGTGACGCGGCGGCGACCACCGAAGCGGTCTGGGCCAAGGCCTACTGATGGCCGACCTGCCGGCGACCTCCCAGGATCGGGTCGATCTGGATCCGGCGCTTGCGGAGGCGGGGCTTGCCCGGCGGCACGGAGTGCTGGAGGCGGACGGGGTGTCCCTCGCGGAGATCGCGGGGAAGGTGGGGACTCCGGTCTACGTCTATGACGCCGGCGTGATCGGTCGGCGATACCGGGCGCTCGATCGGGCGCTGGCCGCGGTGCCGCACCGGATCTGCTTTGCCGTGAAGGCCAACAGCAACCTGGCGGTGCTCCGGGTGTTGCGCGATCTGGGCGCCGGGGCCGACCTGGTCTCGGGCGGCGAACTCGCGCGGGCCCGGGCCGCCGGATTCGCGTCGGAGGACATCGTCTTCAGCGGCGTGGGCAAGACGTCCGCCGAACTGCGCTCGGCCGCCGAGACCGGTGTGGCCCACATCAATGTGGAGTCGTTGGAAGAACTCGACCTGCTGGCCCGGGTGGCGGGTGAGATCGGCGGCTTTGTCTCGGTCGGCATCCGGGTGAATCCCGACGTGACCGCGGAGACCCATCCGTACATCTCCACCGGGCAGGGAGGGATCAAGTTCGGCGTGCCGGTGGACCAGGTCCCGGC
>DASSGV010000113.1:0-11764 GCA_035693225.1 Gemmatimonadales bacterium | reverse complement strand
GGCCTACTATGCGCCGAGCGCCGCCGCGGTACAGATGGTCGAGGCCATCGCACTCGACAAGAAGCGGATCTTTCCGTGCTCCGCCTGGCTCACCGGCCAGTACGGCCTCAAGGATGTCTTCTGCGGCGTGCCGTGCAAGCTCGGCGCCAAGGGCCTGGAGTCGGTGCTCGAAGTGGCGCTCACCGCCGAGGAACGCACCGCGCTCCACGCCTCGGCCCAGGCCGTGACCGACGTGATGGCGATCGTGTGAGGGGCGCTATCAGTCGCCAGCTATCGGCCATCAGCTGCCTTGCGCGCACTGATAGCCGATGGTCGATGCCTGATAGCCGATAGCTGATAGCTGATAGCGTACCGCCAGCGAGACCTTATCTATGAATCCATTCGCCCGCATCTGGCGATCTTCCATCGGGCAGCGGGTGCTGATGGCCCTCTCCGGGATCATCGGCATCGGGTTCGTCATCGTGCATATGGTGGGGAACCTGCAGATCTTCGAGGGGCCCGCCAAGCTCAACGGCTACAGCCATATGCTGCACGGGCCGTTGAACGAGTTGCTCTGGGTGGCGCGGGCGGTGCTCCTGGTCGCGGTGATCGTGCACGTCTGGATGGCATACAAGGTCACCAGGCGGAACGCCGCCGCGCGGCCCATCGACTACCAGAAGCGGGAGCCGCAGGTCTCGACCTGGGCCGCCCGCACGATGCGGTGGGGCGGGGTGCTCCTCCTCATCTTCATCCCGATCCACATCCTCAACATCACCACCGGCGACATCCACCCCGGCGGCGCCTTCGTCCCCGGCGATGTCTACGGCAACCTGACCGCCAACTTCAAGGTGTGGTGGATGACGGCGTTCTACGTCCTCGCGATGGGCGCGCTCGGACTCCACCTCTTCCACGGAGCGTGGAGCTCCTGGCGGACGCTGGGGATCGCGAAGCCGAGCGCCAAGCCGCTGCATCGGGACGTGGCGGCACTGGTGGCCATTGTCGTGGCGCTCGGATTTGCGCTGGTGCCGCTCTCGATCTTCTTCGGCTGGGTGCGCTGAGATGGAACTGAACCCGAAGGTCCCCGCCGGGCCGATCGAGACGCTCTGGGATCGGCACCGGTTCGACATGAAGCTGGTGAATCCCGCCAACAAGCGGAAGCATACGGTCATCGTGGTGGGCAGCGGGCTCGCCGGCGCCTCGGCCGCGGCCTCCTTGAGCGAACTGGGCTACCAGGTGAAGTGTTTCTGCTTCCAGGACTCGCCGCGCCGGGCGCACTCGATCGCCGCGCAGGGCGGGATCAACGCCGCCAAGAACTACCAGAATGACGGCGACTCCGTCTGGCGGCTTTTCTACGATACCGTGAAGGGTGGGGACTTCCGCTCCCGCGAGGCCAACGTCTATCGGCTGGCGCAGTTGAGCGTCAACATCATCGACCAGGCGGTGGCGCAGGGGGTGCCGTTCGCACGCGAATATGGCGGCCTCCTCGACAACCGGTCCTTCGGCGGCGCGCAGGTGAGCCGGACCTTCTATGCCCGGGGCCAGACCGGCCAGCAGCTCCTCCTGGGCGCCTACCAGGCGCTCGAGAAGCAGATCGCCGCGGGCGGCGTCGAGATGCATCCGCGTACCGAAATGCTCGACCTCGTGGTCATCGACGGACAGGCGCGCGGGATCGTCACCCGCGATCTCGTCTCGGGGGCCGTCGAGGCCCACGTGGCCGATGCCGTGGTGCTGGGCACCGGCGGTTACGGCAACGTCTTCTACCTCTCCACCAACGCCAAGGGTTCGAACGCGACGGCCATCTGGCGCGCGTACAAGCGCGGCGCGGCGTTCGCCAATCCCTGCTTTACCCAGATCCACCCGACCTGCATCCCGGTGAGCGGGCATTATCAGTCGAAGCTCACGCTGATGAGCGAGTCGTTGCGCAACGACGGCCGGGTCTGGGTGCCGAAGCAGAAGGGGGATGCGCGCCGCCCCAACGAGATCCCGGAGGCGGAGCGGGATTACTACCTCGAGCGGCGCTACCCAAGCTTCGGGAACCTGGTGCCGCGGGACGTTGCTTCGCGCGGGGCCAAGGAGCGCTGCGACGCCGGCTACGGCGTGGGGCCCGGCGGGTACGGTGTCTACCTCGACTTTGCTGACGCCATCAAGCGATTGGGGCGCCACAAGATCGAGGAACGCTACGGCAACCTCTTCGAGATGTACCAGCGGATCACCGACGAGGATCCCTACCAGGTGCCGATGCGCATCTACCCGGCCATCCACTACACGATGGGCGGGTTGTGGGTCGATTACGACCTGATGAGCACGGTGCCGGGGCTCCACGTGATCGGCGAGGCCAACTTCTCCGATCACGGCGCCAACCGCCTGGGCGCGAGCGCGCTGATGCAGGGCCTGGCCGATGGCTATTTCGTGCTCCCGGCCACCATCGGCAACTACATCGCGCAGGCCAGGCTTGCCCCCGTCACCACGGCGCACCCGGCCTTCAAGGCGTCGCTGGCGGAGGTCGCAGCGCGGACCGCGCGCCTCCTGGCCATCAAGGGGAGCCGCTCGCCGGACAGCTTCCACAAGGAGCTGGGGAAGGTGATGTGGGAGGACTGCGGGATGGCGCGGAACAAGAAGGGACTCGAGGCGGCGATGGCCCGGATCAGGGAGATCCGGGACGAGTTCTGGAAGCACGTCTCCGTTCCCGGGACCGGCGAGGAGCTCAATCAGTCGCTCGAGAAGGCGGGACGGGTGGCCGACTTCCTGGAGCTCGGCGAACTGATCTGCCGGGATGCCGCGCACCGGGAGGAATCGTGCGGAGGCCACTTCCGCGAGGAGTACCAGACCCCCGAAGGCGAGGCCCTGCGGGACGACGAGCATTTCGCCTACGTTGCGGCGTGGGAATACATGGGCGAGGGGCGCACGCCGGCGCTCAACAAGGAGCCGCTGGCGTTCGAGCACGTCCACCTGGCCCAGCGCTCCTATAAATGACGCAGGCGCGGCGCCTGCGCCGCCCGCCGATCATCGAGGATCCATGCACATCACCCTGAAGGTCTGGCGCCAGTCGGGCCCCGCCGCCGCCGGTCGCCTCGAGACGTACGACGCGAACGACGTCAATCCCGATATGTCGTTCCTCGAGATGCTCGACGTGGTGAACGAGGGACTGCTGGAGCGCGGAGAGCGGTCGATCGCCTTCGATCACGACTGCCGGGAAGGGATCTGCGGCTCCTGCTCGATGATGATCGACGGGGTGGCCCACGGACCGATGAAGGGCACCGCCACCTGCCAGCTGCATATGCGGAGCTTCCACGACGGCGACACGGTCGTGGTCGAGCCGTGGCGGTCGCGCGCCTTCCCGATCATCAAGGACCTCTGCGTCGACCGGAGCGCGCTCGATCGGGTCATCCAGGCCGGTGGGTTCATCTCCGCGCGCACCGGCAGTGCCCCGGACGGCAATGCGATCCAGGTCGCCAAGGCCGACGCCGACCGGGCCTTCGAGGCCGCCGCGTGCATCGGGTGCGGGGCCTGTGTCGCCGCGTGCCCCAATGGGGCGGCTTCGCTCTTCACCGCGGCCAAGATCTCCCACCTGGGGCTCCTCCCGCAGGGCCAGCCGGAACGCGATCGACGGGCCCTGGCGATGGTAGAGCAGATGGACGCCGAGGGGTTCGGCGGGTGCACCCTCTTCGGCGAATGCCAGGAAGCGTGCCCCAAGGGGATCAGCATCGATTTCATCGCGCGGATGAACCACGATCATCTGGCGGCCACGCTCTTCGCGCCGGCGGAATGACGCCAGGCGCGGGCAACACATTCCGTCCCATCGCTGCGGGCCGCCTCAGTTCAGGCGGCCCGTCGCTGCTGCTGGCCGCGGCGCTGCTCATGATCGCAGGCCCGGTCGCGGCCCAGTCCTTCCATCTGGGGCCGGTCTCCGGCGACTTCATGGCGCAGGCGGTCGGGATCGTCTCCTCGGCCGCCCCGATGCCGCACGACGTCCGGGTCACGGAAGCGCGGCTGGTCCAACCGGTCATCGCCATCGGGCTGGGCGCGCTCGGCGATCACCTCCAATTCCGCGGTACGCTCGACTTCGAAGGATGGACCATTCCCGACGGGGAACTCACCCCCGGCGCCTACGGCGAAGGGTTCATCGACCGCCGCCACCCCCACACCTATGTGCACGAGCTGATGCTCACGGCGCACGACGTGCTCGGCGGGCCGGTGCACCTGTCGGCGGCCTTCGGGAAAGGCTTCGTCGCCTTTGGCAGCGATGATCCGATGGAGAGCCCGGTGGAGCGCTATCCGGTCGATCACCACCTGGCCCAGATCCTCGAACGTGAGGTGGCCATCGCGGGGATCGGCGTCGGACCGGCGGCATTCGAAGTCACCTGGTTCGATGGTGATGAGCCCGAGTATCCGTCGGAGTGGCCCAATGGTCGGCGCTTCGGCGATTCTTATGCCCTCCGTGCCACCATCCGACCGGCCACCGGACTTGAGGCGCAGGGATCGTACGCCCGGGTCGTAAGCCCCGAGCAACGCCTGGGCGCGGGCCCCACGCAGTCCAAGTGGAGTGCATCCGCACGCCTGACGCGGGACGTGGCTGGCCGTCCGGTCTACGCAATGGCGGAATACGCCCGCACCGTCGATGCCGGTGGCGCCTTCATCTATGAGAGCTGGCTCGCCGAAGGTGCGATCACACTGGGCCTGGTTCGTCCTTATCTGCGCCTGGAGCGCACTGACCGTCCCGAAGAGCCGAGGGTGAACGGGCCCTACCGGACCCAGTTGCCGCCGCTGGACAACTCGCTGCTCGGGATCACTCGCTGGTCCATCGCGACCGTGGGCGCTCAGGTGACGGCGCTCACCGCGCTCCACCGGCTTCAGGTGATTCCATTCGGGGAACTCTCGGTGGCGGGGGTGCACCCGCGGAGCGGTTCCTTTGATCCCGATGCGTGGTATGGGGGGAGCACCATCGTGCAGCTGACCGCGGGCGTGCGGCTCGACTGGGGAATGCAGGGTCACCGGATGGGACGATATGGCACCGGCCCGGATGATGGGGCAGCCATGCCCGGAATGGCCATGGGCAATGCGGGGGCGCGGTGAGACTCCGAAGTGAACTGGGAATGTTGCTCGTCGTCGCGGCCGCCTGCGGTACCGATGCCGGGGGCCCGACGGTGGAGGCCCTGGCCGTCCTGAGCGGCGACCATCAGGGACTCGTTGCTGCCGCGCCGGCGGGGGCTCCGCTCGAGGTTCGCCTGACAGGGCAGAACGGCGCGCCCGGGGCCGGGGTCGAGGTGGATTGGTCCGTCGTGGCCGGGACAGGACATCTCTCCGGCATCACCACCACCGACACCGGGGGTGTTTCAGAGGCGTTCTTTGCCGCCGACACTGTGGCAGGGAACGTGGTGGTCCGGGCCCGTGCCGCGACCGGCGATTCCGCGTTGTTCCACCTTCGCGTGGTCGGGGGTCCTGCCGTCGGCCTGGCCGTACACAGCGGCAATGCGCAGCTCGGCTGCACCGGCGACACCCTGCCGAGTGCGCTGGTGGCACAGGTGGTGGACCGGTATCGCAATGGCACGCCGGGGACCTGGGTCCATTGGGGCATCGGCGCGGGCGACGGTGCCCTCCTGGTCGACAGCGTGCGGAGCGACAGCGGCGGACTCGCCGCCACGCGGTTCGCCATCGGTGATTCCGTCATTGAGTCCGTGGTGGCCACGGCCGCCGGGCTCGCCGGCTCGCCGGCCACCTTCGCGATCAGGGTGCAGCGCTGCTTCCGCGTTCTGGGGGGCGGCAACAACGTCCCCGAGCGCTATACCTCCGATCTCTGGCTGGCCAAGGGTTACGCCTACACCGGGACGTGGGGTTTCCGGTCCGCACAGGGAAACGTTGTCAATATTTGGCAGCTGGCGCCGAATGGATCACCAGCCCTGGTCAGCCGGCTGACCGTGGCGTCGAACATCGGGACGGTGAGCGACCTGCAGGTGAGCCCCGACAGCTCGCTGCTCGTGGTCACGGGAGAGTCCGGGCCGGGATCGGGGCTCTACCTCTACAGCCTGGCAGACCCCGCCAACCCCACTCTGTTGGGCCAGTATCTGGTCAACAACAATACCGGTGGACTGCATACCGGTACCTTGGCGGTGATCGGTGGCCAGCTCTACGACTTCACGGCCCGCGATCCGTCGGGGCCGTCGCTGCTCATTTTCCGGATCCAGCCCGACTCGGCCACGAAGATCGTCCAGGTGGATTCGATCGAGATGCCGGCGAACTATGGCATTCACGACACCTACGTCCGGGACGGGATGCTGTTCGTGAACAACTGGAACAGCGGGCTGTGGATCTACGACATCGGTGGAGCGGGGCGGGGCGGAAGCGTGTCCAGCCCGGTCTTCATCAGTTCGATCGTCACCGGTGCGGCGGCCGACGGCAGTACACCCGCCGGTCAGGTGCACAATTCGTGGTGGTTCCACAATGGCGCCACTGGCGACAAGAAGTATGTCTTCGTGGGGCAGGAGGGGCCTGACGTGATCGGGGCGCAGAGCAACGGCGACATCCACGTGGTGGACATCTCCGACATCGACCATCCGACGGAGGTGGCGTACTATCATATGGGATCGCACGAGGGGACCCACAACTTCTGGGTGGACGAGCAGCGGCAGATCCTCTATGCCGCCTACTACAACGGCGGCGTCGTCGCCCTCGACGTGTCCGGCGCCCTGAGCGGCGACCTTGCGGGGCGGGAGATCGCACGGATCGCCCCGGGAGGGGCGGGGGACACCTACGTCTGGGGCGTGATGCTGTATGGCGGGTCCCTGTACGCGGCCGACATGCTCAGCGGCCTCTGGCAGCTCAAGGTGCCCTGACGCCCGGGCGGTGTCGCCGCGGCTTCCCGGCGCGGGACGCTCGAACGACGGCAAGATCCGAGTGGCATTCCGTCTGTTTCATCCCATATTACGACCGGTCACCGGTCGAACGATACGTCCCCCACCTTCCATCAGGACATCATCCGTGCGGATCATTGCCGCGTTGCTGCTCAGTGCCCTCGTTGCCGCGCCGGTCGCCGCGCAACAGACCGAGACCCTGGACCGTGTACTGCTGTCCACGCCCGATGCCGCCAAGGCGCGGGAGTACTCGACCGAACTGAGCCGCGTCATCCACGTCGCCGGTTCGCCGCGCCAGGTCGAGACGGCCGACTACGTCCTGCGCCTGATGAGGTCGTGGGGGCTCGACACCAGCCGCGTCAGCTACAAGGTCTACCTCCCCTGGGCCGATTCCGCCGTGGTGGAGCTTGCCGGTGCCACGCCGACCCGGCTTGCGCTGGCGGAGCCACCGGTCCCGGGCGACACCACGAGTTACCTGCCGCAGTACCCGACGGTCCACGGGTACAGCGGCTCGGGCGACGTCACCGCACCGCTCATCTACGTCAACTACGGTCTCCCGGTCGACTACACCCGGCTCGATTCCCTGGGCATCAGCGTCAAGGGAAAGATCGTCATCGCGCGCTACGGCCGGAGCTTCCGCGGTATCAAGGCGCGGGAGGCGGAGTCGCACGGGGCGGCGGCGATCCTCATCTACTCCGATCCGCAGGACGACGGCTTCGTCCCCGGCGACGTCTACCCCGAGGGGCCGATGCGTGGTCCGTTCGGCGTGCAGCGGGGTACGGTCCAGAACGGGGACGGCGATCCGTCGACGCCGGGGTGGCCGAGCACGCCGGACGCCAAGCGGCTCGACCCGTCGCAGATGGCGATCCCGCACATCCCGTCGGTCCCGCTGAGCTACGGCAATGCGCAGGTCCTGCTGCAAGGCCTGAAGGGTCCGTCCGCGCTCAAGGGATGGCAGGGCGGACTCCCGTTCCACTATCACCTGGGCGGCACCGATGACGTGAAGGCCCGCGTCGCGGTCTGGGCGGAGACGGGGGCCAGGGCGTGGAAGACGATCATCAACACCTTCGGGACGCTCAAGGGGACCACCTGGCCCGACGAGATGGTCGTCACCGGGGGGCACCGAGACGCGTGGGGGCCCGGGACCGCCGACAACATCGCCGGCGTCACCAGCGTCCTCGAGTCGGCGCGGGCCTGGGGAGAGGCCGCAAAGCGGGGGCTCCGTCCCCGCCGGACACTGGTGTTCGCCACCTGGGACGCGGAAGAATGGGGCGATGAAGGCTCGACCGAGTGGGTCGAGGCGCACGAGGCCGACCTGTCCGCGCACGCGGTGGGGTACTTCAACCAGGACGCCGGCGGCGTCGGCCGCTTCTTCGGCGCCTCGGCCACGGCCTCGTTGCAGCCGCTGGTGCGTGAGGTGACCAGGCTGGTTCCCCAGCCCGGCGACACCGCGTCCATCTACGACGTGTGGCGCCGCCGCGCGCACGTGGCCGACTCGCTCGAGCCCGCGATGGGCGATCTCGGCGGCGGCAGCGACTTCGCCGCCTTCTACAACCACCTCGGCATCCCGTCGGCGGATTGGGGTTTCGGGGGAGCCTCGGGCAACTATCACTCCCAGTATGACGATGAGGCCTGGATGGAGAAGTGGGGGGACAGCGGTTTCCTCGGGCACCGCGCCATCGCGCAGATCGACGCGCTCCTGCTGGCCCGGATGGCCGACCGCGACGTCCTCCCGCTCGATGAGGCCAACCTGGCCCACTACATGGGCTCCCTGGTGAAGGGGGTGGAAGTCCGCGCCGCGGCGGCCGGCTGGCACACGGACATGTCCGAACTCCGTCGTGCCATCACCGGGATGTACGACGCCGCGCTCGGCTTTGCCAACGTCCGCGATGCGGGGATGGCCGCGTCGGACCAGAAGGGTGCCATCGCAGCGCTCGCGCGCGCCAACCTGTACCTGCGCCAGTCCGAGATGGCGCTGGCGCGGCCGGACGGGTTGGTGGGCCGGCCCTGGTTCCGCAACCTGATGTTCGCCGCCGATCGGGACAATGGCTACGCCGACATCGCGCTTCCCGGGATCGCGGAAGCGATGGAGGACAAGGACCGGCCCCGGTTCGACCACGAAGTGGCCGACCTTGCGACCCGGGTCGATCGGGCGGCCGAACTCCTGCGACAGGCCACCGCGGCGCTCGCGCGACGCTGAGCGGGGCCGGCGCCGCCGGTCGGTGTCGGATGCGAACGGCGGGCCCCGGGACGATCCCGGAGCCCGCCGTTCCCGCGTCCATCGACGTGGATCAGTGGCTGCTGTCCGGCGCCGACCAGGAGTCGTTGCCGGAGTTGTAATCCTTGAACCAGTCGCTGGTCCAGAGCCGGGCCGCCACCACCGGCTTCGGGGTGCGGACCTCGCTCATGAACTTGGTCTGGTCGTAGTACCAGACCTCGACCGGGAGCTTCACCATCTGGAACGACCCGTCGCTCAGCGTGAGCCGCAGGTCGACCGGCATCACCGCGGCGCCGTTGTTGACGAGCGCGATCTTCACGTCGCTCGAGCCATCGGCGTTCTGCGTCTGGGTGACGTTGTCGATGCCCTGATCCAGCGTCGCCGTGGTGTAGAACCACTCCCGCCAGAACCAGCTCAGGTCCCGTCCCGACATGTCTTCCATCGTCCGGAAGAAGTCGGTGGGCGTTGGGTGCTTGAACGCCCAGCGGTGGGTGTACTCGCTGAACGCCTTGTCGAACACCGCCGGCCCGAGCACCTCGTTGCGGAGGGCCAGGAGCGCGATCGACGGCTTGACGTACGCGAGCTCGCCCAGGTTGGCGTTGTTGCGGTACCGGTTGGCCGGCGTCATGATCGGCTGGGCGGTGGGCCGCTGGTCGTTCGCCATCACGAAGAACTTCTCTTCGCCCTTGCGATCGGCCGAGTCGCTGCGCTGCCAGTAGTCCTCTTCCGAGAACGTGTTGATGAAGGTGTTGAATCCTTCGTCCATCCAGGCGTAGAGGCGTTCGTTCGAACCGACGGTCATCGGGTACCACATGTGCCCGATCTCGTGGGTGATCACGTTGTACAGCGAATTGAGGGCGTCCTGCTGGGTCTGGAGTCCGCGCTCGCCCTTGATGTTCGGCGCTTCCATCGCGACCATCGGATACTCCATCCCGCTGATCGGGCCCTCGACCGCCGAGATGTGCGGGTAGGGGTAGGGGAGCCAGCGCTCGCTGTACTCCTTGATCGAGAAGCGGCTCATCTTGGCGGCCTCCGACCAGCTCGACGCCGCACCGGGCCGGTAGTACGCGAACGCGAAGTGCCCGTCGTAGTTCGATCCGTCCCAGAGGTAGTCCGGCGATCCGGCCCACGCCACATCGCGCACGTTCTGGGCCTTGAAGCGCCAGGTGAGCATCCCGTCCTTCCTGGGGCGGGCGGCGCCGCTCGTCAAGTCGGCCTCGGTCACGATGTGGATCGTGGTGTCGCTCTTGGCCGCGAGCGCCAGCCGGGCGCGCTCGGTGGCGGTGTAGACCTCGGCGGGGTTCTGGACCACGCCGGTCCCGGCGACGATGTACCCGGCGGGGACCGTCACCTCGTAGGTGAAGTCGCCGTACTCGAGGTAGAACTCGCCCTGACCAAGGTATTGGTCGGTGTTCCAGCCGCGGACGTCGTCGTACACCGCCATCCGCGGATACCACTGCGCCAGTTCGAAGAGCGGGCCATCATACCCCATCCGGTCGGCGCCGTGCTCCGGGATGTTGAACGAGTAGTCGATGGCGATGACCGTCGACTGTCCCGGGGCGACCGGATCGGCCAGCGGCAGGAACAACATCGTGTCGTCGGTCCGGCCGGTGAGCTTCTTGGTCGCTGCCTTGCCCTTGGCGCGGCCCCGGACCGCCGATTCCTGCGTGATCGATGCCAGCTCGAAGCCGCCATCGAACCCGCGGGTACCGAAGCGGGAGCCGGCCGGGAACATCATCGAACCCACGCTCCCCTGCCGGAACAGGTTCTGATCAAGCTGGAGGTAGAGGTGGTCGAGCGCGGCCGGAGAGTGGTTGGTGTAGGTGATGCGGACGGTGCCCTTGATGGTCTTGGCCCCGGTATCGAGGGTGGCGCGGATGTCGTAGTCCGCCCGCTGCTGCCAGTACTTGGGGCCGGGCCGGCCATCGGCGAGCCGGACGTCGTTGCCGGGCCGGAGGTCCAGATGCGCGAAGATGCCGGTGTCGGCGGTCGGGGTGCGCATCGGCGGCAGCGTCGGTTGCTGGGGATGCGCCACGACCGGCGGCGGCGGCGGCGTCGGGGCCGCAGGCTGCTGGGCGCCAAGCATCGCGGGGAGCGCGATCAGGAGCACGGGGGTCAGGAGTTTGCGCATGAGGGGTGGCTCACAAGATGAGAAGGTGGTGACTTGGACGGATCAGGGTGAACGGAGCGAACGGGCGCCGGCGTGGGACCTGTCGGCGCACCGTGTTCGCTGTACGGCCCTACAAGCGGGGAAGTGTCACGCCGAGCTGGCCCTGGTACTTGCCGGCCTTGTCCTTGTAGCTCGTGGCACAGACGTCATCGGCGTCGGCCTCGAAAAAGAGCACCTGGCAGATCCCCTCGTTGGCGTAGATCTTGGCCGGCAAGGGTGTAGTGTTGGAGATCTCGAGCGTCACGTGGCCTTCCCACTCCGGCTCGAACGGCGTGACGTTGGTGATGATTCCGCATCGCGCGTACGTCGACTTGCCGACGGTTATCGTCACCACATTGCGCGGAATCCGGAAATACTCCACTGATCTGGCGAGCGCGAACGAGTTGGGCGGCACTATGCACACGTCACCATTGAACTCGACAAACGAATTGGGATCGAACTCCTTGGGATCGACGATAGAGTTGAGGACGTTAGTGAAAATCCTGAATTCGCTCGCGACGCGCATGTCATATCCGTACGAGCTCACGCCGTACGAAACAACGCCGGCGC
>DASSGV010000112.1:0-35747 GCA_035693225.1 Gemmatimonadales bacterium | reverse complement strand
GCCGTCCCGGCTGGGCCCTGGTCCGCGCCGCGACCGGTGAGGTCGGCTGGATCGCGAATGACCAGGTGGCGTGGGTGCGGGAGTAGATTACAGGCGCACGGTCGCACGGTCGCACAGGCGCACGGTCGCACTTCTCGACTCTGGTCTCTCGTCTCTCTTCTCTCTTCTCTCGTTTCTCTTCCCGTACTCATCCGCGATCTCCCCTTGGCACGTCGCATCCAGATCCTCCCCAGCACCGTTGCCGACCAGATCGCCGCCGGCGAAGTGGTCGAGCGCCCGGCGTCGGTGGTGAAGGAGCTGGTCGAGAACGCCATCGACGCGGGAGCGAGCCACGTCCGGGTCGAGTTGGAGAACGGCGGGAAGACGTTGGTGCGTGTGAGCGACGACGGTTCGGGGATGGGGCGGGAGGATGCGCTCCTCGCACTCGACCGGCACGCCACCAGCAAGATCCGCAGCGCCGGCGACCTGGTCGGTGTCGGGTCCTTCGGGTTCCGGGGTGAGGCGCTCCCCGCGATCGCCTCGGTGTCGCGCCTGACCCTCATCACCGCAGAGGCCGAGGGCGCTGGCACCGAGGTCGCGGTCACGGGAGGACGGATCGAGCAGGTGAAGGATGTCGCCCGCCAGGCGGGGACCACGGTGGCGGTGCGTGCACTCTTCTTCAATACGCCGGCGCGCCGGAAATTCCTCCGATCGGTCTCCAGCGAATCACGTGTGTCGTTCGACGCGGTGGCGGTGCTGGCGCTCGCGCATCCGACGGTGGGCTTTGAATTGGTGGCCGATGAGCGCACCAGACTGGTGCTCCCCGCCGGCCAGCCCCTGGGCGAGCGCCTGGCCGCAGTCTGGGGCGCCGACCTGGCGGGTACCCTCGTACCGGTGTCGTATGCCGCCGGGTCGGTGCGGGTGGAGGGGTTCATCCAGCGCCCCGGGGATGCCCAGCCCACCGGACGCCGCACCCAGTTGCTGGTGAACGGGCGCCCCTTCCGCGACAACTTCCTGGTGCGTGCCGCGGAGGCAGGATATCGGTCCGCCATCCACCCGGGGGATCGTCCGTCGGTCTTCCTTGCGCTCGACGTACCCGCCGGCGAAGTCGACGTGAACGTCCATCCCGCCAAACTCGAGGTCCGGTTTCTCAACCGGGTCGCCGTGGAGCGCGGGGTGGAGGAGGCGGTGCGCCACGCCCTGGGCGACCTGCTCGCCGCGGCGCCATTGGGGGAATGGCGTCCCATCCCGGCGCCGACCCGACCCTCCGGGAGCGGGGAGGTATGGGCCGGCACCGCGGAGATCGCGCTCCCGGCGCCGGAAACTTCCGAGGCGGCCACGCCGCTCCTGCCTGAGTCGCCGGTCAGCGGGCGGGATCAGGCGTCGTTCGCCGGCCCGCTCACCCAGCTCTTCGACACCTACATCGCGTACGAGACCCCGGAGGCGCTGGTCATTGTCGACCAGCATTCGGCCCACGAACGGGTGCTGTATGAACAGGTGATGGGTGACATCGAGCAGGGCGGGATCTCGGCCCAGCGCCTGTTGTTGCCGTTCACCGTCGACCTGACCGATGAGGAGCTGGATGTCGTCGAGACCCATCGGGATGTCCTGACCCGGATCGGGTTCGAGGTGGAGCCGTTCGGGGGCCGCACCGTCGCCGTGCACGGCGTGCCGGCGCCGCATCGGCGGTTCGATGCGATGGCCTGTTTCCGCGAGGTCGTGGCCGACCTGGCGCGGGGCCGGTTCGGCGGCTGGGCCAACCCGATCGAGCGCTTCGTGGCCACCTATGCCTGTCGCGCCGCGGTGAAGGGCGGACAGCGCCTCGACGAGCGAGAGATGCGCGAGCTCCTGGCACGGCTGATGGCCACCACGCTCCCGCCCCACGATGTCCACGGCCGGTCGACCATCGTGCAGCTTCCGCTCGAGGAGCTGGAGCGCCGCTTTGGCCGCCGCTAAGCTCCGCGTTCCTGTCATCGTCGGCCCGACCGCCGTAGGCAAGACCGCCACGGCGCTGGCCCTCGCGGCGCACTGGCCCCTCGAGGTCGTATCGGCCGACTCCCGCCAGGTGTACCGGCGGCTCGACATCGGCACCGCCAAGCCCACCCGGAAGGAGCAGGCCCGGGTGCCGCACCACGGCCTCGACCTGATCGAGCCGGGACATCGCTACAGTGCCGGCCGCTTTGCGCGGGATGCCACCGGATGGATCGCCGACATCACCGCACGGGGGCGGATGCCGGTGGTGGTCGGTGGGACGGGACTGTACATCCGTGCCCTCGTCGAGGGGCTCTTCCACGAGCCGCCCCTCGATGGGGAACGCCGGCGCGCACTCGGCGCGTGGCTCGAAGGGCACGATGCGCTGGAACTGGTACGCTGGGCGGGTCGCCTCGATCCGGCGTTCCGGGGCGGGGGACGCCAGCGCGCGACCCGTACCATCGAAGTCGCGCTCCTCACCGGCAGGCCGCTCAGCCATTGGCAGGGCGCGGCCAAGCAACGCGGATCGATCACCCCGTGGTACATCGCCCTGACGGCACCACGTCCGGTGCTGCACCAGCGGATCGCCGCGCGGGCGGAAGCGATGGTGCGTCGGGGCCTGATCGAGGAGGTGGCATCGGTGCTCGCCGACGGGGCCCCGGCGCACGGCGCCGGCCTCGACGGCGTGGGACTCAAGGAGGCGGTCGAGTACCTCCACGGTGGGCGCCCCAGGGGATCGGTCGCCGAGGCCATTACCGTCGCCACGCGGCAATACGCCAAACGGCAGGAGACCTGGTTCCGCCACCAGCTTTCCGGGCCGGTGCTGGCGCTCGACAGCGTGCGGCCGCCGGAGGAGCTTGCGAGCGTGATCGTGAAGAGCTGGGAGATGGGAGCTGAGAGCTGGGAGCTTGGAGCTGGGAGCTAGGAGCGTACTGCGCCGGCCTCCCCGCTCCAGCCTCCAAACTCCAGACTCCAAGCTCCAGACTCCAAGCTCCAGACTCCAAGCTCTCTACTCCCCCCGTCCCGAACCGAATACACTTCACCCATGCGCATCGGCATCACCTGCTACCCCACCTACGGCGGCTCCGGCGCCCTTGCCACCGAGCTCGGCATCGAGCTCGCCAAGCGGGGGCACGAGGTCCATTTCATCACCGATGCGGCGCCGTTCCGGCTCCGAGGGTACCACGAACGGGTCACCTACCACGAGGTCGAGACCCGGATCGGGAATTACCCGCTGTTCACGCACTTCCCGTACACCCTGGCGCTCGCCTCCAAGCAATATGAAGTGGCACTGCGGGAGCGGCTGGACGTGCTCCACGTCCACTATGCCATTCCCCACGCCACCACGGCGTGGATCGCGCGTGAGATGCTGGCCCGCACCCATCCGATCAAGGTCGTCACGACCTTGCACGGCACCGACATCACGCTGGTGGGGCAGGAATCGATCTTCTTCGAGATCACCAAGTTCTCGATCGAGCACTCCGACCGGGTCACCGCCGTCTCCGCCGACCTCCGGGACGAGACCTACCGCGCCTTCGGCTGCGGCGCCAGCGACATCCGTGTCATCCCCAACTTCGTGAACCTGGCCGAGTATCGCCCCGGCGATGGACACGCGCGCGCCGAGCTTGCGCCGGCCGGGCACCGGATCATCACCCACATCTCCAACTTCCGGGAAGTGAAGCGCGTCAAGGACGTGGTGCGGGTCTTTGCCCGGATCCAGAAGGCGATGCCGGCCACCTTGCTGATGGTGGGCGACGGCCCCGAACGGGAGGATGCCGAGGTCGAGGCGCGGGCGCTCGACGTGGCCAAGGATGTGCGGTTCTTCGGCCGGCTCGATACGGTGGCGGAGATCCTGCAGGCCTCGGACCTCTTCATCCTGCCGAGCCAGACCGAGTCGTTCGGGCTGGCGGCGCTCGAGGCGATGGCCTGCGGCGCGCCGGTCATCGCCAGCCGGGCCGGCGGCGTGCCGGAGGTGGTGGAGGATGATGTGAACGGGATCCTCGAGCCGCCCGGGTCGGTCGAGGCGATGGGGCGGCGTGCGGTCGACCTCCTCCGGTCTCCCGAGCGCCTGGCCGCGATGCGCACCGCCGCCATCGCGCGCGCCGGCCAGTTCTCCGCCGACGCGGTCGTGCCGCAGTATGAGGCGGTCTATCGTGAGGTGCTGGGGTGACCGCGCTGCCGCTCGCCATCAAGGCCGCGATCCTGGGCGTCGTGGAAGGGATCACCGAGTTCCTGCCGATCTCCTCCACCGGACACCTCATCGTCGTCGGCGATTGGCTCGGCTGGACCGGCGAGAACGCCAAGGTCTTTGAGATCTTCATCCAGCTCGGCGCCATCCTCGCCATCGTGTGGATCTACCGCACCCGCTTGTGGGCGGACGCACGGGGGATCGGCCAGGCCCCGGCGAGCAACGCCTTCGCCACCTCGCTCCTGATCGCGTTTCTTCCGGCCGCGATCGTCGGCCTCGCCCTCCATCACTGGATCACCGCGCACCTCTTCACGCCCCAGGTGGTGGCCTGGGCGCTGCTGGTGGGCGGCGTCCTGATCCTCGTGATCGAACGCTTCCACCGGATGGCCCACCTCACCGACGCCACCGCCGTGCCCACGCGCGAGTCGCTCGGCATCGGCCTGGCACAGGTGCTGTCGCTCGTCCCCGGCACGTCCCGTTCCGCCGCGACGATCCTCGGTGGCTACTCGCTCGGCCTCACCCGGACCGCCGCGACCGAGTTCTCGTTCTTCCTGGCCATCCCCGTGATGTTCGCCGCGACCCTTTACGAATTGTGGCAGGGGCGGCACATCCTCGGCGCCGCCGACGTGATGCCGTTTGTCGTCGGGTTCGTGACGGCATTCCTGTCGGCGGTCGTCGTGGTGAAGGCCTTCCTGCGCTATGTGTCGGGCCACAGCTTTGCGGTGTTCGCCTGGTACCGGATCGCGTTCGCGGCCTTCCTGCTTTGGTTCTATCGTTAGGCGTGGGCGCCGCGCCGACCGTCGGCCGCCTCACCCGGCTCGCGCAGGTCGCCTCGACCCAGGACCTGGTGCACCAGCTCGGGGAGGAGGGCGCTCCGCACGGCAGCGCCATCGTGGCGGTGGAGCAGGTGAGCGCCCGGGGGACCCGCGGCCGGGCGTGGCAGGCGCCACCGGGGGGGCTCTGGCTCAGCGTGCTGCTGCGGCCCGAGGACGCCACTGCGGTCGACGTGCTGAGCCTCCGGGTCGGGCTCGCGGTCGCGCGGGCGCTGGAAGCCGCGGGAAAGGTTCCACCGATCGGGCTCAAGTGGCCGAACGACCTGATCCTGGGTGACAGGAAACTTGCCGGCGTGCTGTGTGAAGCGCGTTGGCGCGGCGAGCGACTCGGGTGGATCACGGTGGGGGTCGGCATCAACGTGGCCAATCCGATCCCGGACGAGGTCCGGGGGACTGCGGCGCGGCTCGGCGACCACGATCCGCAACTCACCCCCGACGCCCTGGCCGAGCCGGTGCGCACGGCGATCGCGGGCGTGGACCTCGCCGCGGGACAACTGAGCTTGGCGGAAGTCGACGAGTTTGGCAGGCGGAACTGGCTGCGCGGTCGGCGGCTGCTCGAGCCGATCGTAGGGATCGCCGGAGAAGTGCTGGCCGACGGGACCTTGCAGGTGCGCGCCGAGGATGGGAACGTTCAGGTCGCGCGCGGGGGGACGGTGGTGTTGGAGGGAAGGTCTTAGGGCTTAGGGCTTAGGGCTTAGGGCTTAGGGCTTAGGGCTTAGGGCTTAGGGCTTAGGGCTTAGGGCACGAATGTAAGATGAAGAGGTTTCAACACCTTCGACGCACCACGCACCTCTCACGACTCACAGCTCACAGCTCACGACTCATAGCTCACAGCTCACGACTCACGACTCACAGCTCATAGCTCACGACTCCCATGCTCCTCGTCCTCGACATCGGCAATACCGAGATCACCCTCGGCCTCTTCGACGGTGACACGCTCGCGGGACGGTGGCGTCTCACCACCAACCCCGATCGCACCCCCGACGAATGGGGTGCGGCACTCCTGGCCTTCCTGTTGCAGGCCGGGCGTTCGCCCAACGAGATCACCGGGGTCTGTCACGCGTCGGTGGCGCCGGGGGTCACCCAGGCCTTGATCCGCGGGATCGAGGCGATCGTCGGGCAGCGTGCCGTGGCGGTGGACGCCCGGTCCAAGCTCCCGGTCACTCTCGATGTCGACGAGCCCCTCACCGTCGGCGCCGACCGGATCGTCAACACCCTCGCCGCCGTCGACCTGTATCGCGTTGACACCGTCGTGGTCGATTTCGGGACCGCCACCACGTTCGACTGCATCACCGCCGACGGTCGGTTCATCGGCGGCGTCATCATGCCGGGGCTCCGCACGTCGTCCGACCAGCTCACCCGGCGCGCCGCCAAGCTTCCCGCCACCGAGCTCGAGCGCCCGGCGCACGTCATCGGGCGGCGCACCGAGGAGTGCATCCAGGCCGGCGTGCTCTTCGGTACCGCCGACGCGGTGGACGGGATCGTCGAACGCATCGTGCGGGAGTGGCCCGGCAAGAAGCGGCCGAAGGTGGTGGCCACCGGGGGGCTCGCGTCGTTGGTGGCGCCGCTCTGCCGGACCATCGAGGTCACGGCCCCCGACCTCACCCTCCACGGCCTCTACCTCGCCGCCCGCCACCTGAAGGTCGGCGGATGACCTCGGGCGCCGAGCCGCGGCATCGCTGGGCCTACGCGCTCTTCGGTCCCGCCGCACCATACCTGCTCCATCTCCGCCCGGTCGAGTGGCCGATCATGGCGGCCCACACGCTCCTCGGGTACCTGCTCGCGGTGGGGCTTGCGGGCGCCGCGGCCGGGGTCGCGCGCGCCCCTGCGCTCCTCGGCCTGCTGCTCTGGGTGGTGTGCCTGAACGGCGGCACGCTCGCCATCAATTCGGCCTTCGACCGCGACGACGGCGATATCGCCTACCTGCGTGCACCGCCGGCGCCCCCCAGACATCTCTTTGGCTGGGGCCTCGGCTTGATGGCGCTGGGTCAGGTCCTCGCGTTCCAGCTCCCGCCGGCCTTCCGTGCCGTGTACGCGGCCTGCTTTGCGATGTCGGTGCTCTACTCGGTGCCGCCGTTCCGGTTCAAGTCGGTGCCCGGCGCCGATTGGGTCATCAACATGTGGGGGTTCGGGACCTTCACGCCGTTCGCGGGGTGGGCCAGCACCGGGCGCGCACTCGACCTGCCCCACGCGCTCGCGCTCCTGGGCTTCTGTCCGCTCTTTGCAGCACTCTATCCGCTCACGCAGATCTATCAGGTCGACGAGGACACCCGTCGCGGGGATCGCACCCTGGTCATCCGGCTCGGGGTCGGTCGGAGCCTCCGATTGGCCGTCGGGTCCGCAGTCGCGGCATTTGCGCTCTTCGGCTGGTCGCTCCTGCTCCTCGACCAGGCCACCGCCCTCCGGGTGGCGGGCCTCGGGCTGGCACTCGCCGCCTGGCTCGGGGTGCTGGTGCCGTGGGCCCGGCGCCATCCGTCGATGACCACCGCGCTCCACCAGCGCGGGATGTACCTGGCGCTCGGCGCGTGGGCCGTGACCGACGTGGTGGTGGCGATCGCGTGGGGGACCTAGCTCGGCGCCCGTGGTCCTCGTTATACTCAGTCCATCCCAACCTCAATTGGAGCAGCCATGAACGCGGTGGCCCAGGCGTCCATGACGGTCGATCACACTGACATCCGCTCCCTTCTCCGTGGTGCGGTCAAGATCGGGTTCCTGACCGCCGCTACGGTGTTCGTCTTCTCGCTCGTCTCCCGCTTCACCGACGGTACCCTGATGACCGTGCTCGAGACGGTCGTCCTGCTGGCCGGCCTGAGCGGTCTCGTGCTCCTGCCCGGCATCTGGACCAATCCCCGCACGGTGGAGGGGATCGCTGGTGCTGCGGCCATCGGTCTCGGGGCCACGTTCATCTACATGATGCTGGATGTGGCGCTGCTCCAGAACATCGGTACCTACACCGACCGCTGGCGCGCGATCGGTGGCGGATCGAACTGGTGGTGGCACCCGGTCTGGTGGATGCTCGGCACCTACCTGTGCTGGCTCGGCGCGTTCGCGCAGTCCAACCAGGCGGTCCGGCGCGGTGTGGCCCGGCCCGCGATGGTGATGATCCTGAGCGTCGCCTACGCACTCCTCCTCGGCGTCATCGGCAACCTGATCCATTTTCCCGCCGCGGAGTGGTCGATGCCGACCTTCGCGGTCGCGTTCATCCCGGGGCTCGCGCTCACGGTCCTCACCACGGCCCTCGCGCCCAAGCGCGCCTGAGGTCGGATGCACCCGATCCGGCTCCTCCTGCAGGGGCTCGGTTGGCTGCTGACGCCGCTCGTGGCGTCAGCGGCCTCTTTTTTTGGGGCCGAGCTCGGGACGCTGCTGTCGGAATGGGTCACGAGCCCGGTGGCCGGCCTGATCCTGACCGTTGCCTGCGGCGCCGTGACGGGATTCGTCGGCACCCATTTCTGGATCCGATACCTCCAGCATCGACCCCGGCTCTCCCGCGCACTCCACATCGACCGGTCGATGCTCCCTCCACTCGACGAGTCGTCGCCCCCGGGGGCCGCGTGATGCGGTGGATCGCCCTGGGGGCTCTGCTGGTCGCGGCCTGTGGGCAACGCCAGGGGTCGGCGCCCCGCGCGGCAGCACCGCCTTCCACTCCACCCGCCCCCGCCGATTCGCTGGCGCTCCGCACCCGGGGCGGCGGGGAGGTCTGGTTCACCTATGCCAGGGGCGATACCGCCCGCGACGGACAGGCGTGCTTGGAGCGGACGCTCGAGATCCGGCATCGGGACGGCAGCAAGGTCGGGGTGCCGCTCCTCTATACCGGCGCGGCGCCGGTCCAGCTCGATGATTCGACCATCCGCGCCGACATCTGGGTCCACTGCGCGCCCACCGAGCGGTATCGGATCGCGCTGGCGACCGGGATCCCGACCGCGGAGCGGAGACGTTGATCGGTCGTGCGAGCGGGGTGTTGGCCGCGAGCTCCTTCCTGATCGCCGCCGCACTCCCGGCGCAGGGGATCTCCGGCGACGCGGGCTACCTGCTCACGTCGGGCACTCGCCAGACCTGGCGCATCGGGTTCTCCCGGGAACTGTTGGGCCCGACGCAACTCCGCCTGTACGGCACACGGATGTGGCAGGGTGGTGGCGGTCCTGACCTCTATGGCATCGGCGCCGACCTGACGGCGTTCGAAGGAGGGCGCCCCGGCCCCTATCTGGTCGGAGGCTTCAGCGGCGGCGTGGCCCGGGGCAACGGCGGCGATTGGTGGAACAGCTGGTCGGCGGGGGTCGGGTACGAAGTGGTGCCGTTCCGATGGTTGTCGCTCCGGGGGGAGGGCCGCTATCGGGTGCTTGAGCCCAATCACCACACCGGACTCGAGTTCTCGCTCGGGCTGGGTCTCCACTTCGGCGTCGGACGGCCGCCGGACCAGCCATCGTACACCACCGTGCGGCACGCGACCCCGCCGGGTTCGCCGGAAGTGGTGTCGCTGGCGGAGAAGAAGGGGTTGGGGGGCGACAAGGCTGAGCTGGTGGCGGGCGTCGTGGCCACCGCCACGAGTGCGATGGGCACACCGTACACCTGGGGGGGCACCGGCAAGGACGGGGGCGGGTTCGATTGCTCGGGTCTCATCCAATGGGCGTATGCACAGCACGGCATCCAGCTGCCGCGGGTGAGCCGTGACCAGGCGCGGATGGGCACGGAGGTGCCGAAACGCCTCGACGCCCTGGCGCCGGGCGATATCCTCACCTTCTCGAACAGCGGCACCTTCGTGACCCACGTGGCCCTGTACGTCGGCGACGGCAAGATCATTCACAGCGCCAACGGTGGCGTGCAGATGAGCGTGCTGAGCAACGACGACCCCTACGGGCGCTGGTGGTGGCGGCGGTGGGTGGGGGCGCGGAGGATCGTGAATTGAAGTGAACAGTAAACAGTGAAGAGTGAACAGGGGGCCCGATCGACACCGGAGCCCCCTGTTCACTCTTCGCTTGTCACTTTTCACTTCTCACTTCTTACTTCTCCCTTCTTACTTCTTACTTCTCACTTCTCACTCTTCACCGCATCAGTCCTTCATATGGTTCATCGGCGCCATCCGCATCCCGCCGCTGGCCTTGCCGAGTGATTCGAGGTCGGCCAGGTCGGCCTTGGTGCCGGGGTCGTTGATGTCGAGCGCGGGCCACTGCCGGATGTCGTCGGGGGTGAAGAGCCCGACGATATGCGCCATCGCGCCGTCCTTGATGAGCGCGTGGGTCAGGTTGTCGTACTTGCCGGTGACCCGATAGGTGCGCCCCGCCACGAGGCGCAGCCCGCTGCCGCTCACGCCGAAGAGCTTGCGCGGGAGGCCCGTCACGTCGCCGTTGGGTTGACGTTCGGCGTCGAGCTCGACCATCGTCTTGCCCGAGCGCACGTCGGTCAGCCGTACCAGGAGGCCGAAATCGTGCAGGTGCCCGCCGACCGCGATCAGGTGCCCGCCGATCGGCTGGACGAAATCGTGGCTCTTTTCGGTGACGCCGGGCGGAAGGTCGAAGACGTTGTCGCCGCCGACGGTCAGGTTCACATCCATGTACACCGGCATGGCGTCGACCGGGCGGGGCATCTGGTTCTTCGGGGCGTAATGCAGCCGGAGCACGAGGTAGGCACCCTTGATGTCGGTGCCGGTCTCGTTGTGCCACATCAGGTACATCCCCAGGTGCATCCCCGAATGCATCGGCACGCCGATGCTTGCCGGGACCATCACGTCGGCGGTCTCCTGACCGGCGCCCATCAGGCGTTCATACGCGGGGTAGTAAAGCTGGCGCCGGTCGAAGTCGATCATGATCATGTGGTGCAGGAGCCGTCGGGACAGGGACTTCCCGTTGCCATCGTGCACCTCGAGTGCGAAGCCGCGGAACCAGCCGTCGACGGGCCATTTGAAGCGCTTGAGCTCGGTCTCCGCCTCGGCCATATGCTCCATCTCGGAGTGACTCATCCCCGGCATCGCCTCGGGGAGGTCATAGGGGCCGGCCGTCACGACGACATCGTGATGAGCCGAGTCGATGGTCACCCTCACCGTGCCGGGGGCGGGGACCTGCAGGGCGGTCAGGACGAAGAGCAGGGGGACAAGCATGGGTGCGGTGTTTCCTGGTACGGGTGAATGTGGAGTCGGGCGCGTTGTGGCGCTCAGCGATCTCCGCCGTTACGGGGCATCGCGCCCATTCCGGCAGGCGTCGACGCCCTCCTGGCCGGACCGGGCCGGTCGAGCCAGGCCAGGTCGGCGGCCAGGCCCGAGTCGGCGCTGGCCATCGAAGGCCAGTCGGCGGTTCGGTCCGGGGTAAAAAGATATATCAGGTGGACCATGGCTCCATCCCTGATGATCTCGCCGGTCGGGTTGTCGTAGGTGCCGGTGATCCGATAGCGGTGGCCGGCCGTCAGGCGGATCCCGGCTCCCGCGATCCCCGGGTAGCGGCGGTCGATCGACTCGATGTGACCGGCCCGATCGAGGCGGGTGCCGAGGTGGAGCAGAGTGCGCGGCCGGCCGGCGGTGACATCATCGAGCGAGATGCCGGTGCCGTAGTCGTGGATGTGCCCCCCCGCCGCGACGATCCGGCCGCTGATGGGGAGAGTGTAGTCGGCCTGGAACGAGGTGCGGCCGGGCGGGAGGTCGAAGGCGGCGGTGCGGCCGACCGGATCGTGCACATCGAGGTACACCGGGAACACGTCCACCGGTCGAGGGAGCTGTGCGGCGGGGGTCCACGCGAGCACCAGCCGGGCCCGGACGCCGCGGATGGGGGCGCCGGTCCGGTCGTCCCACATGACCACGATTCCCATCGGTGTGCCGGCGGAGACCGGGACCCCGACGGTGCGGGGAAGCATGATGTTCCCGGTCTCCTCGCCGAGGGCGAGGAGTCGTTCGTACAGCGGGTAGATGAGCTGGCGGCGGGAGAAGTTGATGAGGTTCAAGTGGTGCACCAGGCGCTGGTCGAGCGGGTGTCCGTCGGCATCGGTGATGACCAACCGCGCACCCCGCAGCCAACCGTCGACCGGCCACCGGAATCGCAGCACCGGCTGGACCACGGTGTGCATCATCGCCATCCCCCCCGGTGGCATCGGCGTCAGGTCGAACGGCCCGACGATGATCGATACCTCATCCCGGCCCGAATCGACCTCCACCCGCACACCGCTGTCGGCGGGTGGGGTCGAAGGCGGGGCGGCACTGACCAGGACTGCCAGCAGCGGGATCAGCACGTCGATGCGCTCCAGAGGTCTCAGCGTTCAGACGCCGGTCGCGGCACTCCTTCCACAACGGCGAGGGCGCCTGCAAAGTTCCGGGAGTGCCGCCACTGGCGTCGTCTTCCGCTATATTCGCCGTCCTATGCGCACCCATCCCTTGATCAGGCCCCGCCCTCTCATCGTGGCGTTCGGCGCCATCGTCTTCGCCGCTCCCGTGGCGGCCCAGGGACGGATCTTTCCCGATGCCCCCCGATTCGAGCTGCCCTGGGCCTCCCCGCGGACGTGGGGGTTCGCCGGGCGGTACCTCCACGTCAGCACCGCCGATGATCGGTTCGGGCCCGGCACCGAGGCCGAAGTGGTGGAAGGGGAGAATTTCCCGGTGTATGCGTTCCGCCGAGGACCGCTCCCCATCACCCTGGGATTCGGGGCCGCCGTGGTGGCCCACTACCGGATGGACGATCCGAAGACCTCACAGATCAGCGACGACTGGCTGGTCGGCCTCAACGGCCAGTTCATGCTCTCGAGCAAGTGGACGCTGGTGGGGGAGGTCCTGCACGAGTCCAGCCATCTCGGGGATGAATACGCGCAGGTCTTCGCGGCCGATTCCGCGCTCGCGAACCGGGTCGACTGGACCCAGATGACGCTGAACGGCTGGGCGTTCTACTCGACCGGCCCGTGGCGCCTGGCCGCCGGGGTGCATTACGCCTACAGCGACGAGCTGCACCTTCCCAAGGGAGGGGTGAGCACCGGAGTCGACTACAAGGGCCCGACCTTCCAGTTCCTGGGTCAGCGGAGCCAGCTGGTGGGTGGGGTGTTCCTGGATGGGGCGGCGGAGAGTGATTGGCGGGTGGGGAAGTCGGCGCGCGTCGGAATCTCCTTTCCCGACGCCGGGGAGGGGTGGCGCCGGCTCAGCGTGTCGGTCATCGGATATGATGGCCCCAGCACCCAGCGCCAGTTCTACACGCAGCAGACTGCTTATGTCGGGATGGAGTTGAGGTTTGATCTCTAGGTGCTAGGTACTAGGTGCTAGGTCCTAGGTACTAGGTGTGACGAGGCGCGCTGGCAACCATTCGAACGCGAAAATGCATCTCGGAACTCGCCATCGATCCGGTCACACCTAGTACCTGACACCTAGCGCCTAACACGTAGCGTCTCGCACCAAACCCTGCCATTCTGACCGAAGATCATTGGCACTCTACTTGCTAGAGTGCTCGTTGCATCGTCCGGTTGACTTCACCGGGTGGTGGCTTATTGTTCCTTCGGTTGGCACTCTGGTGCCATGAGTGCTAAGGCGCTGTTTTTTCAATCACTTACCGTCACGTTTTGGAGGGCAGGATGTCCGGCAAGTCGAAGCCGAAGCTGAAGCTCCAGCCACTCGAGGACCGGGTCGTGATCTTCCCGGACGACGAGGCTGAGACGATGCGGGGGGGGCTCTACATCCCCGACACCGCCAAGGAAAAGCCGACCCAGGGAGAGGTGCTGGCGGTGGGCCCGGGACGGGTGGAGAAGGGCCAGCGGGTGCCGCTCGACCTCAAGGTCGGCGACAAGGTGATCTACGGGAAGTACAGCGGCACGCCGTATTCGGTGGATGGTGACGAGGTCATCATCATCAAGGCGTCCGACGTGATGGCGAAGATCGGCTGATACCCTGACCGACTGACAGAGGAAATCCAGCAATGGCTGCCAAGGAACTGATGTTCAACACCGATGCCCGCGCCAAGCTCAAGCGGGGCGTCGACGCCCTGGCCGATGCGGTGAAGGTCACCCTCGGGCCCAAGGGCCGGAACGTGGTCATCGACAAGAAGTTCGGCTCGCCCACGGTCACCAAGGACGGCGTCACCGTCGCCAAGGAGATCGAGCTCGCCGACCCGATCGAGAACATGGGCGCCCAGATGGTCAAGGAGGTGGCGACCAAGACCTCCGACCTCGCCGGCGACGGCACCACGACCGCCACGGTCCTGGCCCAGGCGATCTTTCGCGAGGGCTTGAAGAACGTGACCGCCGGGGCCAACCCGATGGAGCTCAAGCGCGGGATCGACCGCGCCGTCGAGGCCATCGTGACGGAGCTCAAGGGCTTCTCGGTCGCGACGTCGGACAAGAAGGAGAAGATCGCGCAGGTCGGCACGATCTCGGCCAACAACGACGCCGAGATCGGCAAGCTCATCGCCGACGCGATGGAAAAGGTGGGCAAGGACGGCGTCATCACCGTCGAGGAGGCCAAGGGCCTGGAGACGGAGCTCAAGACGGTCGACGGGATGCAGTTCGACCGGGGCTATCTCTCGCCCTACTTCGTGACCGACTCCGAGAAGATGGAAGCAGTGCTCGAGGACGCCTACATCCTCATCCACGACAAGAAGATCAGCGCGATGAAGGAGCTCCTGCCAGTGCTCGAGAAGAGCGCCCAGGCCGGGAAGCCCCTGCTCATCATCGCCGAGGACATCGAGGGCGAGGCGCTCGCGACGCTGGTGGTCAACAAGCTGCGCGGCACGCTCAAGGTGGCCGCGGTCAAGGCGCCGGGGTTCGGCGACCGCCGCAAGGAGATGCTGATCGACGTCGCCAAGCTCACCGGCGGCAAGGTCATCTCCGAGGAGCTCGGCTTCAAGCTCGAGAACGCCGCGCTCAATGACCTCGGACGCGCCAAGCACATTGTGGTCGACAAGGACAACACCACCCTCGTCGACGGCAAGGGAAAGCGCGAGGACATCCAGGGCCGGATCAGCGAGATCCGCGCCGCCATCGACAAGACCACCAGCGATTACGACCGGGAGAAGCTGCAGGAGCGCCTGGCCAAGCTCGCCGGCGGGGTGGCGGTGATCCACGTCGGGGCCGCGACCGAGACCGAAATGAAGGAGAAGAAGGCCCGGGTCGAGGATGCGCTGCACGCGACCCGTGCCGCGGTCGAGGAAGGGATCGTCCCCGGGGGCGGCGTGGCACTGCTGCGCGCCCAGAGCGGCCTGGACAAGATCCGGGGGCTCACCGAGGACGAGAAGATCGGCGTCGAGATCATCCGGCGCGCCACGGAAGAGCCGCTCCGGATGATCGCCCAGAACGCGGGCGTCGAGGGCGCGGTCGTGATGGCGAAGATCAAGGAGTCCAAGGACAAGACCCTGGGCTACAACGCCGCCACGGACACCTACGAGGACCTGGTCAAGGCCGGCGTCATCGACCCGACCAAGGTCACCCGTACGGCACTGCAGAACGCCGCGTCGATTGCGGGCCTTCTCCTCACCACCGAGTGCGTGGTGGTCGAGAAGAAGGAAGACAAGCCGGCGCCGCCCGCACCGGGCGGCGGCATGGGCGGAATGTACTGAGATCGGCTGGAGTGACGGCGCGCAGTTGCGCCGTCACTCCACCGCCGCAGGCGCGTAGGATCATACGACGGGGGGCGCTTCGGCGCCCCTTGTTTCGTTCGTGCGACCGCCCCCGGGTGTGCCCTATATTTCTCTGGGCCCGTCCGTAACCCCGCTGGGCCGTACTCGTGCCGGGAGTGATACGAATGCGTCGTTCGGGTCTGGCCTTCATCACCCTGCTCCTTGCCACGGCGAGTCCCGCGTTGGCCCAGCAGGGGAGCATACTCGGCACCTGGCAGACGATCACCAGGACCAAGGACGGCCCTCACAGCGTCATCGTCCGACCCGACTCCAGCGCCAGCTACGGCACCCAGACGGTCCGGTGGCGCATCCAGAAAGCCGGAAAGATCCTGCTCGCACTGGGCGGGGAATGGGTGGAGTACGATTACAAGGTGAAGGGCCCCAAGCTCACCCTTTCCGGGGGTGACCTGAAGGACGCCATCACGCTCAAGCGACTGGGACCTCCCACCCCCCGCGCCGAGGGTGTGGCGGTGCCGCCGGATCCGGATACCGAGTGAGCGAGGGCTAACTTCGATCAGCTATCAGCTACCAGCACTAGGCTATCAGCTGGCAGCTATCAGCTATCAGCTCCTTCCCAGTTCCACTCGCAGCACCTGGTGCTGCCCCGCCACATGCAACGTCCCCTGGAACTTCGCTCGCGCGAGTGACGGGGCAACGGTCGCGCGTGCTTCCTCGGGCGTGTTGCAGCGCTCGCTCAGGTGGGCCAGCACCACATGCTCGAGGTATGGGTGAACGAGCTCCTCGATCAACTCGGCCGCGGCGCGATTGGAAAGGTGGCCACCGCCCCCGGCGATCCGCTGCCGCACCGCCGCCGGATACTCACTGGTCCGCAGCAGGATCTCATCGTGATTGGCCTCGATCACCAGCACGGAGAGATCCCGGAGCAGGTAGCGGACGGCGGCGGTGGGGCGGCCGAGGTCGTGCGCCAGCCCTATCCGAATGCCCGAATGCCCCCAGACGGCGAGGGCCATCGGTTCCGCCGCGTCGTGATTCGTGGCCGCCGCCGCGATCCGAAATCCGCCGACCTCGGCAGGCTCTCCCGCCCGGAGCGCGATGTGCCGGATGCCGTCGGCGCCCCGCAGCGCCGACCAGGTCCCCGGCGAGGCGATGATCGGCACGCCCCGCTGCCGCGCGAGCTGGACGGCCCCGCTGGCGTGGTCGCCGTGCTCGTGGGTCACCGCAATGGCACACAGGCGCGAGAGGTCGAGCCCGGTCAAGGCGGCGCGACGCCCAATTTCGCGCGCGCTGAACCCGGCGTCGAGCAGGAGGATGACGCCGTCCTCCTCAAGCGCGAAGCAGTTGCCTTTTGACCCGGAGCCGAGGGAGTGCAGGATGGTCATCTGGGCTTGCAAGATACGGGGGGCGGCAGGCGTTCGGCACGCCATCCGCAAGTGTGATGCAGCGCACAGAGTGGCGGCCCTGCCGGCGATACCGTCTCCCACCGTCCATGGCGGGATACGGATCGACTCACTTCTCCGGAGGAGCCAGTGGGACAACGCAGATGGCTGACAGTGCTGGTGGCGGCCTCGTGCCTTGGGGCGGTGCCGGCCGCAGCACAACGGATGTGGGAGCCGGAGATCGGCATTCGCGGCGGGTGGACGCACGCCAAGTTCGACCAACCCGGCAACAATACCGCCGATTTCCTGGACCTCCCCGGTACGGCACCAAATCTTGGGAGTCTCAGCGGGCGTGCGCCGCTCTTCGCGGTGATCCCAGTTGGCGCCCGGCTGGCGATCTCGCCGGAGGTCGGGATGGCCGATGTGAGCGTCGGTCTCGGGGGGGCCACCACGTTCTGGGAATTGGGAACGACGCTCGACTACGCGTTCACTCCCCACATCTACGCCGGAGCGGGCGCGACGTTCTCCTTTGTGCGC
Organism: Gemmatimonadales bacterium; assembly: GCA_035693225.1. Lineage (GTDB taxonomy): Bacteria > Gemmatimonadota > Gemmatimonadetes > Gemmatimonadales > GWC2-71-9 > CAMLHU01. Next base: position 18,337 of record DASSGV010000112.1, on the reverse strand, counting down.
ATAGGCACCACGGAAAATGCCGGCGGCGGCTACCAGGCGAAGGCCGGCTACCGCATCATGGCCGGCCGCGCGTTGCGGCTGCGACTGGAGGCGTTCTACAACGGGAGGCCGAAGAGCAATCTGTTGCCGAAGGTCGACCTGTACGGCATCTCGCTCGGCGTCTCCACGAGGATCAAGTGACCACCCCGCGGATTCGAAAGGAACGACTCATGCGCACCATCCTGACGCTGGTGGCCGCGGGGCTGCTGGTGGCCTCCCCGGCGGCCGCCCAGCGGCGCCCGGCCTCGTCCCGCGCCGGATCGTCGCCGGCATACTGGGAAATGTCCCTCGGAATGTCCGGCGGATACACCAATTCGTATGTCCCCGGTCAGGGGACGGTATACTCATTCAGCGCCCCCTTCATCGGGTCAAGCGCCGTGCTGACCACGCTGGGTATCGTCACGCCTCCGAGCCTCTTCGCGATCATCCCGTTGTCGGGACGGTGGGCCATCGAACCGGCGCTCGACTACCACAGCATCTCGGTGAAGAACAGCAGCCGATTCTCCAGCGCGCTGCTGAGCGCCCGGGCCGATTACGCCCTCGGCCGCATCTGGTACGCGGCGGTCGGCGGACAGGTGAGCTATCTCGACGGGTCCGGTGTGAGCGGCGAGATGCGGGCTGGTGCCACGCTCGGCGTCGGTGCCCGCGTCCGGGTCACGTCGGGGCTTGCCGGCCGGCTGGAGATGAACTACGGCTTCCTTCATCACTCGACGAGCGTGCTCTCGCAGCAGAGCCTTTCGTTCCTGGTCGGGCTGGTCCTTCCGATCTGACCCGCCGGATCACCCGTGGAACGCGAACGGCCCCTCGTTGGGGGCCGTTCGTGATTCCAGGATATGCGACCGCTCAGCCAGTGACGCGCCGGTACATCGCCTCGAGCGCGGCCCGCCGTTCGACGGTGAACTCCACATCCCGCCGCGGCAGCACCCGTTCCGCGATGGCCAGGAACCCGGCCTCGGTGGTCCGCTCGGCACCGGTGCTTCCCCAGCTCATCGGCGCGATCCACTTCGGTGGTGCGAGCCCGCCGGACACGTTCGCTCCCGCGCCGACGACGGTGCCGGTGGTGAACATCGTACCGATCGCGACCTTGGCGTGGTCGCCGAGGAGGGTACCGAGGAGCTGGCGGCCGGTGTCGATCCTGCCACCGGGGAGATCGAGCCGTACCTCGCCGTAGGTGTTCTTGAGGTTCGACGTAGTGGTACCGGCGCCGAGGTTGACCCAGTGTCCCAGCACCGAGTGCCCGACGAAGCCGTCGTGCGCCTTGTTGGCATAGCCCAGGAACAGGCTGGTGCTCACCTCGCCCCGAACGACCGAGCGGGGGCCGAGCACACTGTGACGGATGAAGCCGCCGAGCACGCGGGCACCGGGACCGATGAAGCAGGGGCCTTCGATGCGGGTTCCGCTCCGCACCTCGGCACCGGCCTCGACCACGATGGGGCCGTGGCGGACGTCGAACACGACCCCGGGTTCGATGTCGGCCTCGAGGGTCACCAGGTCGCTCGGGTCGCCGAGGATCATCACGTGATCGGGTATCGTCGGATGGTGCTGCGCCACCGCATCGGTGCAATCGGCCACGAGGAAGTGCTCGAGGGCCGTGATGAGGTCCCAGGTCCCGTGGAGGAGGAGGCCGTCGATCTCGGCCCCGGGCCCGTCGTCGGCGGGGCCGGCCCAGCGGGCGCCATCGGGGACGATCCACGCCACGGTGACGCCGTCGTGGACCAGCCGGCGCGTGTCAGTGCCCAGCTCCGGCGGCGTACCGCTCGGCGCGAACCAGCTTGCCGCGATGACCGCCGGTCCATCGATCGGCCCCGCCGGGCGCACCGGCGGCTCGTCGAATTCGTAAAAGCCCTGGACGTGGTCGCCGATGATCCCGACCGACTCGCTCTCCAGCGCCCCCTCCCAGCGCTCCCGGATGCGCCACGCGCCGGCGCGGAGTTCAGAGATCGGGCGGACCCCCGCGAAGGGGAGCCACGCCGGGGCGGGGGACGGTGGTTCAAGAAGGTAGAGCGGGGGCATCACACCACCTCGCGTACGTGCTTGGGCAATGCATCGAGCGTGGCCTTGAGCTCGCCGGCCAGGGCGCGCGGGACGACCAGGATCCGGCCGTTGGCGTGCACCACCACGAGGTCCTTGATCCCGTGGGCCACGATCGGGTCGCCGTCGGACCAGACCACGCAGCGTTCCGCGCCGTTGAGATACACCGGCCCGTGGGACACGTTCCCGTCGGGGCCGCCGCCGCGCACCCGCGGCAGGGCGTCCCAGGTGCCGACATCGTCCCACGGGAAGTTGCCCGGCACCATCGCGACCCGGTCGCTGCGTTCCAGCACGCCGATGTCGATCGAGACCGGCGTCACCCCCGCGAAGAACCCGACCACGTCGCGGCGGTCGAGGAGCGGGAGCGCGGGGGCGAGTTCCGGCGTGTGCGCTTCCAGTTCGGCGCGGAGCCTCCTGGCGGTCCACGCGAAGAGGCCGCTGTTCCACACCGCGCCCTCGGCGATCAGGGTCCGGGCGCCGGCCGAGTCGGGCTTCTCGGTGAATGTTTCCACCCGGGTGGCGTCGCCGTCGAGCACGGCACCGGGAATGATGTAACCGAACCCGGTCTCGGGGCGGGTCGGCACCACACCGACCGTCACCAGCACGTCCTGCGTGGCCGCCACATCGAGCGCGCGCTGCGCGGTCCGGCGGAACGCCACCGCGTCCCCGATGGCCCAATCGGCGTGGACTGAGAGCACCCGGGCGTCGGGATCCCGGCGACCCGCTTCGATCGTGGCCCACGCGAGCGCCGGTGCCGTCGAGGCGGCGCGCGGCTCCACCAGGACGTTCGCGACCGGAAGCCGGAGCGCCTCGCGGAGGGGATCCGCGAGCGCCGACCCGGTCACCAGGAGGATGTGTTCACGGTCGACGAGCCCGTCCAGGCGTTCGACCGCCTCAAGGGCCAGTGGGCGCATCGTTGCGAGGGGAAGGAGCTGCTTCGGTCGGGTGGGGGTGCTCAGGGGCCAGAAGCGGGTGCCGGCACCGCCGGCGAGGATGATGGCCCAGGTGGGCATGGAGGCTCGGCCTTCGAGATCGGTGGTTGGTCGGAGTTATCGGCTATGAGCTATCAGCTATCAGCTATCGGCTATCAGCCAGAAGCTATCAGCTCTCAGCCAGAAGCTATCAGCTATCAGCCGCAAGCTATCAGAATGTGCAGGTCGCTGTTGTCCGTACTGCTGATAGCCGATAGCCGATAGCTGATAGCTCTTCTTACCGATAGCCGATAGCTGATAGCTGATAGCTCTTCTGACCAATAGCTGATAGCCCTCTACCGAATGCCCCTCACCCCAACTGCTGGAGCGCGGGCCGATGGGTGCGGAGGTCGTGGAGGAGTTCGCCGACGTTGGTGCCGGCGTTGACCATCACGAGGAGCAGGGATTCGGGGCCGAGGGCGGAGAGGATGGCAAGGCCGCGGTCGAATTCGAGGACGCCGAAGCCCAGGTCGCCCCAGGTGGCGGTGCTTCCGAGCCGGCGGGCGTTCTGGACGATGCCGGGGACGAGTGCGGCGACGGTCTCCGCGTCGAACTCCCCCCGGGCGGCGTGATCGATGGTGAGGCCGTCGCCGCTCACCACGGCCACCGCCTCGACACCGGGGCGGTCGAGCAGGGCCCGGACGACTTCGCGCAGACCGGCCATCGGGAGTCTCCCAAGGGGTGGAATCTGCGGCGGAACGTACGGAACGCCCAGGGCGAAGTCAACCAACGGCCGCGGGTTGACCGGCTTCCGGCCGGGCCTTAATCTTCCGCCCGATGCGATACCTGACCTGCTTCGTCGTGGGCGCGGCCGTGGCGATGGCCGGCTGCAGCGTGGACAACCTCCGCCCGACGGCGAGCATCCTCAACGAGGTCGACACCGTGACGCTCGGTGCCCTCGACGGGAGCGCGCTCACCACGCCCAGCGCCTTTTCGGTGGCCAACAACACCACCGTCCGCACCGACCAGAGCTCCAATTTCGATTTTGCGTACAACATCGTGTCGGCCCAGCACGAATTGCTCCCGGTCCAGTTGCTCAACCTGCTCACCAAGTCGACGACCAACCCCGGTTTCATCAGGGCCACGGTCCCCTTCGATTCGATCTTCACCGCGCCGCTCAACGGCTACGTCCTCGACTCGGCCCAGGTGGTGGCGCCGGGCGATGTCTTCGTGGCGCGATCGGTGATCCTCTGCAGTTCGACCGGCACCGCCAGCTACGGCAAGATCGAGATCCTCTCCATCGACGACTCGGCCAGGACGGTCACCTTTCGCGTCCTCGCCGACGTCAACTGCGGGTACCACGACCTGCAGCCCGGCATTCCGAACAACTGAGCCACGCGTGATCGACATCAAGCGGCTGCGGCAGGACCCCGCCGGGGTCCGTGCCGCGCTCGCGCGCCGGCTCGATCCCGAACTTGACGCCGCGGTCGATGCGCTCCTGGCGCTGGACACCCGTCGCCGCGAACTGCTCACGCGGGTCGAAGTGCTCAAGGCGGAACGGAACAGCACCAACGAGGAAGTGGCCCGCCGCAAGAAGGCCAAGGAACCGGCGGATGACCTCCTGGCCGGTCTCAAATCCTCGGGCGAGACCGTCAAGCGGCTCGACGCCGAGGTGCGCGCGGTCGATGCCGAGCTCGACGGGCTCCTGCTGCGGGTGCCCAACACGCCGCTCCCCGAAGTGCCCGACGGCGACGCGAGCCGGAACGTGGTGCTGCGCACCTGGAGTAGCGCGCCCACGTTCAGCTTTGCGCCGAAGGTCCACTGGGAACTGGGCACCGCACTCGGACTCTTCGACCTGCCGCGCGGGGCCAAGATCACCGGATCGGGGTTCCCGCTCTTTACCGGCCCCGGCAGCCGCCTGGTACGGGCGCTCCAGAACTTCATGCTTGAGCTCCACACCGGGCGGCACGGCTATACCGAGGTCTCTCCGCCGCTGCTCGTCAATCGCGCCTCGCTCACCGGCACCGGCCAGCTTCCCAAATTCGAGGAGGACGTCTACGCCACCCCGGCCGACGACTTCTTCCTGGTGCCGACGGCGGAGGTGCCCCTCACCAACATCCTGCGCGATGAGATCCTCGACGGCGCGACGCTCCCGATCGCCTATACGGCCTATACGCCCTGCTTCCGCCGGGAGGCCGGGGCGCACGGCAAGGATACCCGCGGGCTCATCCGCGTCCACCAGTTCGACAAGGTGGAGCTGGTGCGGTTCGTCCGGCCCGAGGATTCTCCGGCGGAACACGAGAAGATGACCGGCCACGCCGAGGCGGTGCTGCAGGCGCTGGAGCTGCCCTACCGGGTGGTGGCGCTCGCCGCCGGTGATACCGGCTTCTCCAGTGCCCGGACCTGGGATCTCGAAGTGTGGGCGCCGGGCCTCGGCACCTGGCTCGAGGTGTCGAGCAGCAGCACCTTCACCGATTTCCAGGCGCGGCGCGCCAACATCCGCTTCCGGGCAGACGCCAAGGCCAAGGTCGAGTTCGTCCACACGTTGAACGCGTCGGCGGTGGCCTTCCCGCGGGCGATCATCGCGCTGCTCGAGACGCACCAGCAGGCCGACGGGTCGGTGACCGTGCCCGCGGCGCTGCGACCGTACCTGGGCGCGGATCGACTGGCGCCGCGTGCGTAGGGACCTCCTCCGCCGCTGGGCGCCCACCTCGGTGGTGCTCCTGGTGGCGATCCTCGCCGGACTCTCCGCCGGCACCAGTTGGCTCGTCGCCCGCCATATGAAGTCCGATGCCCGCGCCATCAGCCAGCTCTACTCCGGCGTCTTCGCCGGTCTCAATGACCCCCGCCCCAGTGCCGAGACGGATGCGCTCCTGAGCCTCGGTCGGATGGTGAGCCAGCAGGGGTTGATCCTCATCGTGACCGACGGCACCGGCCGGGTCACGGCCGCCGCGAATCTCCCCTTCAAGCCCGACGGCCTCGACGATCCCCGGATCCGGGCACTGGCGGCCCGGCTCGACCACGACAATCCGCCGGTGACCACGGAGCTGATCGGGGCGGTGCACTTCGGGCCGATCCCGGCGGAGCATCAGCTGGTGCGGCTTGCCGCCCTGCAGGGACTCATCATCCTGGTGATGGTGCTGGTGGCGTGGTTCGCCTATCGCAACGCGATGGCCGCCAACCGGGATCGACTCTGGGTGGCGATGGCGCGCGAGGCCGCGCACCAGATGGGGACGCCGCTCACCAGCCTGCAAGGGTGGGTGGAGCAGGCACGCGGCGGCACGCTCGCCCCCGCGGCGTTCGCCGACCACCTCGAGGCCGACGCCGAGCGGCTCGATCGGGTGGCCCGACGCTTCGAACGGATCGGACGCCCCGCCGCCCGCCGCCCCCTCGGCCTCGGGGCGCTCGCCAGCCGGGTCGCCGAATACTTCCGTCCCCGCCTGCCGCATCGTGCCAACCCGATCCAGATCCAGGTCATCGCCGCCGGTCCCGGTCCCCACGTCCTCGGGGACCCGATCCTTCTGGAGTGGGTGCTCGAGTCGCTCGTCAAGAACGCCATCGACGCATTGCACGGGCGCGCCGGCACCATCATCCTCGAAGCGGGGATGAGCGGAGATCAGGCCACGCTCCGGGTCAAGGACGACGGACCCGGCGTGCCGCGCGAACTGCGGCGCACCCTCTTCGAACCGGGCGTCACCAGCAAGGAAGGGGGATGGGGGATCGGGCTCGCGCTCGCGCGACGGGTGGTGGAGGACAGTCACGGCGGCTCCATCGATCTCGAGGCGACGGAGCAGGGCGCCAGCTTCGTGTTGCGGATGCCGCACTTTCCGGCCGAGAGTGGAGAGTGGGCAGCGGCGACGTAAGCCGGATGCGCGGTTCGTGATGCCTCACCCCCCGGCCGTTGATCACCGGGTCACTGTGGAAGGTCACGTCGTAACTGCTCCCCGCCGGCCCCTCTCCACTACGCCTCACCCCCCGACCCCCTCTCCACGCTGACGCGCGAAGAGGGGGAGTGGGCTTGGTGCGTCCCGATGGAATGCTGTGCCTCGTGTCGCCTCACCCGCCGGCCCCCTCTCCACGCTGACGCGCGAAGAGGGGGAGTGTGTCAGGTGGGTCACGATACGTGAGAATGTGGCCGCGCCCACATCGCTGTTGCGCACTCGGACCACCGTCAGGCCGAGCGCCTGAAGCTCTGCAGTCCGAAGCTCATCCTTCGCGGCCTGATCCGTGCAGTGTGGATGGGCCCATCCAGCTCGATGACGAGTTTGAGCTGGGGGCAATAGAAATCGACGATAAAGTTCCCCAGCGGCTCCTGGCGCTTGAACTTCATCCCGTGGCAGCGACGGGCGCGGAGCATCTCCCACGCCTCCCTTTCAGCGTCTGTGGCTCGTCGACGCAGATAACGAGCGAGCTCGATCTCCCGTTTGGTCGGCATACCGCAAGATCGGCCCGACCGGAGTCCATTGTGTCATCCTTCGTTCGCGGCCTGGAGCGTAAAGACGCACTCCCCCTCTCCGCCCGTCAGGGTGGAGAGGGGGCGGGGGGTGAGGTTTTGCGACGTGATCTCCGATGGTGACTCGGAGCGCAGGGGCCGGGGGGTGAGGCTTGAGGCGACCCCCACAATCGGGCCGCACTCCCCCGGCGCCTGAAGGCGCCTCTCTGGATGGCGCCCTGAAGGGCTTGTGCTGGAGACGTCCGCACTCCCCCTCTCCGCCCGTCAGGGTGGAGAGGGGGCCGGGGGGGTGAGGCTTCACGGCGCGATCTCCGCCGATGTCCTCCCGAATCGTGAGGCACGAAAATGATGCTGGGCCACTGGTCACAGGCGATTATCTTCCCGCCGTGTCATCTGACCTCACCGATACCTACGCCGGACTGAACCCCGCCCAGCGCGAGGCCGTCGAGCACGTCACCGGACCGGCACTCGTCGTGGCCGGCGCGGGCTCGGGGAAGACCCGCGTCCTCACCCTCCGGATCGCGCGCCTGATCGACGAGCACGGGGTCCCGCCGGAGCGGATCCTGGCGGTCACCTTCACCAACAAGGCCGCCGGCGAGATGAAGGGACGCGTCGGCCGCCTCCTCGAGCGCGATCCCGCCGGGCTCTGGATCGGCACCTTCCACTCGATCTCGGCCCGGCTCCTCCGCCGGGAGGCGGAACACCTCGGCTTCTCCCGCCAGTTCACCATCTACGACGAGGACGACCGCAACTCGCTCATCGGGCGCCTCCTCGACCAGCTGGGGCACGACAAGAAGAAGTTCACGCCGCGCGGCGTGGCCGGGATCATCTCGAGCGCCAAGAACCGGATGAGCGACCCGGGAGAACTCAAGGCCTCCGCGCCCTTCGATCGGTTCGTCCAGGTCGCCGCGGAGGTGATGGAAGCGCTGGGTCCCGCACTCCGCGCCCAGAATGCGATGGACTTCGACGACCTGCTCCTCCACCCGATCCGCCTCTTCCACGAACACCCCGATCGACTGGCGGCGTGGCAGGACCGCTTCTCCTTCATCCTGGTGGACGAGTTCCAGGACACCAATGCGGCCCAGTATCGCTTCGTGCGCTTCCTCGGTCGGGGCGGGAACGTCTTTGCCGTCGGCGACGACGACCAGTCGATCTACGGCTGGCGCGGCGCCGACGTCAGGAACATGCAGGAGTTCCAGCGCGACTTCAGCGGCACCAAGCTCATCCGGCTGGAAGAGAATTACCGCTCCATCCCTTCGGTGCTCGATGCCGCCAATGCGGTGATCGCCGAGAACAAGGGCCGGATCGGGAAGACGCTCCGGACCACCCGGCGGGGCGGGGAGCTGGTGACGGTGGTGGCCGCCGCCGATGAGCGCGACGAGGCGGAGTGGGTGGTCAAGGAATTTTCCGCCCGGCGGGCCGACTGGGACTGGAACGCGATGGCGGTACTCTACCGGACCAACGCGCAGAGCCGGGCCTTCGAGGAAGCGCTCCGCCGCGGGGGCACCCCCTACCGGATCATCGGGGCCATCAGTTTCTACGATCGCCGCGAGGTGAAGGACCTCCTGGCCTACCTGCGGCTGGTGGCCAACCCCGCCGACGGCGAGGCCTTCCTCCGCGCCGTCAACGTCCCCCGTCGCGGCATCGGCGACACCAGCCTGAGCCAGGTCGAGGCGATCGCGCGGCAATGGAAGAAGTCCCTCCTCGAGACCGCGCGCGGTGCCGAGATGATCCCCGGCCTCCGGCCCAACGTGCGGACCGCGCTGCAGGGATTTGCCGCCCAGGTGGATCGGTTGATGGAGCACGCCGCGAGCGAGGCGCCGGCCCAGGTGCTCGAGTCACTGATCGATGCGATCGCCTATGAAAAACACCTCCTCGACGAAGGCCCCGAAGGCGCCGAGCGGTGGGAGAACGTGCGTGAATTGGTCGCCGGCGCGGCGGAATGGTCGGAGGAGGTGGAGGAGGGCGTCGAAGGGACCCCCCTCGAGCGATTCCTGGAGGAAGCGGCCCTCCTGTCGAGTCACGACAAGATCAGTGGCGCGGAGGAGGGGGTGACCCTGATGACCCTCCACACCGCCAAGGGGCTGGAATGGCCGGTGGTGGTGATGGCCGGAATGGAGGACGGTCTCTTCCCGCTGGCGCGCGCGGCGGAGACCACCGACGGGGTCGAAGAGGAGCGCCGCCTGGCGTACGTCGGGATCACCCGGGCCCGGGACAAGCTCTTCCTCACCTGGGCCCGCTCCCGCCGTCGCGGTGGGCAACTCCTGCCGGGGATCCAGAGCCGCTTCCTCCGGGCACTCCCCCAAGGCACCATTGAGGAGAAGCGGACGAGTGCGTTGGGCGCCTATGGTGGGTGGCGGAGGGACGGTGGGGCGGAGGGCCGGGGTTCGGGCAGTCGGGGAGAACGGAAGAGCGGTTTCGGCTGGCTGGAGGACGACTTCGGTTCGGCTCCACCGCTCCGTCCCTCCGCAGCTCCGCCCGCCGAGAACGACGACGCCCCGCGCTACGTGAAGGGTGAACGGGTCAAGCACCGCAAGTTCGGGAGCGGCGTCATCCAGGGGCTGGCCGGCACGGGGCGGGATCTCAAGGTGACCATCACCTTCGATGACGACGAGACCGGCACCAAGCAACTGCTCGTGGCCTACGCGGGCCTCGAACGTGATCGTGACTGGGAGAGCGCATGACGATCGATAGCAGGACGATCCACCACATCGCGGGCCTCGCCGAGCTGGCGGTCACTGACGCGGAAGCCAAGGCTCTCGCGGGCCAGCTCGAACGCATTGTCGGGCTGGTGGCGCAACTGGAGCGAGTGGAGATCCCATCAGGGGTCGGAGCGTTCGTCGCAGGCCCCGCCGCGGCGACGCTTCGGGACGATGTCGTGGCGCCGGTGCCGCTCAACCGCACCCCGGAGATGCTGACCACCGGCTTCCAGCGCGGGTTCTACCTGGTGCCGAAGCTGGGATCGCAGGAGCCGGCGGAATGACGGCGGTCAAGAACATCAGCGACGCGATCCGCACCGGCCGCACGACAGCCGCGCGCTCGGCCGAGCAGGTGACCCGGCTTTTGATCGACGCCGACAAGAAGGGGTTGAACGCCGCACTCGACTGGAGCCCGGCCTACCTGGCGCACGAGGCGCGGCGGATCGACCACCGGGCCGAGAAGGGCCGCCTGGCCGGCGTGCCGATCGCGGTCAAGGACAACATCGCCACCCTCGACCTCCCGACCACCTGCGCCTCAAGGATCCTCGACGGCTACGTGAGTCCCTTCGAGGCCACCGTCATCCGGCGGCTGCGCGAGGCGGGCGCGTACGTGGCCTGCAAGGCGAACCTCGACGAATTCGCGATGGGAAGCTCCACCGAATGGTCGGCGTTCGGGCGGGTCCAGCATCCACTCGATCCCTCCCGCGTTCCCGGCGGCTCGTCGGGTGGCTCCGCGGCACTCGTTGCCGCCGGGGTCACACCGGTGGCACTCGGCTCCGAGACCGGCGGCTCGGTGCGCCAGCCGGCAAGCTTCTGCGGTGTCGTGGGACTCAAGCCCACCTATGGCCGCGTCAGCCGCTACGGCCTCATCGCCTTCGGCTCCTCCCTCGACTGCGTGAGCCCCTTCGGTGAAAAGGTGGACGACGTCGCCCGCGTGCTGGCGGTGATGAGCGGCCACGATCCCCTCGACGCCACCACCGCCGACCGGCCGCCGCTCACGCTCGACGAGCCTCGGCGCGACCTGCGCGGCCTCACCATCGGTCTGCCGGCGGAATACTTCCCCGCCGACCTCCACGCCGGTGTCCGCGCCGCCCTCGACCGCACGATCGCTCGGGTCAGAGAACTCGGCGCCGCGGTGAAGGAGGTCTCGCTCCCGCACACGCAGTACGCCGTGCCGACCTACTACATCGTGGCGCCCGCCGAAGCGGCGGCCAACCTCGCGCGGTTCGACGGGGTGCGCTATGGCCCGCGCGGCGGAGCGGCCAATGCCGACCTGACCCAGATGTATCGCGATACCCGGGGCCGAGGATTCGGACCGGAAGTGCGGCGCCGGATCCTGGTCGGCACCTACGTGCTGAGCGCCGGCTACGGGGAGCAGTATTACCACCGGGCGCAGCAGGTGCGCGGACTCATCGCGAGGGACTTCGATGCCGTGTTCTCCGCCGGCGTCGACCTCCTCCTCACCCCGACCACGCCGACGCCCGCCTTCAAGGCGGGGGACAAGATCGAGGATCCCGTCGCGATGTACCTGGCTGACATCTTCGTCTGCCCCTCGAGCCTCTCGGGACACCCGGCGGTGAGCATTCCCGTCGGTCGGGACGAAGGACTGCCGATCGGCGCCCAGCTCATTGCACCCCCCTGGCACGAGGCGCGGATGCTCGCGGCCGCCGCGGCGATCGAAGGTGTCGTCGACGCGAAGCGGGAGGTGCGCCCGTGACCTGGGAGACGATCATCGGCCTCGAGGTCCACGTCCAGCTGAAGACGCGGTCCAAGATGTTCTGCGGCTGTTCCGCCTCCTTCGGCGATCCGCCCAACACCAACGTCTGTCCCACCTGCTTGGCGCTTCCCGGCGCGCTCCCGGTCCCGAACGCGGAGGCCATCCGACTGGCGACGCTCGCGGCACTGGCGCTCAACTGCACCGTGCACGAGCGGAGCGTCTTTGCCCGGAAGAACTACTTCTATCCCGACCTCCCCAAGGGGTACCAGATCTCCCAGTTCGACAAGCCGCTGGCCACCAAGGGCTGGGTGGAGATCGACACCGCGGAGCGGGGGCGGCTCCGGATCGGGGTCACTCGTCTCCACGTGGAGGAGGATTCCGGCAAGAGCGTGCACGATCGATTCCCCGGCAAGACCGCCATCGATCTCAACCGTGCCGGGGTGCCGCTGGCGGAGATCGTGAGCGAGCCCGATCTCCGGAGCCCCGCCGAAGCACGGGCATACCTTGTGGCCCTCAAGCAGATCCTCGTCTTTGCCGGGGTGAGCGCTTGTTCGATGGAGGAGGGCTCCCTCCGTGTCGACGGGAACCTCTCGATCCACCGGCCCGGCACCCCCTTCGGTACCAAGACGGAGGTCAAGAACCTCAACTCCTTCGCCAATGTGGAGCGGGCGCTCGAACTGGAGCTGGCGCGCCAGACCGAGGTGCTCGATGCCGACGGCACCGTCGATCAGGTGACGATGCTCTACCACGCCGGCTCCGACTCGATGCGGGTGATGCGCTCGAAGGAGGAGAGCCACGACTACCGCTACTTTCCCGATCCCGATCTCCCGCCCCTGGTGCTCGCCAGGACGTGGATCGAGGCCCGGCGGGAGGAACTTCCGGAACTTCCCGACCAGAAGCGCCAGCGGCTCATCTCCAGCTACGGCATCCCGGCGTATGACGCCGGCGTCCTCATCGGTGAACCGCTGCTAGCCGATTACTTCGAGGCGGTGGTGGCGGCGGGTGCCGACGCCAAGCAGGCCTCCAATTGGGTGATGGGCGACGTGATCGCGGCGTGGAACGATACGGCGGCGCTTGAAGTCTCCGCGCCCCGGCTGGTCGCACTGATCGCGCTCCTCGCCGCCAACACGGTGAGCCACGCCTCGGCCCGGAAGATCTTCGCCGAGATGCGGACCTCCGGCGAGACGCCGGAGGTACTCGCCGAGCGACTCGGCCTGAAGCAGGTGGCAGACACCGGGGCGCTCGAGAAATGGGTGGATGAGGTGCTGGCGGCCAATCCGTCCGAGGTGGCGCGGTACAAGGGCGGGGAATCGAAGCTGATCGGATTCTTCGTGGGGCAGGTGATGAAGAAGAGCGGCGGCAAGGCTGACCCGAAGGCGGTTCAGCCGGTGCTGATCGGGAAGTTGACGTAGCGCCGCAGGGGCGGCGCCTGCGCCGCCCACAGCGACCCGTTGCCCCGTCATCCTGAGCCGCCTTAAGGCGGCGAAGGATCGGCCCGCTGCCAACGCCTCACCCCTTGGTAGATCCCTCCCTTCGGCAGGCTCAGGGCAGGCTGCCCCGCTCGGGATGACGCTTCGCGTCACCTCACCCCCTGTCCCCCTCTCCGCATACGCGGCGAAGCTCCGCAGGGGCGGCGCATGCGCCGCCCGCTCAACTGTTCCGGCATCGGATGTGTGCACCGCCAGGCGGCGCTCGTCTGATTCCCGGTGGACCCGGAGGCACCTGATGCGTCAACGACTGATCTTCTGCGCGGCGCTGGCGTTGGCCTCGACCTGCACGCCGGCCACCCAGCCGGACTCGTGCAGTTATCCGGGTGGATGCGGAAAGGACACCATTCCGCCGGTGACGACCTGGGTGACGCCACTGGTCGACACCTTGGTGACCGGGACGATCGCGCTCCGTGTGAACGTTGCCGACCTCGGCGGCGTGTTCGGCGTGGCGTTCCTGGTGAACGGCATCACGCCGATCGGCACACCCGCGCTCCTGACCACCGAGCCCTACGAGACGACATGGAACAGTGGAGAATATCCGAACGGCGATACGGTCGCCCTCGTCGCCATCGCGCTCGATAAGAGCGGGAACGCGGATACCGTCATCCGGCGCGAGGTGCCGAACAACTGCACCCCGGTCCCGGTACCGCCCGCCACATGTACTTCACCGGTGCACATTCCCTGACTCGTCGCGGCGCGCTTCCGCGCCTCCCGGATCCCCGCTCCCGGCCCGCCCGCCGCCCGCTACTCGCCCGCTTCTTGCCCTCGCCCGCTGCTCCCCAGCCCGAACTCCGCCTCCGCATCCTCGATCACCCGGCGCGGGTTGCCGCGGTATCCGTGCGCGAAAGCGATCTTCCGCACCGCCTTGGCCCGCGCGAGCGCGGCATAGCCCGACGGGTCGGACTGCCGCACCTCCGGCTCCTCTCCCTTGAGCAGTGCCACGATCTGCTCCATCGAACGGTCCATATGCCGCCCGACGTCCTCCTCGGTCAGCGCCCACTTCCCGAATTCGTCGGCGATCTGGAGCGTGGCCTGGAAGCTCCGCTGCTCGGTGATCCGCACCATCCCGCGGAAGATCCGCCGGTTGGCCTTGATGCTGAACAGGGTGGGAGAGAGGATCGTGTCGAGGTGCTGGTCAGCACGCAGATGATCCATCCGGATCAGGTCGACTGCCGAACGTGAGTAGTGCTCTCCCAGCACATGCTCCACCCGCGCCTCCCAATAAGCGTGCGCCACCCCGCTCGGCCCCCGCGACAGCACCAGCTGGCGGGGGACAAAGTGATTATGCGCGATGACATCGGCGGCGAGGTGGGAGAGGTACCCCAGCCCGAAAGCCTTGAGCGCATCGGCGGGGGCGGTGTCGTAGATCTCCTGCGCCACATGCCAGGCGTGCGGATGCCGCCCCGCCGGGGCGTATTTCTTGGCAAAGCTCGTGTCCGCGGCGATGGAGCCGTAGAGATAGTCGTAGGGAAAGGCGTGCAGCAGGTCGGCGGTAACGGCCGGCAGCACCTGCAGGTTCCGCAGCACCGACTCGGCCAGATAGATGTGGGTGCCGGGGGTCCAGGCGAGGAGATGTGCCGGATGGATCAGGCCCAGCAGGGCGATGGCGAGGAAGGCGATCGCTATCCTCACCCCCTGTCCCCCTCTCCGCATACGCGGCGAGGGGGAACGGTCGTAGGGGGTGGCCTGCGGCCACCCCATCTCCCCCTCTCCACGCATGTGGAGAGGGAATCGGGGGGTGAGAAAAAGTGCGCGAGAGAGCGAATTCACGTCACGCCCCCAGCAACCTCTTCAACCGCCCGATCCATCCGCGCCGTTGCCGTGCGCGGCGAAGCACCACCCCTACGTCGAGGGCCGTCTCTTCCAGCTCCGCGTACATCGTCTCGTAGAGCGCTTCGAGGTCACGGATCTTGTCACTCATCTGCTGCACCGCCTCATCGGCGGTGGAGCGCACCCGCATCGAGGTGGCGGCGTACCCCGCAGCCTCCCGCCGGATCAGGTCCGTCACTTCGTTCCCCGCTTCGGTGACGCCCTTGACGCTCTTGAGCACCGGCTCCAGCGACTGCTGCAAAGCCGCCAGCGTCCGGGAGAGGCGGGCCGCCTCCTCCGCGGCCTTCCGGCCCGTCAGGAAGACCGCGGTCGCAATCGCGAGGAATGAGAGCGCGATGATCACGAGCGAGAGTGCTGCGACCGTCCCTTGCCACACGTTCATTGGGTCCTGCCCGGTTCAAGGCGCGCGCCACCACCCATCCCCCACAATGTGGGCCCAGGCAGTGCTACGCTATATGAAGACGATGTGAATCTTGGGGGAGATGCGGGGGGTGGGCAAGGCGGTGACGCGGCTCCTCCGCCGCATCGGCCGGTGATGCCGGTGGGGATCCCCCGTGCATTGAAACGACATCCCGCAGGCTCGCCCCGAAATGACGGCAGCTAGGCGGCGGGTTGCAATTAGAAGACTACGGACGTACCCAGCATGCGACGGCGAACGCGCGGCCGTAGCCAAGCTTCAAGCGCTAAGCGGGTATCTCGCAGGTTAAAGCCGTTGTAGAGCGCAACGCCTCCTATGAGTCCCATGACGACCACCGCTACTCTCGCGGCACCCGCCCATCCTCTAGGTATCGAATCCCAGCGACCGGGAAATATGGCAATCGTTCCGATGACATAAGCGGACGCCAGTGCTGCAACGGGAAAAAAGGACAGCACTCTGCAAATCCAATCTGCCCTTCCGTACTGTACCAACACCAATCGACGATGCTGTTCTTCAAGGCTAGTCGCCCGCGATGTAGCCGCATCGGCGACTAACATGGCCTCTGCCCGGAATCCCTCCAACACCCGTGTCCGAATGGCGAGCATGGAGTCTTCCTCCAACGTCTCCTCGTCGCATTCCGAAAGAATGCGGTCCGTGAGTTCGCTTGCCACCAATATGGCAGCCTCATCGCTTGTGATCGTTCCAGTGATTTCAAGATGCTTCAAGTGCGCAAGGAATGAATCCCACAGGCGTCGGGACGGTGCCAGCGCGGCGGCACAGAGAGTAACTAACTCGTGAAGCACCAGCCGCTGAGCTGAAGCAGGCTTCTTTAGCCACGCGGCATTTGTTAGCGCTCGGTGGTGGACGGCGGGCGCGACGCCAAGCTCTCCAGCGGCAAGGAACCAATCACGAATTGTCTTCACGACATAGCTGTTGGTTGTGGCAAACAGCGCAGTCGCGTTTTCCAATGACGTGGCCGGGTGCCCAGCGCGAAGAGTGAGCACAGCAGCGACCGCGTCAACGTCGTGCTGCACTCGCGGGGTTGTTGCGGTTTCTGCAGGGCGACGTAGAGCCTCGGACAGTGTAGACTCGTCTAGTGTGTACCGCGGGTCGCGATTCGGCGTCGTGCGAGCCCGCAATCCGAGCTGCCGCAATTGGTGCGGTAGCAGCGCGATCGCCTCGCGAATGTCCGCGGGGGTTGCCCCCGAGGTGAGTAAGTGTCGTGTGATGTCCGATGGGTGGAGCGACTCTCGTCCGGCGTGAGTTGCTAGTTTGTATTCATACATAGTCAGAATACGGACCATCTCATCCACAGTTTGCTCAAAAACGTCTAAGCGAACGCCGCACTCCTTCAAGATGTCAAGTGATTCACGGAACGAGCGCTCCGTGTTCGGCCCGGCAAAGCCCAACGCCCCTAAGAGAAAGTTGCTATCGAGCGCTACGAGGAGATCATCAAAGCGCCGTGATGCATCCGAGATGTCACGGAGCAGCAGCGCATTTTGAAGCACCAAGCCTGCAATCACTTCCTGAAGCGCCACTTTCAGCTGAGGGTCTTCCAGCGCAACGTCCTTGATGAACCGCGCCACGGTACGGCTCTCTGCTCGAGTGAGTCCGTCAGGCACTGCGGACGTGGCCGCTTCGAAGTGATTGAGAAGGAGGTCGGGTTGATTTGCGCCAACAAAGATGAGGAGGAGGTTTATGGCCTGATCGTTCGTGTTGATGGGTAATCCTGCTTCGCGACCATACTCCCGGAGGCGCGAGGCGAGGCTCGTGATGGCCTGCTCGGCGTAGACGCGGCGACTCAGTATGTCTGAGCTCGGATTGGCCAGGCCGGTTGCCTGGAAGTGTCCGTGCTCCTTAACGACGAGCCGCTTCTTTGTCAGCCGAGAGAGTATCGTCTCGACCGTGTGTTCGGGAATTGTGAGGCCGTGATGGGCAGTGATATCGAGCTGCAGCTCTGCCGGCGTAAACGTCGGCGCAAGCATTCGCGGAATGGCATCCCTCACGAAGGGTACGAACATGTCGATGTGATCTTTCCCCGCGTCGTAGAGGGCCTTCAGTAGCGCGATTGTGGCGAGGCCACGTACTGTTCGCTGCTCAGTCACAAGCCGCCTTTCGCCGTTCCGGACGGGTTGACTTCATTGCTAAAGTAGGTTCAATGCGAAGCGTTGACATGCGGATTTGTCCGGCCAACGCGCTGATTGCATAAGCTGCCCTTCAGCCTCGGCAGACCACTCGCCAAAATGGCTTGACCGGAGGTGGTCACCATTCGACCTTTCGGCATGCCCCCACGCTTCTTCGTCACCGGTGGTAAGCCCCTGGCCGGCACGGTCCGCCCCGCCGGCAACAAAAACGCCGCCCTCCCGATCCTCGCCGCCACGCTCCTGGTCGACGGGGTGGTCACCCTGCACAATGTGCCGAGGATCAAGGATGTCGAGATTCTGATCTCGATCCTGGAGGACCTGGGGGCCGCAGTCCAGTGGATCGCCGCCAACAGCGTGCAGGTCGATGGCCGCCCCGCCAAGCTCAAGGCGCTCGACCCGGCACTCTGCGCCAAGATCAGGGCGTCCATTCTCCTTGCTGGCCCGCTGCTGGCCCGCTTTCAATCGGTCCAGCTCCCGCCCCCCGGCGGCGACGTGATCGGGCGCCGGCGGATGGACACCCACTTCCTCGCGCTGGAGCAGCTGGGTGCGGTCCTCACGATCGGCGACCGCTACGAACTCGAGACGAAGAAGGGGCTCGCCGGCGC
>DASSGV010000111.1:0-3153 GCA_035693225.1 Gemmatimonadales bacterium | reverse complement strand
CAACGCGGTGATGCTCGGCGACAAGCGCCGGTTCCCCGTGATGCTGGTGGTGCCCAACTTCGGGAACCTGCAGGCCTGGGCCAGGCACAAGCAGCTCGCCTTTGCCGATGACGGCGCGCTGATCGCGCTGCCCGAGACCCGGAGCAAGCTCGAACGGGAGGCCCTCGCGATGTTGCGCGACCTCGCCCACTATGAGGTGCCGAAGAAGTTCCTGCCGTTGCTCCGGGATTTCAGCATCGAGAACGGCGAACTGACCCCGACGCTCAAGGTGAAGCGCCGGGTGGTGGAGCAGCACTACCAACGGGAGATCGACGCGCTCTACGCAGAACCGGAAGGTGGGCCGCGGGATCTCGACGGGAAATAGCGAGCAAGCAAGAAGCAAGAAGTGAGAAGTGAAAAGTAAAAAGTGAAGAGTAAAAAGTCAGAAGTGAAAAGTGAAAAGGGGGCTCCAGTGGTCACGGAAGCCCCCCTTTTTACTCTTCACGTTTCACTCGGTACATTTCCCTTCTCCCGTCCTACTTATCCTTTTTCACTTATTGCTTCACCCTTTTTACTCTTCACTTTTTACTTTTCACTTCTTACTTCTCACCTCTTACTTCTTACTTCTCACTTCTTATCTCTTACTTCCCCTTCTTCCTCCCCACCCACCATCCATCCGCCTCCGCCTGAAGCTCCAGGCCATCGCCCGCCGGTGCCGCTCCGGCACCGACGACCCGCAGCCCTGGCAGCACCGCGCGCACGGCATCGGCCACCCAGCGTGCATCCCCGCCGTAGCCGGCGCCGAGGACCACCCCTCGCAGCGACCCCCGCTTGAACGGCAGCAGGTCGGCATCGATGAGGCTCAGCTCCCGCGATTCCGCCAGTCCCGCCACCGGCCGTACCGCGGCGAAGTGCACCCCCGGGTCGGAGTGTGCCAGCGCCGGGGCCTGCGCGGTCACGTCGCCGACCAGCGCCGCATAGCCGCCCGGCCCGGCAAGCCCCAGCAGCGCGTGGAGCGCCGCGCCCGAAATCGTCGCGTCGGGGGCCGCCACGCCGGGTCGGGGGGCAAATCGGACCACACCGTCCTCGATCCGATATTCGGCCTGGCAGACCGGACAGCCGAGTGTCCCGGATCGCACGCTCCGGCCGTCAGTGACCTCCGGCAGGAGGACAAGGTACGACTCGTCGTGATCGGCGGGACAACGGAGGTGGTCGGTGAGTTCGATGAACACGGGGGGTGAGGGAGAGGGGAGATAAGTGAAAAGTGAAGAGTGAAAAGTGAAGAGGAGAAGAGGAGAAGAGGAGGAACCAGGTCGAGCAGGACCCCCCGATGCGCTCACTCCGGATCGATGCCGGCGGCGCGGAGGAAGCGCTCGGCGAGTTGCTCGAGCCGGTCGTCCCGCCGGCGCCGTGCCTCGGCCAGGATCTGCGCGACCGGGTCGATGAGTTCCGGCGCCCCCCACAGGTGACCGGTGGCCTCTTCCGCGCCCAGGGTATCTCCCTCGTTGGCGCCCCGGAGGAGAGCGCGGGCGGCAGCGTCGGGGAAACCCGGGTCGTCCGCGGCCGGAAGCGGATATCGGTGCTCCGGGCGCGGCTCCCCGGCGGCATCGTCGTTCACGAAGGCGCGGGACATCGTCGCTACGGCCGGAAGACCACCCACGCCAGCTTGCCGGCCACCACGGTCACGTTCCGGAGGACCTTTTTCCCGTCGATCTCGACGCCCATCACGTACTGGCCGGGCGGCACGTCGGAGATGGCAAAGTGCTCGTGGTAGAGCGGGTGGCTGTGGTTCTTCGGCCCGTAGGTCTCGATGTAGCTGAACGGCGTCTCGATCGGCTCGGGCTTGACCAGCCCGTAGATCCGGGCCTCTGGCACCGCGTGACCCGCGGCGTCCCACACCTGACCCGCCACGACGCCGGTCTTGTCCAGGGGCGCGATCCAGAGCTCGGGATTGGTCGTGTAGGACGGATACCGGTTGAGCGAGTCGACGATGGCCGAGACCGAGTCGGTGGGACTCGCGTGGACCTCGAGGTGGAGATGATCGTTGGTGGCGCGTCCGGTGTTGCCGACCCACGCGATCACGTCCCCGGCCTTGACCCGTTCGCCCACGTGCACGCCGAGCCGGCTGTTGTGGTAGTACACCGAGTAGAGACGGAGCTTGACCGGCGGGCCGGGGGGGCCCGCCTCGGGCGAGGTCGGGATCGATCCGGTGAGCGTGGAGTCCATCCGGATCGCGACCGTGTTGGCCCCGGCCTCGGCGCGTCCGGCGTACACCACGACCCCGCTCCCGATCGCGTGCACCGGCGTGCCGTCCGGGTTGTTGAATTCGACGCCTTGGTGCGGCTGGAAATAGCCGCCCATCGTCGAGCCGTACCGGTACGTCTGGTCGATGAACGGATCGTCGACCACCGCGATGGGTCGCTGGAACCAGGTCGTCCGGAGATCGAGCCCGGAGTCGGCATCGACCGTGGCGTGCGACAGGCACGGCATCGTATCCGAGCTGAACTTGAGGCCGCACTGGGTGCCGCGGATCAGGCGATCATTGAGGAGGATGCTGTTGATCGGGTGGAACGACACGAAACTCGCCGGGGTCGCCACCCACCCGGCGGGACCGTGATCCAGGCGCACCACGCCCCGGAGTGTCGCCACCACCACGCCGCGCCGGTCGGTGCTGATCCGCCGCACGTACTCGCTCGGCAGCACGGCAAAGGCCGAATCAGCAGGCCCCTTGTCGAGCGGACCGGTGGCGTCTTCGAGCGCCTGCCAGTGCCCGCCATCGTCGGTGGTGACCTGGATGCCGTCCGCCGTGGCGACATAGACCGTGTCACCCCGGATGAGGATCCCGTCGGGTGCCACATACTGCCAGTTCGGCCCCAGCTCCTTCAAGGTCCAGTTCTTCCAGGTGTGGCCGTTGTCGGTGGAGAGGCCCCAGCCGTTGCCGACGGTACCGTACCAGATCTCCCCGCGCCCGCCGAAGGCGATCGCGTTGACGAAGTTGAAGGAGAGCGACGTGTCGCCGGTGTCGCTGCTGTCGCGCTGGATGTGGCCCCAGACCGTCCCGTTGGGGGGCAGGACGTAGATGCCCTGGCCGTAGGTCCCGACCCAGAGCCCGCCGTTGGCGTCGCGGGCGATGGCGAGGACGTGGATGCCCCACCCCGAGGTGTCCGGGAGCAT
>DASSGV010000110.1:0-5832 GCA_035693225.1 Gemmatimonadales bacterium | reverse complement strand
TGGGGCACCCCGCCAAGTGTGACGTCGACGCTGAGCGGCGTGGCCAGGGTGGCATGTACGGTGTCTGATTGGGCATTGCCGCTCCCGGTGGACTTGGCCACCACCGGGGCGATGGCGGTCGCGGTGTAGGTCACCGGTGATCCCGCTGCCCCGGCGAGCGTGGCGGTCAGGCTCTGGCTCCCCGGCGCAGGCCCAAGCGTCCATGAGGTCGATGCGATGCCATCCGCACCCGACTGGCTCGTCGGCGGAGCCGCCGACCCGCCCGCGGACGGGGCCCAAGTGATGGTGTGCCCCGCCGAGACCGATGTGTCGAGCTTCACCAGGATCTTGATCGCTGCGGTAACGGCATGGCCGACCTCCGCCTGCTGGGCATCACCGCTGAGCGCGGGCTTCGAGAGGTTGAGCGACTGGGACGGACTGCCACCGCCCCCACCGCCGCAGCCGGCGAGCGCTGCCGCCAGGACCGCCGACCGGATCGCGCTGGAGACACGCATTCGAGACCTCGCTGAAAGGACGTTGGTGGCGCCGCCCGATGGGAATCGCCCCGGTGGGACAGTTCGGATCGGCGTGTTGCATAGGACGGTACCGCGGGGCAGGAGCGCACGCATCCGAAGTACCCCGGATGGAGACTCCTGGTTCCCCGCCGGGACGCGCACCCTGCGGAGCGCCGGA
This sequence comes from Gemmatimonadales bacterium, assembly GCA_035693225.1. GTDB lineage: Bacteria > Gemmatimonadota > Gemmatimonadetes > Gemmatimonadales > GWC2-71-9 > CAMLHU01. The sequence goes on along the minus strand of DASSGV010000110.1, from coordinate 5,160 downwards.
AGGCGCGTTAACTTTGGGGGTCGAGCCGGCGTGCGCCGGCGGGGAACGAGTCCCCACAAGCCCTCTGTCCTGGTGGAGCGGACGTCCGTGCACCTGAACGTGTTCGAAACGGCCAACGCCGGCTTTGCGCAGGCGATGTACGAGGATTACCTCCGGGATCCGGCGTCCGTGGCGCCGGAATGGCGGCGCCTGTTCGACAGCGGCACGGTCGGCGAGCGCCCCACCCCGGCGAGCACCAACGGCAGCGGTGCCCCGGGTGCCCGTCAGCTCACCGACGCGCCGACGGCACCCGGAGCCGTCCCCACCGGCGCCACGGAGCTCAAGGGTCCGGCCGGACGCCTGGTCCAGAACATGAACGAGAGCCTCAGGATCCCGACGGCCACCTCGTTCCGGGAGCTCAATGTCACTGCGCTCGACGCGCGGCGGCGCGAACTCAACGCCGCACTGGCGGCGTCAGGGAAGCCAGGCAAGGTCTCCTTTACCCATCTCGTGGCGTGGGCCCTGGTGCAGGGACTCAAGCGCCACCCGACGATGGGGCACGCCCTCCTGGAGCGGGACGGGACGAGCTTCCGCGTCACCCCGGACGGGATCAACTTGGGCCTCGCGGTGGACGTGCAACGCAAGGATGGATCGCGCGGCCTGGTGGTCCCGGTCCTGAAGCACGCGGAGGCCATGGACTTCGCCGCATTCCACGCCACGTACGAAGAGCTGGTGGACAAGGCGCGCACCAACAAGCTGCTGCCCGATGCCTTCCAGGGTGCCACGGTGACGCTCACCAACCCGGGCGGCCTCGGCACCTCCGCATCGGTGCCGCGCCTGATGGCGCACCAGGGCACCATCATCGCGACCGGTGCCATCGGCTACCCCGCCGCCTTTGCCGCCACCCCGCCCGACCAGCTCAAGGCGCTCAAGGTCGGCAAAGTGATGGCGATGACCAGCACCTATGACCACCGCATCATCCAGGGCGCGGAATCGGGAGAGTTCCTCCGCACCGTCGAATCGTTGCTGCAGGGATCGGACGATTTCTTCGAAGGCGTGGCGGCGGGACTGGGCGTCGTGCTCGGCGCGGCACCGGCCGCGGCGGCACCGCTCCCGGCCATCAAGGCGGCCCCGCTCGCCGAAGTGCCAGTGTCGGGAGAGTCGTTGGGACAGGTCGCGGCCGCGATGGCGCTGGTCAAGGCGTTCCGGACCCACGGCCACCTGGCTGCTCGGCTCGATCCGCTGGGCAGCGAACCCATCGGCGACCCCGCACTCGATCCGGGGCCCCTGGGATTGACGCCCGAGAACATGCGCACCATCCCGGCGGCGACGCTCCGGGTCGCGGTACCGGGCGCCACGCTGGCGGATGCGCTGCCGAAGCTCCGGGAGACGTACTGCGGCACCATTGCCTATGAAGTGGAGCACATCGCCAGTCACGAAGAGCGGGTGTGGCTGCGCCAGGCGATCGAGTCGGGCCGGTACCGCACGCCGCTCGCGCCGGAAGCGCGCACGGCACTCTTGGCGCGGCTGACGCAGGTGGAAACGTTCGAGAAGTTCCTCCACAAGGCGTACCTCGGCCAGAAGCGCTTCTCGATCGAAGGCGTGGACCTGCTGGTCCCGATGCTCGACCTCGCAATCGATCTTGCGGCTCAGCAGGGCGCGCGCGACATCGTGATCGGGATGGCCCACCGCGGTCGGCTCAACGTGCTGGTGCACAACATCGGCCGTCCCTATGAGGCGATCTTCGCCGAATTCGAGGGGAACAAGCCGCGCCACGACGAACCCGACGCCGGGACCGGCGACGTGAAGTACCACCTCGGCGCCGACGGCGCGGTCCGTGCCGCGAACGGCAAGACCGTCGGGGTGACGCTTTCGCCCAACCCGAGCCATCTCGAGTTCACCGGCCCGGTGGTCGATGGTCGCGCCCGCGCGCGACAGACCCAGCGCAAGGGCGCCTCGGCGGAACACGACCCGACCGCGGCGTTGCCGGTGGTCATCCACGGCGATGCGGCATTTGCGGGACAGGGCGTGGTCGCGGAGACGCTCAACCTGAGCAAGCTCCCCGGCTACGGCACCGGCGGCACGGTGCATATCATCACCAACAACCAGATCGGCTTCACCACCGACACCCGGGACGCCCGCTCGACCCGTTACGCCTCCGACCTGGCCAAGGGCTTCGACCTGCCGATCGTGCACGTCAACGCTGACGATCCCGAAGCGTGCCTCTCCGCGATCCGGCTCCTGATGGCCTACCGGGAAAAGTTCCGGGGCGACGTGCTCATCGACCTCATCGGCTACCGCCGTCACGGCCACAACGAGGGCGATGAACCGGCCTACACCCAGCCGGTGATGTACGCCAAGATCAAGGACCACCCGACGGTGCGGACCACGTACGCGGCCGCGCTGGTGCAGGCGGGCGTGCTGACGCAGGCCGCCGCCGACCAGCAGGCGGAGGCCGAATACCAGAAGCTCCTGTCGGTGCAACAGGCGATGAAGGCTGCGCCGGCCAAGCCGAAGGGGACCGACCCCCAGGTGCCGATGGTGGGTGCGAGCGAGGTGGAGACCGCGCTTCCGGCGGAGATGCTGCTGGGGCTCAACGAGCAGCTCCTGAGCTGGCCCGAGGACTTCAAGGCGAATCCGAAGCTGCAGAAGCAGCTGGAGCGTCGGCGCCACGTGATGGGACCCGAGGGCGGCATCGAGTGGGCCCACGCCGAGGCGTTGGCGCTCGGTGCGCTGCTGATGGAAGGCGTGCCGATCCGGTTCACCGGACAGGACACCGAGCGCGGGACCTTCAGCCAGCGGCATCTCGTGCTGCACGACGCACAGAATGGCCGTACCCTCGCACCCATCCAGCGGCTCGGCGGTGCCCTCGCACCGCTTGAGCTCCACAACAGCCCGCTCTCGGAACTTGCGACGATGGGTTTCGAGTACGGGTACAGCGCGGCCGCGCCCGAGGCGCTGGTGATGTGGGAGGCGCAGTTCGGTGACTTCGTCAACGGGGCCCAGGTCATCGTCGACCAGTTCCTCGCCGCCGGCCTGTCGAAATGGGGACTTACCACCCGGCTCACCCTCCTGCTTCCGCACGGCTATGAGGGGCAGGGCCCGGAGCATTCGAGCGCACGACTGGAGCGGTTCCTGCAGCTGGCGGCGGAGGGGAACATCCGCGTGGCCAATTGCACCACTCCCGCGCAGTACTTCCATCTGCTCCGCCGGCAGGCGCGGGACACCCGCCAGCGGCCACTGGTGATCCTCACGCCGAAGAGCCTGTTGCGGCTCCCGGCGGCGACGTCACACCTCTCCGACCTCACCACCGGCGGATTCCAGCCGGTCCTGGACGACGTCGCCGCTGCCGCGGCGACGCGCGTGGTCCTCTCCACCGGGAAGGTCTACTATGACCTGCACGCCGGAGCCGAGAAGCTGACCACCGGACGGCCGGCATTGGTGCGGGTGGAACAGATCTATCCCTTCCCCGAGTCGGAGCTCCGGGCGATGCTGGCCAGGCATCCCGGCGCCACCGAGGTCGTCTGGGCGCAGGAGGAGCCGCGCAACATGGGCGCGTGGACCTTCCTGCAGGAGCGGCTCCGTGCCGTGTTGCCGAAGGGCGCGACGTTGCGCTACGCCGGACGCCCCGAGCGGGCGAGCCCGGCGGAGGGGTATCCGGCGGCGCACGCGGCGGAGCAGGCGCGGATCGTGCGGGAGGCGTTGGGGGGGTGAGGTGTTGGGTGTTAGGTGCTAGGTATTAGGTGCTAGGTGTGACCGGAGCGGTGGCGGAGTGCTAGGTGCTAGGTACTAGATGTGACGAGGCGCGTGCGCGGGCTGTCGATGCCGAAAGGGCATCCACGGTCCGCCATTGCTACTGTCACACCTAGCACCTATTACCTCGCCACTCGCCACTCCCTACCGCCTCTTCCCCGGCCTTCCCGGACGGAACCGGAGTCCCACGGCGGCGGGAGTACCGTCGTTGGCGCTCAGGTCGAGCATCGGGCGGTCCACCAGCCGAGCCGCCTCCTGCTGTAATCCCGACGACAGGTGGTGACCATACTCCAGGAGGAGCACTGCGCGCGACTTGCGCTGGAGGAGCCAGGAGACCAGCGGCATGTCGGCCTTGGCGGCGTTGCAGTCGCGGCAGGCGATGACCAGGTTGTCGGGGCGGTCGTACGCCTTCTGGCCCTTGCGGGGCCGGACGTGGTCGAGGGTGGCGGTCTCCGGCCTGATGGTCTGGCCGCAATAGGCGCAGTGGGGACCGTAAGTGGAAAGCAACCAGTCCCGATGCGCATCCATCGAGCGCGTCGACGAGGTACGGAAAGCGGTTGCGGGAACGTGATCCGGCGCTGAAGGCCGGCGAGAGCGGGAACGCCTGCGGGGCACTGATCTTCCGAACGGACGCGTCTGCCGCGTCCTTTGGGTCGCACCGGACCGCCCAATGCGGACCGGCTTCGTACAACTACGGACATAAAGGTAGTCGGGTCGGCCTGGAACGACGAATCGGACTAGGGCGCCGCCGTCACGTCGGGGAGCGAGGGTGCCTCGGCGCGATGGCCCGGCGAGAGCAACCGGCCCCACCGCCGATCGAACGGATGGACCAGTGGCGTGGGGCCATCCACCCGGATGAGCGGTCGGCCGGTGTTGGCCCAGCCGAAGATCCCTCCCGCCAGGTCGGTCACCCTGCCGTAGCCCTGTCCGTCCAGCCACACCGCGACCCGCGCCCCGCGATACCCGACCGAGCTGTAGACCACGATGGCAGTGTCGCGGGGCGGATCGCCGAGGGTGCGGAGCTCGGGCCGATAGGGATCGATGCGCAGCGCACCCGGGATCCGGCTCACCGCGAACTCGTCGGCGGTCCGGGCATCGAGGATGAGCGGCCGGGGGCGCAGCTCGGCGCCCATCCACACCTGGAGGGAATCGCCATCGATCCAGCGCACCGCCGGGAATCGGCGCGCCGTCTTCCAGGTCACCACCCGCAACGCAAGCGGCCGACCCCACCAGATGGTGGTGCCGGCCGCAATCGCCAGGACCAGCAGCACCCACGGCCAACGACGACGCGCGCGGGTCATCGTGGCCGTACCGGGATCAGCGTCCGCGACCGCCGCGACCACCCCGGTCGCGATCATCGGTCTTGCGGGTCTTGGCCAGCTCTTCCGCCGCCTGAGTGGCGCGTCGGATCATCTGTTCCGGGCTCAC
>DASSGV010000109.1:0-51452 GCA_035693225.1 Gemmatimonadales bacterium | reverse complement strand
CGCACCCCGCGAGTCGCGACCTCCTCGGCGCCATCGTCGCACAGTCCCTGCATTCGAGCATCCTGGTAGGCCTCGGCATCATAGGACGCACCGCTGGCGGCCCGAACGTGATCGGCGGGCGGTCCCGGTCGCGCGCTCGAGGGCGGTTCGATCCGACCCATCAGCAGTTCCCCGCAGAGCCCAGGCAGCACGCCCACGCCGAGGACGCGCAGGTACCGGCGAGTCGCGGTTGGGCAGCACGGCCGTAGTTGTTGCAGAGCCGGAAGGAGCGCGGCGTCACGTCGAGCGGGGATGGGGCTGGCAGGGGTCGACCTCGTTCCGCAGCGGGACGATGTCCTGGGGGATCTCTGTCGATGGAGGCTGGGCCAACATATCGTAGCTCCATTCGGAGGATTCGGCCAACTTCCTCGTGGGAACTTGAAGATCTCTGTAATCGACCATGAAGCCGGCGTGGGATTTCCAGGAGACTTTCCATAAGATAGCGTCGATCGCCACTGGCGGGCCTCCCGGATCGATATTTCCTCCTGACGGACATTGACCAGAGAGCGATGCGTCATCTATTTGCGCGTACCTGCCGGCAGGTCGCGTCGTCGGTATCAGGGTCCGGCCCGCGATCGGCCTCGCCGAGGCGGCGGGGGCCGGGATGACAGACTCAAGTGAACGGGAGTGGCCCGATGAACGAACATACGCACATGTATCCGATGCCCAGCGCGGAGTTCTCCCAGAAGCGCCGGGAACTCGCGCCGGAGACCGATCGCACGTTCAAGGAGTTCAGCCGGCAGGTGTTCGCGCCCGGAGCGCTCGACGCCAAGACCAAACAGCTCATGGCGGTGGCCGTGGCGCACGTGACCCAATGCCCCTATTGCATCCGGGGGCACACCAAGGGCGCCCTTCGCGCCGGCGCGACCGAGCCGGAGATCATCGAAGCGATCTGGGTCGCGGCAGAGATGCGGGCGGGAGGTGCGGTGGCCCACTCGGTGATCGCGCTCCGGGCGATGGCCGATGAAGCGCACCCCGCTCCCTGAGCGATCCAGGCCGGCAACGGTCGTGAGACCTGCCGCCATCCCGGCCGGTGCGACCCTCGAACTGGTGCTGGATGCGGTGCGCGCCTGTCGCGCCTGCGAATCGGTCCTGCCCCACGGCCCCAAGCCGGTGCTCGCCGCGGGTGCCTCTGCTCGCGTACTGGTGGTGGGGCAGGCACCCGGGCTCCGCGTCCACACCACCGGGGTCCCCTGGGATGATCCGAGCGGAGAACGTCTGCGGGTTTGGATGGGGGTCACGCCGAAAGTGTTCTATGACCCGTCGCGGATCGCGATCATCCCGATGGGATACTGCTATCCGGGCCGGGGCTCGAGCGGGGACTTGCCGCCCCGCCCTGAATGTGCGGCGCTCTGGCTTCCCCATCTCCTGGCGCGGTTGCCCCGGATCGAGCTGACGCTGCTCATCGGACAGTACGCCCAACGCCACTTCCTGGCCCGGCGGCGCAAGCCATCACTGACGGCGACCGTCCGGGCCTGGAAGGAGTACGCGCCCGAGTACCTCCCGCTTCCGCATCCCTCACCGCGCAACCAACCCTGGTTCGCGAAGCACCTCTGGTTCGAACGGAAGGTCGTGCCCGAGCTGTGTGCCCGGGTCCGGGCCCTGATCGACCCGTGAACCCCGTCGGGGCGTCCGTCGTCGCGCCGAACGCGCTGCCGGTGTTCACCATCGGGCATTCCACCCGTCCGATCGCGGACTTCCTGGAACTGCTGACGGGTGCGGGGGTGGAACTCGTGGTCGATGTGCGCACAGTGCCGCGTTCCCGCCGGAATCCGCAGTACGATCAGGCCACCCTCCCTGGCACCCTGGCCGCGGCGGGCATCGGGTATGAGCACGCGCCTGGATTGGGCGGATTCCGCCGCCCGGTCGACGATTCGCCGAACACCGGGTGGCGCAACCTGTCCTTCCGGGGATACGCCGACTACATGCAGACACCGGAGTTCGAGGATCAGCTGCGGAAGCTGGACGACACGGCCCGTCGTCAACCTGTGGTGTTGATGTGTGCGGAAGCGGTCCCGTGGCGCTGTCACCGCTCGTTGATCGCCGATGCCCTGGTGGTGCGGGGGCGGCTGGTCGAGGAGCTCATCAGCGGGCCCCGCCGAAGGGCCCATCGGTTGACCCGATTTGCCAGGGTGAGCGGCACCACCATCACCTATCCGCCAGGGGCTGCCGCACCCTGATCGTATCAGCGCCTGCTGCGCGGCCGCATCGGTACCGTCGCGTGGGGGGCCGGCCGAATGGGACGGGTCTGCGGCCGATAGCGGTACTGGACCCTGGCCCCGACCCGGACCCTCGGTCCGTAATACCACGATGGCGTGTAGAACCCCGGATACCAGCCCCCCATCCATCCGCCCCGCCAGCCGTAGGAGTAGTACGCCGGGTACGGCTGGTAGTAGTACGCTGACGTGCCCACGGCGTAGGTGATGTCATCGTAGTCGTAGTGCCCGCTCGTCATCCGGTCGACCAGGTCCAGCAACTGGTCCTCCGGGGCCGTGCCGGCGCTGTCCGACCCGGTGAGCGCTCGGAAGTCCCAGCGCCCGTGGGTCACAAAGGCACTGAGATCGAAGGGGCTGTCTGCGCGGGCCGCAAGCACCATCCCTGAGCCACTGCTGGCGACGACGGTGAACGCGTCCCGATCGCCGCGGCTGCGCACTTCGTACTTGTGACCGCCCAGGACCTTCGCGTCGTCATCGGGGTCGACGGGAAAGAGGACCCGCACCCGTCCATCGGGTTCCATCTGGAGCACCACGAGGTAGCCGTCCTGCGCGGTGCGGACGTACACCCGGGCGTGGTCGCCGGATGCATAGCTGTCGTTGGAAAGTGTGACCCGTATGGGAGGCGTGGGACCGGCGGTGGGGGCCGCCAAGGTGATGACCCCGGAGAGTGCCAAGGCTGTGATATTCACGCGACCTCCACATACACGGATGGATCCCTGAAAGCAGCAAGGAGCGTGCCTCCGCTGCGGCGCCGCGTTGTCCCGGATTCGTCCTCGCGTGAGGGCTGGCGGGTCGAGATCCTGTCCACTGCGAGCATCAGCGGCGAGGAGGCAAGGCGCATTTCGGGCATCAGGCTTCTGTCCTGCGCCGGCTCTCTGAACCTCGTTGTCCGCTTCCAATTCCTAGTTTCCTACTCTACTTTATGCTGTCCCTCTTGGAATCGACTGATAATGCTTCTCAAGTGTAGGTTTGCGCTGGTCTGCTGTGCGCTTCTCTTCCCGATCGGCGCGCTCCACGCCGAGGGGATCGATGACGTTCCGGCAACGGTGCGGCGGGTGTCGTCGATCGCCATCCTTGCCGCTCAGGAATACCGCACGGGCTTTTCCGGGGGCAAGCTGGTCGCGCCGAAGGAACAGGACGAGGCCAAGCTCTTCCTCGGTGAGGCTCGACGCAGCGCGGCCCTCCTTCCTGCGCCTGGCGGGATCGCGGCGGTACGCGGCATCGATTCATTGGTGGCGCTGATCTCGACCGGCGCCTCGCCCGATCTGGTGGCGGCGCGGACCCAGGCACTTGGCGACCGACTCTCCAGGACCTTCGGTGTGCCGCTCGAGGACATCCCCGCCGATCCCCCTTCGCTCGCTCGTGGTGCCCAGCTGTTCGCGCAGAGCTGCAGCAGTTGTCACGGAATGGCGGGCCGAGGTGATGGCCCCGCGGCCGCAGGACTCACCCCCCCTCCCGCTGACCTGACGACACTCGCCGCCCTGGCCGACCGTTCGCCGCTCGACTTCTATCGTCGGATATCGCTCGGCGTCCCGGGCACCGCGATGCCGGCGTTCGAATCGCAGGTCTCGGAGGCGGATCGCTGGGCCCTGGCGGTATACGCCTCGACACTGCGCCTGCCGGCACCGGCCGGTGCCATGCCCGCAGCCCTGCGGAGCTTCCCCTCGACGGCGGTGATGAGCGATCGCGCGCTCGCGACCACGCTCTCCCCGAAGGCCGACCCGCTCGACCCGTCGGTGGCAGCACGGGTGGCGGTGATCCGGCGCTACGGGACCGATCAGCGGTCGGGAGCCGCCGCCGGACCGATCTTCGACAAGGTGCGGGCCCAGCTGGCGCAGGGGGTCGAGCTCGCCGCGCAGGGGAAGGCGGCGGAGGCGGGCAGCGTGGCGCTTGATGCGTACATGACGTTCGAAGGGGTCGAAGGTGCGGTGAGCGCCAAGGATGGTGCCCTCGGGTCGCGGCTCGAGTCGGCTTTCGCCGCGTTCCGCGCCCGCGCGGCCGGGGGCGCCGGGAGCGAGGAGCTCGGGCGGCTCCACACCGAGTTGCTGGCGGGCCTGGAGGAGGCGGAGCGCACCGTGGCGGACGTGCCCTCGCCGCTCAACCTTTTCATCCAGTCGTTGGTGCTCCTGCTGCGGGAAGGCCTCGAGGCCATCCTCATCGTGGGGGCGCTCATCGCCTTCCTGCTCAAGACCGGGGCCCGGGAGCGGACCCGCGACGTGCACATCGGTGTTGCGGCGGCGATCGCGGCGAGCCTGCTGACGGCGGTCGCCCTGGAGACCATCTTCGAGGTCAGCACGGCCCGGCGGGAGGCGCTCGAAGGGGGCACGATGGTGGTGGCCACCGGCGTCCTCTTTTATGTCAGTTACTGGCTGCTCTCCAAGATGGAAGTGGCCAAGTGGAACCGGTTCGTGAAGGCCAAGGTGCAGGACGCCGTCACCGGCGGGTCCGCCCTGGCGCTCGCCTCGGTGGCGTTCCTCGCCGTCTATCGCGAAGGATTCGAGACCGTGCTGTTCTACAAGGCGCTCCTGCTGTCGGGCGGCAGCGGCAACACCATCTTTCCGGTCGTGGCCGGGATGGTGGTGGGGGGGATCGGGTTGGCGGTCATCTACGTCGCGATCAATCGATTCGGTGTGAAGATCCCGCTCAAGCCGTTCTTTGCGGTCACGAGCGCCTTCCTTTACTACATGGCGTTCGTCTTTGCCGGGAAGGGGATCGCCGAGTTGCAGGGGGCCGGTGTCGTGTCGCTGACGCCATTCAGCCCCGAGATCCGGTTTCCCACACTGGGCGTCTATTCGACGTGGGAGACGCTGTCGGCGCAGGCACTGCTGGTGCTCCTGCTCCTCGTCGCGTTGGCGTGGACCTTCCTGATCGAGCCGCGCCGGCTCCGGGTCACCGAAGTGATGGTGCCTGAGCCGGGATCACGGGCGTCCGCGATTACTGCGGCCGGGTCGTCGCCGAAAGCGGTGCGTGCGACGCTCGATCCGGGAGTGGGCCGTTCGTTGGAGCGGATGGAGGCCGACTTGGCCGAGCTTCGGGCCGAGCTGGAGCGGCTCAGGGATCGGTTGGTGCAGGATGGGGTGGAGCGGTTGACCGAGGGCGATTGAATCGACCGTTCCAGAGGTGCAGTGAAAGGCCCCCGGCGATTGCGGCCCGGGGGCTTGTTCGTGGTGCCGGGCAAGCGAAACGGCCCACCGAGGGGGGCCGTTTCAAAGGAGGTGACAGGTAGCCCCCTGAGCTATACGGAGACGGACAGAAGTGTCCGCTCCAACCCTTCTTCTACCTGCCACTTTTCCGGAGGTCATACGACCATACGGAAGAGTAGAAAGCAATTCCGGTGCCACCAAGTGCCAGTTCTCTAAGTTGTTCATTGGCAAGTATTTACATATAGCCAGTGCAGCCGTCTATAGCAGTAACATCTGTCAGTTTTTTAACAGTTCTAGTAGCCAGAGTAGTAACTCGTTTCAAGACAACGTGTTACAAAATCGACCAATTTCTTGACGATGTGAAGTGCGCGCAATCGGGGTGTGCGCCATCGGTGTATGCGGCCGCTCACAGGCATTCGGTGCCTTTTCAATGTACTTGGATTGCGCGTACGAAATAGATCTTCGCCCCGGAGGTTGCAATTGCCAAGCCGTCACTGCCCCATCGGGTAAGTGCCGACAATCCGGTCGCATCACCTGGAAAGCTGGCTGAATCTGTTACTGAACCTGAGGTGTTCAGCCGCTTGATGGTGACGATCGGGTTGAGGTACTCGCCGACGATCTGATAGAAGGCATCTCCGTTGATCTGTGCTGCGACCGGACCCGAAGATCCAATGCTGGACTCCGTGGCACCAGCCAGGTCGTAGAGAGTGCCCTGGTCGAGGAGTAGAAGTCCACCCGCGGCGACGCTTTGCTCAACACCGAAGGGTCCCGGTGCGGCACCCACGATGTTCGTGGAGTCCACGGCGGCGATGCCAGTTGAGTCAAGTGCGAGTGAATATCGAAGCGCTGGTCCGCTGCCTCCCCCGATCGCATAGATCGTGTCACCCGATGCGCCGAACGTGATCGCACTTGGCTCTCCCCATGTACTCCATAGCGCTGGGCGGCGCGTGGCTCCGTCGAAAACGGCAACCGCGATCGGGAATGTCGGAAAGGAGGGGCCGTAGCTCATTATGACAGCAATTGTTTCAGAGGCTATCGGAGAAACGACGACGGCGGCGGGGACGAAGGTTCCGTCCCTCGAGCTTGGGCCGACCGGAATGGTATCGTCCGCCGTGAATGACGCCAGCGCAATCCGCAAAATGGTTTGGGCAGTCAGGAGTGGCACGTAGAGATACGAGCCATCCGCCGATATTGCCATGTGACCAGCTGCGCTTGGCAACAAGACTGTTGCCGTCACCGCCCTGGTGGCTGGGTCGATTCGGACGATCCGGTCTGATGCAGAATCATGGACCGCGGCATATATGAAGGAGCGTGTGGTGTCGCTCAGGAGGTCGGTCGCTGCCAGCGGGATGGAATCGATCGTTTCCACGCCCGGTGTCCAAACTGGATAGTATCGCGCGGCCGCCCCAGGTGTCGGTACCAAGGGGACGAACTTTATGGGGAGCTTCCGGGCCGTGTGAAACAGCGAGTCCGGGAGAATGAATCGGATGGAATTGGCCCCCAAGAAATCTGTCGGAAAGATCTGGGGTGGCAGCGGGGGATAACTTCCGGTCTGATCGTCCTGCTGGACCGTCGTTCCGGGAGTGAATTGGCTTCCGTATGCAATGATCGTGTCAGCGCCTTGGCCAGTATATGCAGCTGCGGGGACGAGAGAGTCCACTACCGGGGTGGGGTTCGCGGGGACGATGGCCACCTCGAGCGTGTCAGATGCCCCTCCAGGCGCAGGATTGATCACTGCGATACGCACAGTATCCGGCTGACCGAGGAGGGCCGGCGGCAGGATGGCAACGCCCAAACTGAGGGTGGCGTCGGCGAAGGATCGTGTCGTTCCTGAAGTCCAAACTTGCGCTGCCGGATCGAAGTGTTCGCCCCAGACGACGACTTCTGGATTGTCCGAGTTGACGCTGTCCACTGTTGGGGTCACACTGTCGATGTGCGGTCGGAGAGCCAGGACATGAAGTGGTACCGAATCTGAGACTCCGCCCCGATACCCGGTGACGACCCTGGCATTCGTCACACCTGCCGCATAAAGGACCGATCGTAGGGCCGTGACTTGGAGGGTCGTGGAATCAACGAAGTGAACGGTCGGATTCGGGTAACCCCATTGGACGCCGGACCCTTGAACGAACCCGCTGCCCTTGAACGTGAACACATATGTCGCGGAGTCGGCAAACGCGGTGTCGGGCGAAATCGACGTCAAGTGTGGCACTGGATTCCACACCGGCACGGGCCAAGCGTTTGACCTTCCCCCTCCCGGTGCGGGCGTCACGAGCGTGACGCTGTACGTCGTGAGGGCGTTGGCGGCGGTGCCGGGAGGCATGGTGACAAGCAGGCTGGTATCCGCCAGGAAGTTGCTCTCCGCAGTGTCAGGCCCCACCAGCGCAAATGTCCGTTCGGTGAAACCAGTTCCGGAGACATGGATCGCCACGCTCCCTGGTGTGGTGATGACCGAATCCGGGCTCACCGCGGAGATCGTGGGGACCGGTGGGGCTGGGAACACATGAAATTTTGCCGAATCATCGGCGATCCGGCCCGGCCCTGGGTTGCGCACAAGGATCGTCCTGTCTCCGGGAACCGCTACGTCGGCCTGCAACACGGAGAAGTCGAGGCGCCCCGCACTCACGAAGGTGGCTGTATGGTTCACGCCGTTGATTTGGACGGTCGCGTTGGTCGCGAACCCGTGGCCAAGGATGCGTGCCGGGAATGTCGCGATCGTCGCGGTCGCGGTATCGCGGCTCAGGCTATCGATATGGGGGATGGCTGGCAACACAAGGAACGGTCTTGTCGCGCTGATACCACCACCTGGCGGAGGTGTGGCGACTGTGACGGAAATACTCTCGGCCACGGTCAGGCTTGCGGCCGGAATCAGGCCGACGATGTGCGTGGAGTCGTCAAAGGTGGTGCTGAGTGTCGAGGCGCCCCAGGCGATCCGCGACCGCGAATCGAACCCGCTGCCGATCACCATAATCTGCACCATCGACGACCCCGCCAGGGCCGTGTCCGGACTGATCGACGTGAGGGCCGGAACCGGGCTCGGGTTCGCGGACACGCCGGTAGCATCCGATCCGCACCCGATAACCGACAGGAGGAGCGCCGTACCCAGCACCCCGTGTGCTCTGAACATTCGTTGGTTGTTCACGAGGTATTCTCCGGGGTGGCCATTAGATACGTACCGGGGCTGGTCGGCGCTCCATTGCGCAGCCGTTGCATCACCACGATGCCGATGATCACGAGCAGGACGCTCGTCACCTGCGCCAGGGTGAACGGCCCCACGAACCGGTCGTCCTTGGCGCGCACGATCTCCACCAGGAATCGCTCGATCCCGGCAAAGACGAGGTAGGCGCCGAAGAGCCAGCCGGTGCCACGCGCGAGCGTACGCCACCGCCAGAGGATGGCGAAGACGACGAGCATCGCCGCGATCTCATAGAGCTGAGTTGGGTGGACGGCGAGCACGGTGCTTGGATCGGTGCCGGGAGGCACCGGGATGCCGAAGAGCTGGGTCATGTTCCCGGCGGTCGAGGGCGGAAGCCCCTGGGGGAATTTCATCGCCCAGGGGAGCGAGGTCGGGCGCCCGTAGTCGTCGTTGACGATGAAACAGCCGACTCGGCCGAGTGCGTACGCCGCCGCGAGTGCGGGGGCCACCAGTTGGGCGGTCCAGCGGATAGGTACCCGGAGCCGCCAGCCGTTCAGGACGACCCCCAGGGCACCACCGATGAAGCCACCGTACCAGACGAGCCCGCCGCGGGAAAAGAGGGTCGCCAGGTCGCCGGTGAGGGCCACATACCAGAGCTTGGCGCCGATGATCCCCCCCACCAGCGCCGCCAGCGTCACGTCGGAGGCGTATTCCTCGCGGAATCCACGGCGCCGCAGCTCCAGCGCGATGAGCCAGCTCCCCGCCAGGAACGCCACCATCATCATGATGCCGTAGCCGGTGACCTCGAAGCTGCCGAGATGGATGACGAACGGGAAGACGGTCATTCAGGGGTCCGGAGATGGGGGCGGTTGTGGGCTGTGAGCCATGAGCTACGGCTATCGGCTATCAGCTATCAGCAAACGACAAACGACTAATGGCTATCAGCTATCGATTCCAAGCCGGGGAAGGGCAGATCGGCCCGGGGTTCCAGGTCCCACCCACTCCGCTCTCCGCGGGCCAGGCGCCAGGCGGCAGCGGCTCCGATCATCGCGGCGTTGTCGGTGTTGAGCCGAGGGGTCGCCGCGACCACCCGGGCGGTGGTGCCGAGCTTCTGGTGCAGCGCCGCGATGAGGGCCCGGTTGCACGCCACTCCCCCGCCGACCATCGCGGTGGGATACCCAAGCTGGGACACGGCGTGCGCGGTCTTTTCGGTCAGCACGTCGATCGCCGCATCCTGGAAGTCGCGCGCGAGTTGGGGCCGGTCGCGCGCGAGGTCCGGCGCCTGCTGGCTGGCACGGAGCACGGCGGTCTTGAGTCCGCTGAATGAGAAAGCATAGCGGTCGGGGCCGGGTCGGTCGAGTTCGCCCAGCATCGGGCGGGGAAGCTTGAAGGTACCGGGCGTCGCATCGCGGGCAAGCCGTTCGATCGCGGGCCCGCCGGGATAGCCCAGTCCCAGGAGGATGGCCACTTTGTCGAAGGCCTCGCCGGCGGCGTCGTCACGGGTCTGGCCCAGCAGCCGGTACCGCCCCCACTCCGGGACGTCGAGGAGCATGGTATGTCCGCCGCTCACCAGCAGGCCGACGAACGGCGGGCGGTACTCGGGATCCTCGAGGGTCGCGGCAAAGAGGTGCCCCTCGAGATGGTGGACGCCGAGGAACGGCTTGCCGAGCGCCCAGGCGAGCGCCTTGGCGTACATCGCACCCACCAGGAGCGCCCCGACCAGTCCCGGTCCCTGGGTCACCGCGATCGCGTCCACCTGCGTCCGGGGCAGGCCCGCCTCCGCGAGCGCCTGGTCCACCACCGCCGGCAGGGTGGCGAGATGCGCTCGGCTCGCCAGTTCGGGGACGACCCCGCCGAAGATCTTGTGGATGTCCTGCGAGAGGATGACCAGGCTCCGGAGCGTGGCCCGGCCATCCGCATCGGCCGTGACGACGGCAGCCGACGTCTCGTCGCACGAGGTCTCGATGGCGAGGATGTGGCTCATCGCGCGGCCGGTCGGACGCGGATGGTCACCACCGTCGGGGCCACACGGACGCCGCGGGCCAGCGTCGTGTCGAGGGCCACCGTGAGCCCGTTCGTGTCGGCGATGCCGGGCAGGTCGAAGGGCACCGTGGTGACCGCCTCCACCTGGCGCACCGCCGCCACCGTCCCGGAGATCCGGACCAGGCCCGGCGTGATGGTCACGATCCCGGTCAACGGGGCCGAATCGGCATGCGCCAGGAGCGATGCCCGTACCGGCACCAGCCGCTGGTACAGGGAATCGAGTTCGACCGTGACCTCGTTCGGCTGGACGTCACGCACGTCCGCCTTGATGCCGCGCGGCAGGACGACGTCGGCCGGCGAGAGCACGAGGGTGACGTGCCGTGCCGTCACGCTGTCGGCAATGGCGCGGGCCAGGATCGGCGGGCGGGCGCCGAGCTCGAGGAGTTCGCGCTCCGTGCCGGTCACCAGGGCCTGCGCGGTGGCCGGCGGGGCAACGAGCGCCCGGCCTTCGGGGGGTGTCACCTGGAGCTGGATGCGGATCAGGCGGGTGGACGGCTCCTCGAAGGAGGCCACCGACCAGAGGGCGAGCGCGAGGAGCAGGGAGGTGAGCTTGAGCGGCCAGTTGGCCGTCAGACCAGTCCAGAGTGCCACGTCAGGAGGCCGGCTCCGACAGCAGTCGGTCGATCAGGGTGCGCTGTACCGGTGCCGTCCAGTCGTAGCCGCCGATCAGCCACTTGACGATGATCCCACGTCGATCGACGATGAAGCTCTCGGGCACGCCGGTGGTGCGGTAGAGGTCCTGGATGTCGCCGCTCGGGTCGTGGAGCAGGTCGAAGGTGAGGCCGTACTCCTTCGCGAACTTCCCGATGACCGTGGGATCGCCCTTGTCGATGCTCACCGCCGCGATCTGGAAGCCGCGGCCCTTGAACTCCTTGTAGAGCTTCTCCATCGAGGGCATCTCGAGACGGCACGGCACGCACCAGGTGGCCCAGATGTTGATGATGGTCACGTGACCCTTGAGCCGGGATCGGAGCGACACGGTGTCGTCGGTCGCGAGGTCGATCACGCGATAATCGGGCGCCGGCGCGCCGACGGTGACGCCGTTGACGGTGTCGGCGTGGGAGAGGATCCAGGCCCCGGTGCCGAGGCCGGCAACGATGGCACCGACAGCGATCCACTGGTAGGACGGGCGCATGGTCAGGCCTTGGTGGCGGTGCGGGCGCGGAGATCGCGGAGGGCCGCCGCGGGGTCGGTGGCGCCGAAGATCGCGTGACCTGCCACGAACGTGTCGGCGCCCGCGGCGTGGGCCTCGGCGATGGTGTCGGGACCGATCCCGCCGTCGACCTCGATCGTGGCCCCCGAGCGCCGCGCCGCGAGCATCTGCCGCACCCGGGCGATCTTGGCGGTCGAGGCGGGGATGTAGCGCTGGCCGCTGAAGCCGGGGTTGACGCTCATCACCAGCACGAGGTCCATATCGGCCACGACCTCCTCGATGCGGCCGATCGGCGTCGCCGGGTTGAGCGCGAGGCCCGCCCGCATTCCCCGTTCCCGCACCGCGGCGAGATGCCGCTGCGCGTGCACGGTGGCCTCGACGTGGAACGTGAACACCTGGATGCCGAGCTCCGCATACTCGTCGATGTACCGCTCCGGCTCCACGACCATCAGGTGGACGTCGAGCGGCAGGTCGGTGAGCCGGCGCAGGGCCCGGATGACGGGTGCGCCGAAGGTGAGATTGGGCACGAAGCGCCCATCCATCACGTCGACGTGCAGCCAGTCGGCGCCGGCGGCGCGCACGATGTCGACCTCCTCGCGGAGCCGGCCCAGGTCGGCGCTCAGGATGCTGGGGCAGATGCGGACCGCGCTCACGGGGCCTTCGCCACGATGAGGTCGATGCGGCCATCCTTGGCCGCCATCGCGCCGGCGGCGGGACGCTGGCCGACGACGGTTCCGGGCACCTTCCCCGCGATCACCTGCGCCGTCACCCTGCCGACAGAGAGCCCGACCTTGAACAGGGCATCGCGGGCCCGCGCCGTGCTGAGGCCGGTGACATCGGGGATCGACGTGCTGGCAGGTCCGGCACTGACGACGAGCACGAGGTTGCTGCCGGGGGCCACCGCGACGCCGGCGGCGGGCCGGGTCGCGAGCGCGGATCCGCGTTCGGTCGGCGCGGAGACGGAGTCCACGCTCTTGACCACGAAGCCCCCGGCATTGAGCACCTGGGTCGCCAGCGGGCCGTCCAGGCCGACGACGTCGGGGATCGCCGCCTGCGCCGGTCCGCTCGACGTGTATAGCTGGACCATTGCGCCCTCGCCGAAGGCGGTGAGCGGCGGCGGGTCCTGCCACACGATGGTCCCGATGGGGAGCTTGGGATGGGGCATCGTGCCGGCGAACTTGACCCGGAACCCGTCCTTGAGGAGCCGGCGCTGGGCCTCGCCGCCGGTGAGTTCCAGGACCCTCGGCACCACGAGATCGGAGGTGAACAACGGGGCGGGGTAGAGCCAGAGCGCCGCCACGAGGTAGCCGGCGAGCGTCGACGCGAAGACGATGCCCAGATGCTTGAGCAACCGGCGCCCGCCCGCGGTCGAAAGGAACGGCGCCGCCATGTGCCGCGGGACCCTCACGCCGCCCTCCGTCGCAGTCGCGCCGCGAAGGCACCATCGGTGCCGTGTACCTGCGGCAACAGCTCGAGGTCGCCATCAGGAGAACGGAGCTCCGACGGGAATGCGGCCGGCGCTTCCCGGGTAAAGTCAGGGTGGGTCGCCAGGAACTGCGCCATCTGGGATCCGTTCTCCTCCGGTTCGAGCGAACAGGTGGCGTACACCAGGAGCCCGCCGGGGCGGACCACCTGCGCCACCGCATCAAGCAGGATCGCCTGTGCCACGGTCAGTCGCTTCAGCGCCGCCGCGTTGGCGCGCCAGCGGGCGTCGGGGTGGCGCGCGAAGGTGCCGGTGCCGAGGCAGGGGGCATCGAGGAGGACGACATCGACGGGGCGGCAGGGCGGGTGGGCCGCATCGGCGACGATGGGGAACTCCCGTCCGCTGCCGGCCCGGGTCAGGTTCTCGCGCAGGCGACGGACCCGCGCCGGCCGAAGATCGGCCGCCAACACCCGGCGGGCCACACGTCCCATCGCGATGGCCTTCCCGCCGGGTGCGGCGCACGCGTCGAGCACGGTGGCCCCTTCGGGAATGGCGGCATAGCGGGCCACCAGCGCCTGCGCCGCATCCTGGACGATGAAATCGCCTTCAGCGAAGCGCGGCAGGTCGGCGGGGCGTGACGCATCCACCACGACGCCGGCGTCCCACGGTGCACTCTCGCTTGCCACGCCGTGCCGCGCCAGCTCGGAGGCGATCTCCGGTGCGCTCCGACGCGCCGGCTGAAGGATGAGCGCGGGCTGGCTGTCGTTCCACAGCAGCAGTCGGTCGGTGGCGTCGGCGCCGAAGCGTTGATCCCAACGGTGCAGCAACCAGGCGGGGTGCGAGCGGCGTGAGCCGGCGGGGGCGGTGGCCGGTGCCCCGTCGCGCGCCAGCCGGCGGAGCACCGCGTTCACGAACCGCGCGGCGGGCTCGCCGGCAGCCCAGCGGGCCAGGTCGGTGCTGGTCCCGACGGCGGCGTGGGCCGGCACCTTGTCGAGATCGAGGAGCTGGTAGGCGCCGAGCCGGAGCACGGTGCGCACCTTCGGTGCGACGCTCTCCCATCCATGATCGGTGAGCTGTGCCAGCGCGAGATCGAGGTCGCCCCGGCGCCGCAGGACGCCGGCCGCCAGCTCGTGCGTCAGCCGGCCATCGCGATCGTCGAGTCCCCGGAGTGCCCCGGCCAATGCTGCGTCAAAGGGTCGGCCGGCCGCCGTCTCCTCCAGGACCTGGAAGGCGGCGCGCCGAGCGCCGATCGGTTCGGCCGGGCTCAGTCGAGCATCCCCCGGACGGGGCTCGACGGCACCGCCACCTCCCGCGCCGGCATCCGGCCGGCCAGGTACGCCGCGCGTCCCGCCTCGACGGCACGCCGCATGGCCCACGCCATCGTGGCGGGATCCCGTGCCGCGGCGAGGGCGGTGTTCATCAATATCCCGTCGACGCCCTGCTCCATGGTGAGGCAGGCGTCCGAGGCGGTGCCGACGCCGGCGTCGACGATGACCGGAACCGTGAGCCGTGACTTGATGGTGCGGATCGAATAGGGATTGAGCAGACCGAGTCCGCTGCCGATGGGCGACGCCAGCGGCATCACCGCGACGGCACCGGCCTCTTCGAGCCGGAGCGCGGTGATGAGGTCGTCGTTGGTGTACGCCATCACCTTGAACCCTTCCTTGGCGAGGGTCCGGGTGGCGACGAGGAGCCCATCGGTGTCCGGAAGCAGGGTCTGCTGGTCGCCGATGACCTCGAGCTTCACGAACTCGTTGAATCCCGCCTCACGTCCGAGTCGGGCGTAGCGCACAGCCTCGTCCGCGGTGTAGCACCCGGCGGTGTTGGCCAGGAGGAACCAGCGCGCCGGATCGAGATGATGGAGGATGCCCTCCTCGTGGGCCCGATCGAGGTCGACCCGCCGGACGGCGACGGTGACCACCTCGGCTCCCGAGGCGGCGAGCGCGGCGGTCATTTCGGCGTTGGAGCGGTATTTCCCCGTGCCCACCAGCAGCCGGGAGGTGAAGCTCCGTCCGCCGACGACGAATCCAGGATCAGCGAAGTCGGCCATACCCAAATGTAGCGGGGAATACCGGCCAACGGGAACGTTCACCCACCTCCGACGAAGTGCACGATCTCCACGTGATCCCCCTCGGCCACGGCGGTGCCTGCCAGATCCACGCGCCGCACGATGCGGCGCTCGTGTTCCACCACGACCGTGCGTGGATCGAGCGTGAGCTCCGTGAGCAACGTCTGGAGGGTGGCTGGTGCGGAGAAACGCCGCTGTTCGCCGTTGACGACGACCGTCAGCTGGCCGGTCATGCGTCCTCCAGCCACGGTGCGGCGAGCGCGCGTGCGGCGGCGGCGGGATCGGAGGCGTACCAGAGCGCGCGGATGGCCGCGACGCCCCACGCGCCGGCCTGGTGGAGTTCGGCCACCCGATCGATCGTGACCCCGCCGATCGCAATGACCGGCCGGCCGAGCGCGGCCGCCCGCCGGAGCAGCTCGGTGTTGATCGGCGCCGTGGCGGGGTGGGACGGCGTCGTGTAGACGCTGCCGAGGACCAGGTAGTCGGCGCCGTCGGTCACCGCCTGTTCGGCCTCGCGGAGTGAATGCACCGACCGGCCGATCCATCCCGCGGCAAAGACCACCCGTGCGTCGGGAACGGAGAGGTCGGTGGCGCCGAGCTGGAGTCCCTGGGCGTGGAGGGCGGCGGCGAGGTCGGGGCGCGCATTGATGAACAGTGCGGCCTCGGGGGGGCGGGTGAGGGCGCTGAAGCGCTCCGCGGTGGCGGCGAGGGTGGCGGTCGATGCGTCGCGGTCGCGGACATGGAGGGCCACCGCCGGTCCGAGCGATGCGATCGCGGCGGCGCGGACGCCTAAGTCGGCGAGTGCCAGCACCGCGGCATCCGTGATGGCGTGGACCCGGGGCAACGGCCTCATCCGAAGGTGCCTGCCGGTGTGCCGCGGCGTCCGCGGAGCCACGCCGACACCGGCATCCGTGAGCGTCCGGCGGGCTGGACCTCCTCGACCCGCACGGCACCGGCCCCGGTGATGACCATCAGCGCGTCGTCGAGCGGGATCACCGTCCCGGCGGCGCCCTGTCCGAGGATCGGCATCGGCCCGAAGAGCTTGATGTCGTGGCCCTCGTGGGTGGTCCAGGCGCCGGGGGCCGGGTCGAACGCGCGGATGCGGCGTGCCACCTGCACGGCGTCCTCGGTCCAGTCGATGTGAGTGAGGTCCCGGGTGGTCTTCGGGGCCAGTGTCACCAACGCCGGATCCTGCGGTGCCGCCCGTGCGATGCCGCTCTCGATGAGGGTCAGTCCTTCGATCAACGCCGCCGCGCCGAGGACCGCCAGGCGGTCGGTGAGCGATCCGACCGTGTCGGTCGCGTCGATCGGCGTCTCCACCTGGTGGTACACCGGTCCCGAATCGAGCCCCGCCTCCATCTGCATGATGCTGATGCCGGTCATCTGGTCGCCGCTCAGGATGGCCCAGTTGATCGGCGCCGCTCCGCGGTGGCGCGGGAGGAGCGACGCGTGGACGTTGATCATCCCCCGGGCCGGGAGTGCGAGCACGTCGGGGCGCAGGATGTGGCCGTACGCCGCCACCACGCCGATGTCGGGCCGGAAATGTTCGAGCTGCTTGTGGAAGACGTCGCCGACCGGCCGCTCCGGCTGGAGGACCGGGATGCCCGCCTCGAGGGCCGCGACCTTGACGGGCGGGGGGGTCAGCGTGGAACGCGAGCGGCCGCGGGGGCGATCGGGCTGGGTGACGACTGCGACCACGGTGAAGGCGTCTGATTCCCGGAGCAGCGCGCGCAGGGACGGAACGGCGAACTCCGGCGTGCCGAAAAAGACGATCCGCATCACTCCGGGCGCGCCGTCGCGGGCAGCGTCTCCTGGATGACGGGTCGGCCCTTGTGCTCGCGCTTGTAGCGGGAGACCAGTACCTGGCGCTTGAGCGGACTCAGGTGGTCGAGGAAGAGGATGCCATCAAGATGATCGAGCTCGTGCTGGATGGCCCGGGCCAGGAGGCCGCCCGCCTCGAGCCGGTAGGGCGCACCGTCCCGATCGAGGGCCTCGAGGACGATGCGCTCCGGACGGGTCACCTCGCCGAAGACGTCGGGGATCGACAGGCATCCCTCTTCCTCCCGCGAGGTCCCCTCGGCGGCCGCGATGACCGGGTTGATCATCACGATCCGGTGCTCGTCCGCGTCCACGACCGCCACCCGCCGCGCCACCCCTACCTGGTTGGCCGCGAGTCCGACGCCCTTGTTGGCCTCCATCGTCTCGAAGAGGGCATCGACGAAGCCGCGCAGGTCGTCATCGAACGCGCCGACCTCGGCACTCCGCTCCCGGAGCACCGGCGATCCGAGCAGGTGGAGCGGCAGGAGCGCCATCAGGCCTGGGGCGAGGTGACGTCGCCGACGCGGATGATGCGCGACCGCTCGACCACCAGCGTCGACGTGCCCGACTCGATCGTGACGCGGATCTCCTTCTTGTCGGTCGCTTCCTTGATGTCCTTCACCTTGCCGATGACGCCGCCGGCGGTGAGGACGTCATCGCCCTTCTTCAGGCCCGACAGCAGCGCGGCGTGGCGTTTCCGCGCCTGCCCCTGCGGGCGGATGATGAAGAGGTAGAAGATCCCGATGATGACCGCGATCTGGCCGATCAGGATGGTCATCCCGCCCGAGGAACTGCCGGGTGCGGGGGCGAGCAGGGCCAGCAACGAGAGGGTCACGCGCGTTCCTTGCCGTGGTAGCGCCGGAGCCACTCGCGGCTCCAGTCGTGGAAGGTCCCCCGCAGGATGTGCTGCCGCGCCTGTTCACCCAGGCGCACGAGGAACCGGACATTGTGCAGCGACAACAACCGGAGGCCCAGCATCTCCTCGGCCATGAACAGGTGGCGGAGATAGGCCCGCGGATAGGTCCGACAGGTGACGCAGTCACAGTCGGCATCCAGCGGATCATCCGAGAGGCGCAGGTCGGCGCGGCGGATGTTCACCTTGCCCCGCGCGGTCCAGGCACTCCCGTGGCGCCCATTCCGGGTGGCGGCCACGCAGTCGAAGAGGTCGACTCCTCGCGCGATCGCCTCGAGGAGGTCCTCGGGAAATCCGACCCCCATAAGATAACGGGGTCGGTCGGTCGGGAGCTGCGGGCCGAGGAGCTCGAGGACGCGGTGCATCACCGGTTTCGGCTCGCCCACGGAGAGTCCGCCGATGGCGATGCCGGTCCACGGCTCGCGCTCGAGGATCCCCTCCAGCGACCGCAGGCGGAGATCCTCGTGGGTGCCGCCCTGGATGATGGGCCAGAGGGTCTGCATGGTCGGACGGAGGGACGGAGGGTCGGAGGTCGTGTCGGTGCCTTGGTCCGCCCGCCCGCCGGTGCGCCCGTCCGCCAGTTCCACGTGGCGGGCCTTGCAGCGATCGAGCCAGCGGAGGGTACGCTCCATCCCCTCCCGGGCCAGATCCCAGCTGGCTTGGCCCGGCACGACGTGATCGAACGCCATCGCGATGTCGGCGCCGAGGGCCCACTGGATCTCCATCGACTTTTCGGGCGTGATGGTCCGGAGCGATCCGTCGATCGGGCTCTTGAACGTCACCCCGTCCTCGGTGATCTGTCGCAATTCCGCCAGGGAGAAGACCTGGAACCCGCCGGAATCGGTGAGCATCGGGCCGTCCCAGCGTCCGAAGCGCGCCAGCCCACCGAGGGCGCGCACCACCTCCTCGCCGGGGCGGAGGTGGAGATGGTAGGTGTTGCCGAGGATGATCCGGGCGCCGGCGCCGCGCACTTCCTCGGCCGAGAGCCCGCGGACGGCGCCGTGGGTGCCGACCGGCATGAACGCCGGCGTCTCGACCGTGCCGCGTGGCAAGGTGAGCGTGCCGGCGCGCGCGATCCCTTCGGTGCCCTCGAGGGTGAATTCGAACATCAGACGATCACCATCGCGTCCCCGTAGGAATAGAAGCGGTAGCGTGCCGCGACGGCGTGCCGATACGCCCGCATCGTGAGGTCGTACCCGGCGAACGCGGCGACGAGCATCAGCAGGGTGGAGCGGGGAAGGTGGAAGTTGGTGACGAGATGGTCGACCACCTGGAACCGGTGCCCCGGCGCGATCATCAGCCGGGTCTCGGCCGGCCCTGGCCGGACCGTGCGGTCGGTCGTGGCGGCGCTCTCCAATGCGCGCACCACTGTGGTGCCGACGGCCCAGACCGCACCGCCACGGGCGCGGACGTCGTCGATCTCCACGGCCGCCGCGGCGGGGATGTCGAAGCGTTCCGGGTGCATCGGGTGCTCGGTGATGGTGTCGGTCTCCACCGGCTTGAAGGTGCCGGGACCGACCTCGAGATCGAGCCCGGCGATGCGGACGCCGCGGGCGCGGAGTACTTCGAGGAGTGCCGGCGTGAAGTGAAGGCCCGCCGTCGGCGCGGCGACGCTTCCTTCCCGCTCGGCGTATACGGTCTGGTAGCGGGCCTCATCATCCTCGTCGGGATCCCGATCGATATAGGGCGGGAGCGGCAACCGGCCGTGGCGCGCGACGGCCTCCTCGGCGGTGAGCCCGACGAATCGCACGTGCCGGGTGCCGTCCGCATCGACCTGCACCGTTTCGATCTCGGCGTCTGGTCCGATCCGGATCCGCTTGCCGGGGCGGAGGGCCGAGCCCGGCCTGCCGATCGCCAGCCACGAGCCGGCGGTGCCGGGGTGGATGAGCAGCACCTCCGCGGGGGCGCCGGAGGGGCGGGTGCCGAGGAACCGGGCGTGGCGCACTTTGGTGGTGTTGACGACGAGGAGATCGCCAGGCGGGATGAGGTCGATGAGATCGGGGAAGTGGGCGTCGGCCAGCGGCACGTCGATCGCGGTGCGCCGCACCACCAGCAGGCGCGACGTGCCCCGGTCGGCCGCGGGGTGTTGGGCGATCAGTTCGGGAGGGAGCGCGTATTCGAAGTCGGAGGTGCGCATCGCGCCCCTCACTTTTCGAAGATCGACGCCTGGGTCCCCGGCGGCGGCGTGAGCCCGAAGCGGCGATAGGCCTGGGGCGTGGCCACCCGCCCCCGCGGGGTCCGGTCGAGGAAACCTTGCTGGATGAGGTACGGCTCGTAGACCTCTTCGAGGGTGCCGGCGTCCTCCCCCACCGCGACCGCCACCGTCCCGAGCCCCACCGGCCCGCCGCCGAACTTCTCGATGATGGTGCTGAGGATGCGGGCGTCCATGTCGTCCAGGCCGAACTCATCCACGTTGAGCCGCGCCAGCGCGTCGGTCGCGACGGCGGCGGTGATCTTTCCGCCCGCCCGCACCTCGGCAAAGTCGCGCACCCGGCGCAGCAGCCGGTTGGCGACGCGCGGCGTGCCCCGGCTCCGGCGCGCGATCTCGAGCGCGCCCTCGGCGTCGATCGGCACCTTGAGCGTGGCGGCGGAGCGGGTCACGATGACGTGGAGGTCGGCGTCGGGATAGAAGCTCAGCCGTTCGACGATGCCGAACCGGGCCCGCATCGGTGGTGTCAGCAGGCCGAACCGGGTGGTGGCGCCGATCAACGTGAAGCGCTCCACCGTCATCGGGATGGTCTGGGCGTTGGGGCCGTCGGCGATGCGGACGTCCACCCGCCAGTCCTCCATCGCCGGATAGAGGAACTCCTCCAGCTGTGGGCGGAGTCGGTGGATCTCGTCGATGAACAGGATGTCGCCGCGGCCGAGCGTGGTGAGGAGGCCCACGAGGTCGCCCGGCTTTTCGAGCACCGGTCCGGACGTGGTGCGGAGCTGCACGCCCATCTCGCGCGCCAGCAGCATCGCGAGGGTCGTCTTGCCCAGTCCGGGAGGTCCGAAGAAGAGCAGGTGGTCGAGCGGTTCGTTGCGCTTCTGCGCCGCCTCGATGGCGATCTGCAGCGACTGGCGCACCCCCTCCTGGCCCACGAACTCCGTCAGCCGGGAGGGGCGGAGCGCGTGATCGACGACGGCCTCCTCAGGGAGGGCGTCGGGAGTGGTGACCTGAAGGCGCGACATAAAGGAAAGGTAAGCGGTGGGGGACGCGGGAAAACCGACCCCTTCCGTCAGGACACCAACGCCGCGTCCCAGCGCACCGGGCGATCGCCGGCACTGACGACGTGTCGGGCGTGACAGGTGACGCAGCGGTCGGTGGTCTCCTCGGCGCCTTCGGGAATGAGGCGCCGGTTAGTGGTCCCGCACCGCGTGCAGATCCACTCGGCCGTGATGGCGGTGATGGGCATGGTGGCTCCCCTGGGTGAGCGGTCGGTCGACAGCTGCTATCAGCTATCGGCTAACAGCGAACGGCTATCAGCTATCGGCTATCAGCTATCAGCGAACGGCTATCAGCTATCAGCTAACGACCAACGACTAACGGGTATCGGCGATCGCTCACTTGCCCGCCAGCCGCTGCAGGGCCCGCCGGACCAACTGCGCGGTCTCTTCCGGTGCTCCCGAATCGAGCTCGGCGCGGACCGCGGTTTCAGCGTGCGAGGCGGAGTAGCCGAGTGCGGTGAGCGCAGCCACGGCGGCTGACCCGGCCGTCGGAGGTCCCGGGATCGGGGCCAGATCGGCCAGCTCCTTGAACCGGTCCTGCAGCTCAAGCACGATCCGTTCCGCCTTCTTCTTGCCGATCCCGGTGACGCTCGCGAGCGCCGCCAGGTCGCGATCGCGGATGCTGCGGGCGGCGCGTGCGGGGCCGAGCGCCGACAAGACGGCCAGGGCGAGCTTGGGGCCGACACCACTCGCACTCAGGAGCCGCTGGAACACCGTGCGCTCGAAGGGATCGTCGAATCCATAAAGCGACCAGCCGTCCTCTCGCACCACCAGCTCGGTGTGGAGGCTCACCCGCTCGCCCACCGGGGGCAGGCGGCCGTGGACGCCGAGCGGTACCGTCACCGCGTAGCCGACGCCACCCTGGGTCTGGATGATGACGGTGTCGCCGTCGATCGCCGCAATGAGGCCCGCGACCGACGCGATCACCGGGCGACCGACCGTGCGGCCGCCGGCCCGCGCTTGAGCAGGTGGGTGAGTGCGATGGCCACCGCATCGGCGGCGTCCGCCGGGCTCGGCGCCCGGGTGAGCCGGAGCAGCTGTGCCACCATATAGCCGACCTGCGGCTTGGTCGCGGCACCGCGACCGACCACCGTGTGCTTCACCACCGCGGGGGAGTATTCCGCGACCGGCAGGCCCGCCTCGGCCGCGGCGAGGAGGATGACGCCACGGGCGTGCCCCAGGACGATGGTCGAGCGCACGTTGCGGGCGTAGAAGATCCCTTCGACCGAGAGGACGTCAGGGCGATGTCGCTGGATCAGTTCGGTGATGCCGTCGTGTACGACGCGAAGCCGTTCGGGCAGGGTCTCACGCGCGGTGGTACGGATCACACCGCATTCGATCAGCGAGGGGCGGACGCCCCGGCCCGCCCCTCCGTCCACCACCCCGAATCCGGCGATCGCCGTGCCCGGATCGATGCCCAGGACCCTCAGGCGTCGGCCTCGGCCATCGTCGAGGCGTCGATGTCGAAGTTGGAGAAGACCTTGGCCACGTCGTCGAGTTCCTCGAGGGCGTCGAGGAGCTTGAGCAGCGTGTCGGCGTCCTTCCCTTCGACCTTGACCGTGTTCTTCGGCACCATCGCGATCTCGGCCGATTCGGGGATCAATTTCCGGGAGCGGAGCATCGCATCCACCGCGTGGAACTCGACCGGAGTGGTGGAGATCACGTACTGATCGCCATCGCGGGCAAAGTCCTCGGCGCCACTCTCGAGCGCCGCGGTGAGCGCCGCGTCCTCGTCCGGATAGCGCGTCGCGTCGAGTGTGATCTGGCCCCGCCGGTCGAACATCCAGGAGACCGAGTTGGCCGCGCCGAGGTTCCCGCCATTGCGGCTGAAGGCGTGGCGGATGTCGGCCACCGTTCGGGTCGGATTGTCACTGGTGGCCTCGATGAAGATGGCCACGCCGCCAGGGCCGTATCCTTCGTAGCTCAGCTCCTGGATCGTCTCGCCTTCGAGTTCGCCGGTCCCCTTCTTGACGGCGCGCTCGATGTTCTCCTTCGGCATGTTGACGGCCTGGGCGGCGTCGATCGCCGTGCGCAGGCGCGGGTTGCCGCCGGGGTCGCCACCGCCGGCCTTGGCCGCGATGGTGATCTCGCGGATGAC
Organism: Gemmatimonadales bacterium; assembly: GCA_035693225.1. Classification (GTDB taxonomy): domain Bacteria; phylum Gemmatimonadota; class Gemmatimonadetes; order Gemmatimonadales; family GWC2-71-9; genus CAMLHU01. The sequence goes on along the minus strand of DASSGV010000109.1, from coordinate 28,195 downwards.
CTTGGTCCACGACGAGGCCCGCCGGGAGTCGGTGACGGCCTTCTTCCGCTTGATCTGCTTCCATTTACTGTGACCGGCCATTGTCCGCTCCGGGATCCATCCGACAGGCGCCGTCCAGAATGCCGGAAATTAGGTCCCGCGCGAGGGCGATGCAACGTGACGGGTTGACCGGACCGGGTGCTGCTCTTAGTCTCCACCGCCTATGACGCGATCATTCCTGGTCTTGGCGGCGTTGGTGGTGGCGCTCCCGTCCTGTCGTCCCGACCGGCCCAAGCTTCCCGACCTTCCGGCCGCGTTCAACACCTTGCCGCTGCCGCCGAACGCCGAGTTCCTCGGGCGTACCGGCAGTGCGGATGCGCTGATGCTCACCTTCCGCACGCCGCTCATCGCCGATTCCGCCGCGGCGTACTACCGTACGTTGTTCCATGCCGACACAAGCTACCGCGTCTTCGGTGACACCAGGGGCGACGCCGGCGAGCACGCCTACTACGTCGAGATCGCCAAGCGCCCGCTCTGGATCCGGATCCGTCCGGACGCGAGTTCGGGGGGCTCGGTGGTGGAGCTCACGGGAGCGGTGGTGGCCCCACGCGATTCCGCCACGCCGCCCGCCCCGAAGTGATTCAGCGCTCCGGGTCGAGCATGTCCTCGAACCGGAGCCACCGCCGATAGAAGTACAGATCGATGAACCCGGTGGGTCCGTTCCGGTTCTTGGCCACGATCAGCTCCGTCGCTCCCTCCATTCCTCCGCCCGGCCGGTACATCTCCTCCCGATAGAGCGCCAGCACCACATCGGCATGCTGCTTCACCTGTCCCTTCCCGCCCAGGTCGTCGAGGGTGGGGCGGGGATCGTCGCGGGTCGGGACGTGGTCAGGGAGCTGGGCGATCGCGAGCACGGCGGTATCGAACTCCAGCGCCAGCGCCTTGAGCCCCCGCACCGTCGACGCGGCGGCATCCTCCGCCGATCCGGCCGCCACCGGCGGCGCGACGAGCTGGAGGTAATCCACCACCAGGAGCGCCGGGCGTGGCACCACCCGCAACGCGTCCGCGATCTCGGCGAAGGTGCGCCCCGCCAGCGGCTGGATGATCAGGGGCAGATCCCGCAGCCGTACCGCGGCGGCGCCCACCTGCGCGCGTCGAACGTCATCGAGCTGGCCACCCCGCAATTCGTCCACGGTGGCCCGGCCCTCGATGGCAAGCGCCCGTTCCAGCACCCGGTCGTCCGACATCTCGCCGGTGAGGAACACCACCGGCGCGCCGGAGGCTGCCGCGCGCAGCGCCATTCCGAGCGCCAGCGCGGACTTTCCGCTCCCGATGTCGCCCCCCAGCACGACCAAGTCGCGCCGCCGGAGGCCACCCCCCAGGAGTCGATCCACGCTCGCGAACCCGGTGGGGACGGTGTCGGGGGCCCGGGCCCCGTCGGCGACGGCATCGCTCCGGGCGACGAGCGATTCGGCGGAGGCCCGGGGCGGGCGCTTGCGGGACGGGGCGGGCATGTCGAGAAGATAGCGCGCGAGGCGCCGGTGGGTCAGGCGCGGGCGGTGGCGCGGGCGGCGCGCGCGGCCTGGGCCACCGTCTCGGCGGCGTCGGTCCCGATCCCCTCGCGCACCGGTGCCACGAGGTGATGCAGGGCCACCGCGGCTGCGGTGGCGGTCCCATCCCCGAGGGTGGCCAGTGCGCCGGCCAGCGCCCGGCGGAGCGGCGGGGTGACGGTGAGGCTCGACAATCGGTGTGCCAGCGCGTCGAGCCGGCGTCGGCGGGCGCGTTCGCCGAGGGGCGGCGTGAGCGTCAGGTCGTGGGCGACCCGGACCACGAGCCACACCGCGTAGGTCCCTTCGCGTTTCGGCCCGCGTACCGCGGAGCCCAAGAGCGAGGCGAGCGCCGCGGTCGCGCTGGTCCAGCCGCTCACCGGATCCACTCCAGCAGCGCCGCTTCCACCGTGGCGACCTCCATTCGTCGCAGGCAATCGTGGTGGCCCAGCGGACAGCGGGCGCTTCCGTGCGCGGAACAGGGGCGGCAGTCGAGGTCGCGCTCGACGACCGTGGCGGCCGCGGTGTACGGTGCGAACCCGAACTGCCGCACCGTGGGCCCGAAGAGCGCCACCACCGGTGTCCCGACGGCGGTCGCAAGGTGCATCACCCCGGTGTCGCCCGCGACGGTCGCGACGGCGCGCTGAAGCAGTGCGGCCGTCTCGATCAATGCGGTGGCACCGGCGGCGTTGGCGCCGGCGGTTCCTGCCGCCGCGGCCACCCGTGCGCCGACCGCCTGGTCATCCGGTCCGCCCACCGTGACGACACCGAGGCCGCGCTCTGCCAGCGAGGCGGCCAGTGCTTCCCACGACTCGACCGGCCAGCGCTTGGTCGCGTGCGCGGCACCCGGTGCCAGGGCCACGAACCGCGGTGGCACGCGCCGATCCGCGAGCCATCCATCGGCGGCGCTCACGGCAGTGGCGGGCGCGAACACCTCGGGCGGGCCGCCGTCAGGGTGCACATCGAGATCGCGCGCGGCCTCGAAGTACCGCTCGGGAGTCGGCACCTGGTCCCGGTACCAGTCACGGTGGAGGTGGATCAGGGCCCAGCGCGCCGCGGCGCGCTTGTCATACCCGTGCCACCGCCCCGGGATCAGCAGGCGGAGCATCCGGCTCCGGAGCGATCCGTGCAGGTCGAGGCAATGGGTGAACCGCCCGCGACGGAGGCGGCGCGCGATCGACCGGAGCGACTCGCCGGGTTCGAGCGCGATGACCTCATCAACGCGTGGATCGTCCTGGAGCAAGGGGGCCATCGCCCGCTTGGTGAGCACGGCAAGGTGGGCCTCGGGGTGACGGGCCCGGATGGCTCGCAGGAGCGGGGTGATGAGGATGACATCGCCGATCGAACTCAGGCGGACGGCGAGGATGCGCGGAGCGGTGGGGCGGGGCACCGGGAGAATGTACGTCAGGACCGGGCGAACGGTAAACGGTACCATGGTGATCGGGATGGCCGGGCCGCCCGTTCACTGTTCACCGTTCACGGTTGGCGGTAGCTTTCGCTCATGTCCCGTCCCAAGAGCATCCTGTGGGTCGACGATGAGGTCGACAGCCTCACTTCGCACGTGCTGTTCCTCGAGCAGCAGGGTTTCTCGGTGGAGCGCGCCGCCCACGGCGACGACGCGCTGGTGCTGTTGCAGCGCCAGCCCTACGGCGTGGTGCTTCTCGACGAGCAGATGCCGGGCCGGCGGGGGCTCGAGCTCTTCCGCGACATCCGTTCCATCGACCAGGCGATGCCGGTCGTGATGGTCACCAAGAGCGAAGAGCCCGACACCCTGCGCGACGCCATCGGGGCGGAGATCTCCGACTACCTCATCAAGCCCGTCAACCCGCGCCAGGTGCTTTCGGTCGTCACCCGCCTGCTGGAGGGCGATCGCATCCGGCAGCAGCGCCTGGCGCGGGACTTCGCCACCCGCTTCCGCGAGCTGGAGGCGCGCCGGGGCGATCACCTCGGCTGGCGCGAATGGATGGAGCTGACCGCGGAGCTGGCGCAGTGGGAGGTGCGGCTGGGCGAGGCCGAGGAACGCGGGTTGCAGGACGCCCTCCGGACCCTGCAGGAGAGCCTGCGTCCCGACTTCGCCCGCTTCGTGGCCGAGCGCTATCCGAGCTGGCTGCGGGAGGATTCCGACCGGCCACCGCTGTCGGTGGACATCGGGGCGGAGTTCCTCCAGCCGGTGCTCGAGGCGCACGGGAAAGCGTTGCTCGTCGTGCTCGACTGCCTGCGGCTCGACCAGTGGGAGGTCCTCCATCCGCTGATGGCCCGCTGGTTCGATATCGAGACGGCGCACTACTTCTCCATCCTGCCGACGGCGACGCCGTTCGCCCGGAACGCGATCTTCAGCGGGCTCCTGCCCAAGGATCTCGCGGCGCGGCACCCCGAATGGGTCCGGTCGCCCGACGACGAGTCGAGCCTGAACGCGCACGAGGCGCAGCTCCTGACCGAGCAGTTGCAGGAGCTCACCGGCCGCGCCGTCCCGGTCCGATACGAGAAGCTCTTCACGGCGCAGGACGGCGATTCGCTGCTGCGGCGGCTCCCCTCGCACCTGGCGCAGGACGGCGTCACCGCCCTGGTGTTCAACTTCATCGACCAGCTGACCCACGGGCGCACCGAGCACACGATGCTCTTCGAGGTGGCGCGCGATGCGGCGGCGATGCGGAGTCTGACCCGCAGCTGGTTCGAGCGCTCGGCACTGCTCGAGGCCCTCAAGGAGGCCGAGCGTCGCAATGTCCCGGTGCTCCTCACCAGCGACCACGGCTCCATCCACTGCCACACCCCGGCCACGGTCTTCGCCAAGCGGGACGTGACGTCCAACCTGCGGTACAAGTTCGGCGATGACCTGAAGGCCGAGGACCCGGATGCCGCCATCACCGTGAGCGACCTTGCCGCGTGGGGGCTTCCGTCGCGGGGACCGCACGAACGCCTGCTCCTCGCCACCGGCGACCGGTTCTTCGTCTATCCCACCAAGCTGCGGGAATACCAGGCGCGCTACCGGGGTGCGTTCCTCCATGGTGGCGTCGCCCCGGAAGAGGTGATCCTGCCGATCGCGCTCCTCACCCCCCGTCGCGCCCGTCCGTGAGCACGGCGCGGCGGCTGTTCCGCGAGCTGGGCGCCTACCGCTGGGGATTCCTCGCGGCGGCGGGATGCATGATGGTGTCGTCGGTGCTCGACGGCGCCACCGTCGTCATGTTGATCCCGCTGCTCAAGCACCTGTTCGGGAGCGCGGGAGCGCTGAGCGCGGGGAGCAGCTGGCTGGAGCGATTCTCCGACGCGGCGCTGGCACCCGTCCTGGTCGGCACCAGCCAGGATCAGGCCATCGCCCGGATCGTCGCGCTGATGGTCCTCATCCTCCTCCTGAAGAACCTGGCCGGGTACGGCGCCAACCAGATCGGCGTCGCGGTGCAGGAAGGCGTGGTGCGCGACCTCCGCACCCGGATGTTCCGGCACATGCTGACCCTCGACCTCGGCGTCTTCCAGCGCACCCGCGCCGGTCAGCTGATCCAGCGGATCATCACCGACGTCGACCAGATCAAGAGCGTCATCAACACCTCGCTGGCGCGCTTCTTCCAGAACTTCAGCGTCATTCTCGTGACCATCGCGGCCCTGACCGCCACCTCGTGGCGCCTGACGCTCCTGGCGGTGGCCTCGGCCCCGGTGCTGGTGCTGGGACTGAGGGGGGTGCTCCAGCGGCTGCGACGCCATTCCCGCGACCGCGCCGAGGAGTGGGGCGAGATCACCAGCTACATCACCGAGCGGCTGGGCGCCATCAAGCTCATCCGCGGCTACGGGGTGGCGGAACAGGAGGCGGTCCGCTTCGATGCCCAGGCCGCGGATTATCGCCGGAAGGTCATCCGCACCAACCGCTACTCGTCGCTCACCAGCCCCATCAGCGAGATGTTCGGCGGCCTGGTGCTGATCGTGCTGCTGGTCGGCGGCACCAGGCCGTGGGTCACCGGCGGCGGGATGCCGCTCTCGCCGGCGACGCTCATCACGTTCCTGGTCCTGGCGCTCCGGATGATGTCGCCGATCAAGCAGATTTCGCAGTTCCCGGCCGACCTCGCGATGGCGCTCGCGAGCGCCGACCGGGTCTTCCAGCTCCTCGACCAGACCGGCGGGGAGGTCGACGCCGTCGGCGCGGGGCCGGCGCGCTTTGTCCGCAGCATCGAATTCGACGACGTCTCCTTTTCCTACGACGGCGAACGTGAGGTGCTCCACGGCGTCTCGTTCAACGTCGCGCGCGGCCAGGCGGTGGCGCTGGTGGGCCCGTCCGGGGCGGGGAAGACGACGCTGGTGGAGCTCATTCCCCGGCTCCACGACCCGACCGATGGTGCAGTGCGCCTGGACGGCGTCCCGCTGGAGCGCTTCACCCGGGCATCGCTGCGCGGGCTGATCGGGATGGTGAGCCAGGAGACGGTGCTCCTCAACGACTCGGTCCGGAACAACATCGCCTTCGGCCGGCGCGACGCGACCGACGCCGAGGTCGAGGCCGCCGCACGGGCCGCCAACGCGCACGCCTTCATCGCCGACCTGCCACGCGGCTACGACACGGTCCTCGGCGAGCGCGGCACCAGGCTCTCCGGCGGACAGCGCCAGCGCATCGCGATCGCGCGGGCGCTCCTGCGCGATCCACCGATCCTCCTCCTCGACGAGGCGACGAGCGCGCTCGACACCGAATCGGAGCGCCTGGTGCAGGAAGCGATCGAGCGCCTGATGCAGGACCGCACGGTGCTGGTCATCGCCCATCGCCTGGCGACGGTGCGCAACGCGGACCGGATCCTCGTGATCGAGAACGGGCGCATCGTGGAGCAGGGGACGCACGACGACCTGTACCGGGGCGGCGGGATGTACCGCCGGCTCTACGATATGCAGTTCCGCGAGGAGCCGAGCGCCGATCCCGATCCCGCCACCGCATGACGGGCATCCACCCGGTCTTCGGCGGGCGGAACGTCCTGCTCATTTCCCGATTCGAGGGCGAACGGCACGCCCACGCAGCGCTTCGGCGCCGGGCCCTGGAACGACTGGGCTGCGGAGTCGTGGTGGTGGACCTCCAGCCGGGTGGGTGGCTCGCACGCCTGACCGGAGGAGACGCCGCGGCACGGATCACCCGTGCGGTGGCCGAGCACCGGCCTGAGCTGGTGCTCGCACTCGGACCGGTGCTGCCCGATGCCGGCGTGGTCCGGCGTCTTCGCGCGGACGGGCCCGCGCCGTGGGTGCTCTGGTGGGGTGGGGATGACGGCACGGAGCCTGACGCCGCCGCGTGGGACGCGTACACCCAGGTCTGGGTGGCAGATTCCGATCTTGCCGCGCGGGTGCCCGGCGCGCGCTACCTGCCGCACGGCTGCGATCCGTCGGTCCACCGTCCGATGAGTTCTCGCGATGAATTCCGCGCCAACGTCGTCTTCGTCGGCGAGGCCACGCCCCACCGGGAGCGCCTCCTGAGCGAGGTGGTGGAGTTCGGGCTCGCGGTCTGGGGCCCCGGATGGCGGAAGACCCGGCTCCGCGACTACTGTCGCGGCGACGCGCTCGCCGTCGAGGACTACGTCCGCGCCTCGGCCGGCGCGTCGATCGCCCTCAACCTCCATCGCGAAGGGCCCGAGGGTCGGGTGCCCTCGGCCGCGGGGTGCAACGCGCGGACCTTCGAGCTCGCCGCGATGGGGGTGGCACAGGTGGTGGATGACCGCATCGACCTGCCGTCGCAGTTCGTGGAGGCCGAGGAGCTGGCGGTCTTTCGGGACCCCGCGGAACTCAAGCCGCTGGTGCGCGACCTGCTCCACGACCGCCCGGCGGCCGCCGCACTCGCGGCCGCGGCCCGACGGCGGGCGTTGAGCGAGCACACTTATGTGCACCGGCTGCGGCGCCTCCTTGACGACGCCGAGGACGCGGCGTGACCGTCGCGGTATCGGGATTCACGTTCGTGCGGAACGCGGTGCTGCTCGACTTTCCGCTGGAGGCGAGCATCCGCTCCCTCCTGCCGGTCTGCGACGAGGTGATCGTCAACGTCGGCCGATCGGAGGACGACACGCTGGGACTGGTGCGTGCGCTCACCCATCCGAAGGTCCGCATCATCGAGAGCACCTGGGACCTCTCGCGCGGCCGGCGCGTGCTCGCCGACCAGACCGACATCGCGCTCGCGGCCTGCCGCCATCCGTGGGCGGTGTACATCCAGGCCGACGAGGTGCTGCACGAGACGGGCGCGGGCCGGGTGCGTCAGGCCATCGACGAGCACGATGCCGACTCCAGGGTCGAGGCGCTGGTGCTCCGGTACCGCCACTTCTACGGCGGCTTCCAGACCGAGCTCGTGGCGCGAGGCGCCTACCGCCGGGAGGTGCGGGTGATCCGCCGGGACCCCGCGATCGGGATCCATTCCTATGGTGACGCACAGGGCTTCCGCGCCGGCCCCGGCGATCGGCGGGTCCGGGCCCGGCTGGTGGACGCCGAGATGTTCCACTATGGATGGGCCCGTCCCTCCTCCGCACTGGACCGGAAACAGCTCGAGGACGAGCGCATCTACGCGTGGAGCGAGGCGGAGAAGCGATCCTGGGAGTCGCGCGGTGAGCTCCTGCCCTGGAAGCCCGGACTGCGCCCTTTCACGGGGACCCACCCGGCGGTCGCGGCGGCGTGGATCGCCGAGCGGCGGGGGGCCGCCGAGGGACGGATCGGGGCGAGGCGACCGCTCCGGGGCGTCAAGGAATGGCGGCACGCCACGCTCGACCTCTTCGAGCGGATGACCGGCGCCCGTCCCCTCGAGTTCCGGAACTACACCCTCGTATGAGCACCGTGCCCGTCACCATCGTCATCCCGGCCCTCGACGAGGCCGCGCAAGTGGCCGAGTGCGTCCGGCAGTGCGCCTGGGCCGATGAGGTGATCGTCGCCGATGGCGGCTCGACCGACGACACCGTGTCGCTGGCGCGCGCCGCCGGTGCCACCGTGCTCGAGCGGACCGGGCCGACGATCGCGGCGCAGCGCAACGCGGCGATCGCCGCGGCCCGGAATGCGTGGGTCTTTGCCCTCGACGCCGACGAGCGCTTCACCGAGCCGCTGATCGAGTCGATCACCCGCGAGGTCGCCACGTCCCGTCATCAGGCGTATCGCGTGTGGCGGCGCAACTTCTATCTCGGCGTGGAACGCGCCCACGGCGCCTGGGGTCGCGATCGGGTGGTGCGGCTCTTCCCTCGCGAGCGGCGCTACGAGGATCGGCGGGTCCACGAGGGGCTCGAACCCATTGCGGACATCGGCGACCTCTCGGGCCGCCTCCTGCACACGCCCTACCGCGACCTGGGCCACCAGGTCGAGAAACTCCGCAAGTACGCCCGCTGGGCGGCCCTCGATATGCAGGACCGGGGGCGCCGTACCTCGTGGAGCGACCTGACCTGGCGGCCGGGGTTCCGCTTCCTGCGCGATGTGGTGGTGTGGGGTCAGTGGCGGGACGGGCGGGCCGGGATCGTCGGCGCGGGGCTCGACGCGTGGGGGGTCTTCATGAAGTACGCCGAGCTTTGGGCGCTGGAGCGGGCACGGCCTGCTCCGCCGGCGGTTCCGGGAGCTGGGCCCTGATTGCGAACGTCGGGCAGGCGCGCACGTAGCCCCCGTCGACCGGCGACCACTCCTGCCGCGGCACCAGCACCTTGGCCTTCCGGTCGGGTCCGAGCGCAAAGACCGATGGCGCCGCCATCGCACAGATCCCGCAGCCGACGCAGCGGGGCGTGTCGACCGATACCTCGACCGTGTGCCGCGGATAGATCCCCGATGCGTGCGCCGGAAATCCCTCCGGCAACCCCTCCAGCGCCTCCATCGTGGCCCGATATCCTTCGTCGATCAGCTCCCGGGTGTGGTTGAACGTGAACATCCCCACGTGCTCCACCCGTGGATGCACCAGCAGGAGGGGCGGCAGCTCCCAGCCGCGCAGGCGCTCGGCCAGGATCGTCTGCATCACCAATTCAAGGGCGCGCGCATAGGTCGCGGCGAACCCGCCCGGGTCGGCCGATTCCGTGAGTCCGCTGGTGGCGCCGACGTGTACCGCCAGCACCGGCCCGGGACACTCGCTGGCCGCGATCCGGACCGGCAGGCTCTCCGCCACTGCGCCATCGACGCAGAGCCTGCCATCCAACTCGCGGGGGGGGAAGAGCCCCGGCAGGGCGCAGGAGCCGAAGATCGCTTCCCGGACCTTGACGTGATCGAGCCCCGGAAGCCCCCACAGCACCTGCGACCCGCTCCGGAGGTCCACGGTGGCCACGACCAGGCGACGTTCCAGCTCGCGAAAGGTCAGGTCCTTCACCAGGCGGCCGATCAGCGCGTCGAGCGGCTCGTGGCGGTAGACGGCGGGTGCGCGCATCCGCTTGAACGCCATGTCGGCGTGGGCGACCTGGAAGATGTCCCGGCGATGGACGCTCAGGGCGATGCTGCGCATCTCGTCCACCGGAAGCCCCGCCGCCCAGGCGCCCGCGATCAGGGAGCCCATCGAGCAGCCCACCACGAGGTCGGGGACCATCCCGACCTCCTCCAGTGCCTGGAAGACGCCGATGTGGGCCATCCCCTTCAGGCCACCGCCGCCGAGTACCAATGAGAAGTGGCCGTCGATCCGCACCGCTTGTCCGAGAGGAGAGGTCGGGAGTAACGTACCGCCTCATGCACCGTATCCGCCAGCAGCTCGCACGCGATCCGCTCTTCGCCCTCGGAGTGGCGCTCGCCCTCGTGGTCATCATTGTGGGGCTCGCCGCCCCGTTGCTGGCGCCCGCAGACCCGATCACCGGCGACCTGCGGACGGCGTACCTGCTTTCGCCCTCATTGCACCACCTGCTCGGCACCGACAGCCAGGGACGCGACGTGCTGAGCCGGGTCCTCTACGGCGCCCGCATCTCGCTCGCGGTGGGCCTCATCGCGCAGTCGGTGTCACTCGCCCTTGGCGTCACGCTCGGCCTGGTGTCCGGCTACTACGGGCGCTGGATCGACGCGGTGGTGATGCGCCTGGCCGACATCACCCTGGCGTTCCCGACCCTGCTGCTCCTGATCGCCGTGGCGGCGGCGGTGCGGCCTTCGCTCGGGCTGATCTTCGTGGTCATCGGCGCGGTCGGCTGGGCCGGCTTGGCGCGGCTGGTCCGGGGACAGGTGCTGGTGCTGCGGAGCGCTGAGTATGTGCTGGCCGCCCGTGCCCTCGGCGCGAGCGACCGCCGGGTGCTCTGGCGCCACTTGTTTCCCAATGTGCAGGCGCCGGTCATCGTCGCCGCGACGCTCGGCATCGCCGGTGCGATGATGGCGGAAGCGGCCCTGTCCTTCCTTGGGCTCGGCGCCCAGCCACCGACGCCGAGCTGGGGCGCCATGGTGGCGGATGGACGTGACCTGCTCCGGGTGGCCCCGTGGGTGTCGGTGGCCCCCGGGGCCGCGATCGGGATCGCGGTGCTTGCCTTCAACCTCGTGGGCGGCGGGCTGCGCGAGGTCTTCGACGACCGGCCCGGACGAGGATGACCATGGACAAGGATCTGCGGGAGCTGCGACGGGTCGAGTTCCCCTGGGCGGACCAGACCACCTACCTCAATCACGCCAGCACCGGGCCCCTGCCGGAGCGGACGCGGCTCGTGCTGGAGGGCTGGAACCGGCGCCGCACCATGCCGTTCACCTTGCCCGATCCCGAGCTCTTCTCGGTGTTCACCACCGCGCGCGCGCTCGCCGCACGGCTGGTGCACGCGCACCCCGATGAGATCGCCCTCGCCACCAACACGACCTGGGGCCTGGCCCTCGCGGCGGCGGCACTTCCCCTGGGCGCCGGCGACGTGGTGGTGGTGAGCGACAAGGAATTCCCCGCCAACGTCTATCCCTGGCTTCTGCTCAAGGAGCGCGGCGTGCGGCTCGACCTCGTTCCGACCACCCCGGAGGGTTGGCCCGACGAGGCGGCGATGCTCGCGCGGCTGGAGCGGCCGGAGGTGAAGGCGGTGGCCGTTTCGTTGGTGCAGTTCAGCAACGGCTACCAGGTCGACCTGGCGGCGTTCTCCGCTGCCACCCGCCGGCTCGGGAAGTTCCTGGTCGTGGACGGCATCCAGGCCGTCGGGCAGGTGCCGATGGACCTCGCGGCGACGCCGGTCGACATCCTCTCGTGTGGCGGCCAGAAGTGGCTGCTCTCGGGGTGGGGATCGGGATTCACCTATGTGCGACGGGAGCTCATCGGCCGGCTCCGTCCGGCGATGACCGGATGGATGGCCTTCGAAGGGACCGACGATTTCTCCAAGCTCACCGCGTACGACCCGACCCTGCGCCCGGATGCCCGCCGATTCGAAATGATCACGCTCCCGTTCCACGACCTGGCCGGGTTCAACAGCTCGGTGGAGATGCTGCTGTCGGTCGGGATCGACCGGATCGCGGCCCACCTGGCGGCGCTCCAGGCGCCGGTCGTGGCGGCGGCGGAACGGTCGGGGGCGCGGATCACCTCACCCAGCGGTGCCCGCCGGTCCGGAATCCTGTGTGTGGCGCCCCGTGACCTGGCGGGGAGCTTTTCCCGGCTCAAGGCGGCGGGTATTCACGCGTCGCTCCGGGAAGGTGCGATCCGGCTGTCGCCGCACTTCTATTCGACGCCGGAAGAGATGGAGCGGGTGGCGGCGGTGCTGGAGGGGAAGAGCTGAGAAGTGAAGAGTGAAGAGTGAAAAGTGAAGGGTGAAGCGGCAGTGCGCGGGGACCGCGGTCAGTCGACGATCAGCAGTGCGTAATTCTTCTTGCCCTTCTGGAGGATGATGTACCGGCCGGCGAGGAGGTCTGTCGGGCCGAGCGTCTGTGCGCCGTCGGCCTTGTCGCCATTGACGGAGAACCCGCCCTGCTCGAGTCCCCGTCGAGCCTCCGCCTTCGAGGAGGCCAGTCCCGAAGTCACCAGTAGTTCCGCCAGCGGCATGCCTCCGGCCAGCGCGCTCCGCGCCAGGTGGTGGGTCGGCACCTCGTCCGCCAGCACGGTGAATACATCCGTTGACGACGACCGCAGGTCGCCCCCGCCGAAGAGCAGCCGGCTCGCGGCGATGACCCGGTCGGCGGTCTCCCGCCCATGCACCAGGGCCGTCACCTCGGCGGCCAGCCGTCGCTGGCCCTCCCGCTTCCCTGGGTCGGCGCGGTGCGCCTGCGTGGCCGCCGCGATCTCGTCCAGTGGCAGGAAGGTGAAGAGCTTGAGGAACCGCTCGACGTCGGCATCCTCCTGGTTGAGCCAGAATTGGTAGAACTTGTACGGGCTGGTGCGAGCAGGGTCGAGCCAGACATTCCCGTCCTCGCTCTTGCCGAACTTGGCCCCTGATCCCGTCGTCAGGAGCGGGAACACGAGACCGTGGACCTGCTTCCCGTCGCGCCGGGATACCAGTTCGCACCCGGCGGTGATGTTGCCCCACTGGTCGGTCCCGCCGACCTGCAGCTCGCAGCCGTCGTGGTGGTACAGGTGCCAGAAGTCGTGCGCCTGCGCCAGCATGTACGCGAACTCGGCGAATGAGATCCCCGTCTCCATCCGGCTCTTGACCGACTCCTTCTGCAGCATGTAGCTGACCGTGAAGTGCTTGCCCACCTCCCGCAGGAAATCGACCAGGCGGAGGTCGCCGAGCCAGTCGGCGTTGTTCCGCATCCGGGCGGCCTGGCTGCCCTCGAAGGACAGGAACCTCCGCAGCTGCGGCTCGATCCCTCTCGTGTTCGCCACGACCTGGGCGGGATCCAGCATCGGGCGCTCCGAGCGCTTCCCGCTCGGATCGCCGATCAGGCCGGTCCCGCCGCCGATGAGGATGATCGGTGTCCCGCCGGTCCGCTGCAGCCACGCGAGCCCCATCACCGGCACCAGGTTCCCGACGTGGAGTGAATCGGCCGTCGGATCGAAGCCCGCGTAGCCCACGATCGGCCCCTGCGCGAGGCGTTCTTCGAGTCCCGGTGTCAGGTCGGCGACGAATCCACGGGCGGTGAGCGCGGTGAGGAGGGAATCCATTCCGGAAATGTACGGGGTCTCCCGGAAAAGGGGGAAGGGCGGCGCGAGCAGGGGAGAAAGGAGAAAAGAGAAAGCACAGATCGGCTGGGCGCTGGTTCCCGAGAATGGGGGCGCTCGGATCTGGACGAGAGAAAAGAGCAAACGCAGATCGTCTCTCCTCTCGCCTCCGTCCCCCCGATGCAGGGCAGGGGAGGTGCTCGGAAGGAGACCAGCGACCTGCGACCGGAGGGAGGATGAGATGTCAGCTGCGATTTCTCCTTTCTCTCGTGCCTTTTCTCTTGTCTCCTTTCTTCTCTTTTCCCGCCCCGCGCGCTCCGCTAGTATTCGACCATGCCTTCCCGCGTCATCCGCCAGCTCGGCCGCTGGTGGCACACCCCGGTCATCCGGCGCTGGACCCTCACCGTGGCGTTCTCGGTCCTCGGGTTCGGCACGGCGCTCTTGTGGGGGTCGTGGGCCAGGGCCTGCCTCAACAATGCCTGTCCCTCCGTTGCGAGCGTCGGTGGGTACGACGCGGACCAGGCCTCCAAGGTCTACGCCGCCGACGGACGCCTGGTCACCGACTTCGGGCTCCAGCGCCGGACGGTGATCTCGCTCAACCAGATGTCCCCCGCCGTCATCGCCGCCTTCCTCGCCACCGAGGACAAGCGTTTCTATCGGCACCACGGCATCGACTGGATCCGCGTCCTGGGCGCCGTCAAGGACATGCTCATCGAGCGGCGGATCGCCGGCGGGGCGTCGACGATCACCATGCAGCTGGCGGGCAACCTCTGGCCCGAGGAGATCGACCGCAGCGACCGCTCCTTCCGCCGGAAGCTGCGCGAGGCCCAGGTGGCGCTCGAGCTCGAGCGCACCTATCCCAAGGACAAGATCCTCGAGCTCTACCTCAACCAGATCGACCTCGGCAACCGCGCGTTCGGGGTCGAGGCGGCGGCGCAGCGCTACTTCGGCAAGTCGGCCCGTGACCTCAACGTGGCCGAGGCCGCGACGCTCGCCGCGCTTCCCAAGAGCCCGGCCTACTACAACCCGCGCCGGCACCGGCTGCACTCCATCGAGCGCCGGAACACCATCATCAACCTCCTGCGCGACAACGGATACCTCACCTCCGATGAAGCGGAGCGCTGGAAGGCCTATCCGCTCATCCTTTCCAACCGCTCCGACTTCAGCGAGGTGGCGCCCTACTTCACCGAGTACGTGCGCCAACTGATGGAGGCGCGCTTCGGCTCCGATCTCTACACCTCGGGGTACCGGATCCACACGACCCTTGACCTCGACATCCAGCTCGCGGCGGAGCGATCCCTCGAGGCGCAACTCGAGGCCGTCGAGGACGGCCAGTACGGCCCGTATCATCACGAGACCTACGCCCAGTACATCCAGGAGAAGGCCGACAAGGGGGACGCGTCGCAGGAGGGGCCGACCTATTCACCCTACCTCCAGGGGATCTCGGTGGTGCTCGAGGCCAAGACCGGGAACATCCTGGCGATGGTCGGCGGTCGCGACTTCGACGACAGCAAGTTCAACCGCACGGTCAATGCCCGCCGTCAACCGGGCTCGACCTTCAAGCCGTTCGTCTACTCGGCGGCGCTCCGCGCCGGACATCCGCTGTCCGAGATCCTGGTCGACGAGCCGATCAGCGTCCCGATGGGCCCGACGGAGCCGCCGTGGGAGCCGCAGAACTACGATCAGACCTTCCGCGGCCCGATGTCCCTCCGCCAGGCGCTC
The DNA here is from genome assembly GCA_035693225.1 of Gemmatimonadales bacterium. Classification (GTDB taxonomy): domain Bacteria; phylum Gemmatimonadota; class Gemmatimonadetes; order Gemmatimonadales; family GWC2-71-9; genus CAMLHU01. The sequence continues at coordinate 13,027 of DASSGV010000109.1, read as the reverse complement.
ACGATGTCCGACAACATCGTCACGATCCGCCTGGGGATGGAGGAGCTGGGGGAACAGGCGGTCATCGCCGAAGCCACCAAGTTCGGCATCACCACCAAGATCCCGAGCGTGCCGTCGATCCACATCGGGTCCGCCGACGTCCAGCCGCTGGAGATGATCTCGGCCTATACCGCGTTCGCCAACCTGGGGGAGCGGAGCGTGCCGAACCCGATCCTCTGGGTCGAGGACAAGGACGGCAACATCGTGTGGCGGCCCCAGGTGCAGCTCAAGCCGGTGATGGACTCGGACCAGGCGTGGTTGATGGTCGACGTGATGCGGGACGTCCTTCGGAGCCCGATGGGGAGCGCCCACCAGGCGTGGGTCAACGGGAACCTGGATCTTCCGGCCGCCGGCAAGACCGGCACCACGGATGACGGTGCCGACGTCTGGTTCATCGGGTACACACCGGACCTGGTGGCCGGCATCTGGATGGGGCTCGACAAGCCCGAACGGATCAAGAACGGTGCGGTGGGCGGGGTGCTCGCGGCGCCGGCGTGGATGGCGATGATGAAGGACATCTACCAGCGACGTGCAGTGCCCAAGGACCCCTGGCCGCGGCCGCCGGACCTCACGTTCGCCGAGATCGACCGTCAATCCGGGGAACGGGCGCTGCCGTTCTGTCCCACCGAGAACCGGTTCGTCGAGTCCTACATCCCGGGCACCGAGCCGAAGACATATTGCCACCTGCACGCGTTCAATCCGGTCGGTGGTGCCACTCCGCAGTATCCCGGCCAGCATTGACCGCGTGAGCCACCCCGTCGTCGTCGGTGCCGACTGGGTGGTCCCGATGACGGGGCCGCCGGTCGCGCGGGGGGAACTGGTCCTCGCCGATGATGGACGCATCGCGGCGGTCCGGCCCGCCGACCTGCCGTCGGCGGTGCGTTCCGGCGGCATCGCGCTCCTTCCCGGGTTCGTCAACGCCCACACCCACCTCGAGCTCACGGGGTTCGACGGCCTCGTTGACGACGCCGACTTCTTCGCGTGGATCCCCCACATCATCCGGCTCAAGGCGGCCCGCACCGCCGCCCAATTCCTCGAGGCGGCGCGGCAGGGGATCCGTGATTGCTGGGCGATGGGCGTCACCACCGTCGCCGACTGCGGGGATTCCGGTGCCGTGATCGAGGCGCTGCACGAGCTCGGCGCCAGCGGCATCGCCTATCACGAGGTGTTCGGTCCCGATCCCGCCGATGCCCCCGCCCAATTCTCGGCGTGGACGGCACGGATGCTTGAGCTGCGGCGGTTCGAGTCGGGGCGGGTGACCATCGGTGCCTCGCCGCATGCGCCGTACACGGTGAGTGGCGAGCTCTACCGGCTCGCGGCACGATGGGCCCGTGACCAGGGCATTCCGATCGCCGTCCACGTCGCCGAGGCACCGGACGAAGTGGCGCTGCTGCGGGATGGGAGCGGCGGATTCGCGGAGGCGTGGCGCCGCCGGGGTGTGCCGCTTCCGGAGGCCGGTTGCTCCCCGGTCCAGTGGCTCGACCGCCACGGAGTGTTCGGCCCCGGCACCCTTGCCATCCACGCTATCCATGTCGACGCCGGGGACGTGGAGACCCTCGCGCGACGGGGGTGCGGGGTGGCACATTGTCCCCGGTCCAATCGGCGCCATCGTCACGGCGACGCGCCACTGCCGCTCCTCCTGCGCGCGATCGATCGGGTGGGCGTGGGCACCGATTCGGTCGCCAGCGTTGCACCCCTCGACCTCCTGGCCGAGGCCCGGGCGGCCCGGACGCTCGCCGGGTGCTCGGTCGAACGGGCGCTGGAGTTGGTGACGATCGGCGCCGCCCGGGCCATCGGGCTTGACCGGGACGTCGGCACGCTCGAGTCGGGAAAGTGGGGCGATGCCGTCGCGATCCGGCTTCCCGACGGGACCGGGGCCCACGGCCTCCACCAAGCGATCCTCGGCAGCACGCCGTCGGACGTGATCTGTACCTGGGTGTCCGGGAGGGTGGTGCATGGGTCGTGGGGTCCCGTCGAAGGGGGGTCGTGAACATCGAATGAAGTCCCGCCGTCACGCGCTCATCCTCCGCGCGATCAGCGAGGAACGCATCGAGAACCAGGACCGCCTCCGCGCGGCGCTGGCCCGGCACGGCGTTGACGTCACCCAGGCGACGCTATCGCGCGACCTGCGGGAACTCGGCCTCATCAAGCTGTCGGATCCCGCCGGTGGCGGATTCTATGCCCGCCCCGAGGAGGCGTCCCTCCGTCCCGCGCTGGAGAAGCTGCTGCCCGCCCTCCTCCTGTCGGTGGATGGAGTGGGTCCGATGCTCGTGCTCAAGACCGCCGAAGGGGCGGCCGGTGCGGTGACGGCCGCACTCGACCAGGCAGGGTGGGACGATGTCATCGGGACCATCGCCGGCGATGACACGATCCTGATGATCACCCGGAGCGAACGGGCCCGGATCGCGGTGGCCGATCGGATCAAGGCGATCATCCGCTAGGGGGCACGCCTTCCGGTGCACCGCCGCCGAATCCCCTTGCCCGCCGGAAGTGCCGCCGTTACGCTACAAGGCAAGTGATTACCGCCCTTGCGGTTGGGTCGAACAGGAGGATCGGGGTGCGCTGCCTCGCATTGAACGCATCGTTCGAACCGTTGACGATGGTACCGGTCCGCCGGGCGCTTCGGCTTGTCATCGAGGGCAAGGCCGAGGTCGTCGAGGCGGACCGGAACGAGGTCATTCGGAGCGAGCGCCTCACCTTGCCGAGGCCGTCGATCATCCGACTGGTCAAGTTCGTGCACGTGCCCCGTCGATTCCGCCGCCAGGTCACCAACACCTTCCTGTTTGCGCGCGACAACTACAGCTGCCAGTACTGCCAGCGGAACCAGGCGCAGCTGCGGCCCCGGGAATGCCTGACGCGCGATCACCTCGTACCGATCTCCCGCGGCGGCGGCAACGAATGGACCAACGTCGTGACCGCGTGCAGCAGCTGCAACACGCGCAAGGGGAATCAACTGCCTGACGAGTGCGGTATGCATCCGCACTCGGTGCCGCACGAGCCCCACTTCGTGCACCTGGCGTGGGCGGTGCGGAGCCTCACGCCGATCCAATCCAAGTACATCCGGCTCTTCTACGGGCCGGAGGCGCTCCGGGCGCTCGGCGGACGCTGAGGGTGGCGGCACGGCCGGTGCCGTCCACCCGACCCGCCATCGGAGTCATGCCGTCAAGTCGCGCCGGCGACTTCATCCTTGCCACCGGCCTCTTCAATGCGATCAAGCAATGGTCCCCGACGGCGGAACTGACCGTCGTGGTCGGTCGTCGCGCGGCCGAGCTGGCCCGCTGGCATCCTGCGGTCGACCGGGTGCTGGTCTTCGAGTGGGGCCCGCTCCGCCTCTTCCCGTTCCTCCGCGAGCTCCGCCGCCGACCATTCGACGCGTGGCTCGACCCCAAGGACCACTTCAGCCGGAACCAGTCGTTCGTGGCCCGTGCCGCGCGCGCACAGGTCAAGGTCGGGTTCAACCGGCCCGACGGGGGGCCGTTCGACCGGCAGCTTCCGCTGCCCACGGATCCGCCTCGACACATGAGCGAGATGCTGCTCACTCCCCTGGAGCTCCTCGGCGTTCGACCTGACCTCCCTCCGAAGTTGTCCCTTGGTCTTCCGCCCCGGTCGGTGGCGCGAGCCGAGGCGCTGCTGACCGATGCCCCGGGCCGGCAGGTGCTGATGAACATCTCGGCGGGACGTGCCGACCGGTACTGGGAAGAGTCGAAGTGGGTGGAATGGGCCGTGGCCGCCACCCGGATGGATCCGGCGCGGTTCTGGCTCACCTCCTCGCCCGACGATGGCGCCCTGGCCGAGCGGATCGTGGCGGGCGTAGAACGGCGAGGCGGGGTACTTCGGCGGCTGCCGCCCGGTTCGTTGCTGGACGTGGCGGCGGTCGTGGCGCGGGTGGATGCCGTGGTGACGATGGACACGTCCATCGTGCACCTGGCGAGCGTCTTCGCCCGCCCCATCGTGGCCCTCTTCTCCAACTATGAGGCCAATTTCCGGTGGTTCGGCCCGCTGAGCCCCGCCCGGATCGTGGTGCGTGGCGATCGGATCGCCGATATCCCGGTGGCCGACGTGGTGTCGGCCTACCAGCGACTGCTGGCGGGTCGGTGAGCGTCCGCCGGATCGGGGTCATTCCGTACGCGCGCGCCGGCGACTTCATTCTCACCACCGGCCTCTTCAATGCGATCAAGGCGGCCGATCCATCGGTCGAGTTGACCGTGATCGCCGGCCCGCGGACCGCGGAGATGGCCCGCCACCACCCCGCCATCGATCGGGTGCTCGTCTTTGACCGGCATCCGCTCCGGCTGCTGCCGTTCCTGGCCCGGCTCCGGGATCGGGAATTCGAACTCTGGCTCGATCCCAAGGAGCACTTCAGCCGCAACCAGGCCTTCGTGGCAAGGATGGCCCGGGCCCGCCTGAAGGTCGGGTTCAACCGGCCTTCCGGCGGACCGTTCGACCGGCAGGTGGAGCCGCCCGCTGACCCCACCCGTCACTTTGCAGCGATGATGCTGGCCCCGCTCACCCTGGCGGGCATCTCGTGCGACCCGGAGCCGCATCTCAGCCTGGGCATTCCATCGGCCTCGGCCGAACGGGCCGATGCACTGCTCGGCGCGCGGGCGCCATTTGAGGTGCTGGTCAACGTGTCGGCCGGGAGGCCGGAGCGGTATTGGGAGGGATCGAAGTGGATCGAGCTGCTGCCGGCGGTGATGCGCGGGCGGCCGGGGAGGCTCTGGCTGAGCGCCGCGCCGGAAGACCACGCGATGGCGGAAGGGATCGTCGGGGCGGTGCGGCGGGACGGCGTCGACATCCGTCGCCTGCCGCCCGGCTCATTGCTCGACGTCGCCGCGATGGTGGAACGGATGGATGCGGTGCTCACCGTGGACACGTCGATCGTGCACATCGCGGCGGTGTTCGGCCGCCCGATCGTGGCGTTGTATCGGGACCATCGCCCTGACCGCGACCGCTTTTGCCCCCTGAGTCCGCATCGGGAGGTCCTGCTGAGCTCTCCCGACGGCCGGGTGGCGGAGATCGCCGTGGACGACGTCCGGCGCGCCTGGGATCGGCTCGTCAGCGGACCTTGAACTGGGCTGATTGCTTCTCCAGCCGAAGGCTGGGAAGTCCCGCCACCTGCAGCAGTATCCTGCGCACTCCCCGACTCAGCGCGCTGCCGACATCCTCGGTGCCGGTCGCGGCCGGACCCACATCCCCCTGCAGGAAGCGCTCCAGTTCCTTGATGTCGGTGTCGGAGAGCGTCGAGATGTCGAGTGCAACGGCGTAATAGTACTGGCCGCCGGCCGTCGGCTGGATCGCGATCCGGGTCAGGCGCGCGAGCCCGGCGGCCAGCGCCGTCCGGTCGACATAATGGTCGATGCGGGTGTGGCGCACGTCGACCGTGGCCACGGTGTACTGGTCGAGCAGCGGCTCGTGGCGGATCACCACGTCCCATTCGACCGAGCGTTCGAATGCGTCGAACCACGCGCGAGACCGCCAGAGCTCCAGGCGGTAGTGCAGCCGGATCGGGAACGCCGAGCTCAGCATCGCCTCGATCCTGGGATCGTCCAGCAGGTGGTCGGTGTGCAGGACCGCCTGGCGCGCGCCGTTCGGGACCGTGTCGGGGGTGAGTGCAACGTCCAGGGCCACGCGGGCGTCCTGCGCCCACGCGCCGGGCGCCAGCAACGCCGCACAGAGTCCCACCATCCACGCGATCCGCCGCATCTAGAACCGCTGCTGCAGGCGCACGATGAACTGCACCGGTTGGCCGCTGGTGAATCCCTTGGCCAGGTAGGCACCGATCGATCCCGCGTCGATGCCCACGCCGACATCGGCCTTCCACTCCCGGAACGCCGGGATCCGGTCGTTGGGGACCCGGCCCGGCCCCGAGCCGGAGAGCCACGCATTCCCGGCATCGGTAAAGACGACGAGATCCGCCTCGCTCAGGCCGAAGGCGCGATCAAGGTCGGGGTGGTCCTTGTCCCGGTAGTGCCAGAGCAGGCCGAGGTGGACCCTGCTGCGGAGCTCGACCTGCGCCGCCAGCATCCGGTCGCAGAGCGCCGGCGTGGCGGGGTCGGAGTAACCCCCGGCCGCGCAGTTCACGGCGCGGAAATCGTATCCGGGCAGCACGTCAGGTCCGCCCAGTGCCACCCGCTGCTGGACGGGCAAGGGATCCCCGCCCAGCCAGCCGTCCCCCAGGATCCGGACATTGAGCCGCATGTCCGGCGTGAGCCGATCATACATCCGCGCGTCGAACCAGAACCGGCTGAAGGCGTAGGAGCCGTCGGTCGGGATCGAGCCGCGGATCGCGGCCGCCAGCGACAGCGGCGCGACGTTGCGGCTGCTGCTGTGTTCCACCCGCCCCCGCACCCACCACCCCGCGCTCGGCCGGCGATCCTGGTTGCGGTCGTCGAATTCGAACCCGATCCCGATGGTGTTGTAGCGCCCGTCGTCGATCAGCGGATTGGGTCGCCAGGTCTGGTCGCTGCGGAACAGCGACCACGCCGTCGCGGTGTGGACCGATCGCTGCCGTTCCGATCGTGCGCCGAGCTCGAGCCGGAAGTCGGGCCCGAAGTGGCTGAAGAAGTACCCGCCGACGCCCTCGTTGATGTAGTAGTCCCGATAGTCCCGGCGCAGCAGCAACGCGGCCCAACCGTCCTCCGAACGGGAGAGCGGCTGGTCCTCGATCGATGCCACCGTCTGCGATGCGCGGAGCCCGAACCCGATCGCGTGGCGCTTCCGGGCGCCGAGATTCCATTCCGTGCTGGCGATGTAACCCACGTCCTCGCGCAGGTCGGTCGGATCGCCGGCGGTGCGGACGATGGCCTGGAGGTCGAGCCGCGCGGTGGTGTGCACGCCCGCCTGCCAATCGAATCGGGGCCCCAGCGTCACGGGCAGCCCTTCCACCCGGTTGTAGGTCCCGCCGGAGCTCAGGAAGAGCGTGGTACGGACCTGCCCGGTCTGGAATGAGCGTTGTGCACCACCGAAGTCGAGGATCCCCTGACGCCGCACGTGGACCTCGAGCAGCCCGCTGCCATTGCGGATGACCGGTGCCGCCTGTGCCACCTGGTCGGTCGACCCGTCCCGGACGCTCCCGGAATCGGCAAGGAAGGATCCGCCGACGACCAGGATGTCACCGCGTACCACGCCCGTCGCCTTGATCCGGAGGTCGCCGTTGATGACCACCAGCGGTCCCGCCACCTCGCCGGCGATTACGACCGGCCCGCGGAGCACCGCCACCGGGCCGGTCATCCGTGCCCCCCGGGGCAGGACGACCTCACCCTCCAGTCGCGTGGTGGCGCTGTCGTTGTAGAACGCCAACAGGTGCTGGATGAGTCCGGGGGGGAGGCCCGGTCGTTCGGACGCCTGGTCCACCGGCGCGTCGGGGTTGATCACGATGACGCTGTCCTGTGCCGAGACCCGCAGCGCCGGGATCGACGCACCGAGGACGAGCCATCCGATCATCAGGTATCTTCGCATGCGCCTCCCGCTGGTGACACGATCCCGGGGCCCGCAGCTCGCGTGCTGGCCGCGGTCCGCCGCCTGCCCACCTTGCCTGTGATCATCACTGCAACCCCAGCCGCCGCATCCGTCGATACAGGTTGGCCCGGTCGGTGCGGAGCTGGCGCGCCGCCTCGGCGACGTTCCCGTCCGCGCGCGCGATCGCATGGCTGATCACCTCCCGCTCGTAGGCGTCGAGCGACTGGGCCAGTGGAATGCCACCAGCGCCGGCACCGGCCGATGCCGGACCACCGGGTGCCCGACCGGCGGGGATGACCTGCAGCACCGCCTCGAGGCCGATCTCGGCGCCGCCGCCGCCCAGGATGAGCAGCCGCTCTACCACGTTGGCGAGTTCACGCACGTTCCCGGGCCACGCATACTGTCGCAGCGCCTCGAGCGCCTCGGCACTGAACCGGGGCGGTTGCCGGGGGCGCAGCTTCCGGGTGAAGTGGGCCACCAATTCCGGGACATCCCCCGCGCGGGCCCGCAGCGGAGGCAGTTCGATCGGGAACACGTTGAGCCGGAAGAAGAGGTCTTCACGGAATCCGCCGTTTGCCACCGCCTGGTCCAGGCGCCTGTTCGTGGCGGCCAGCACCCGCACGTCGACCCGTTCGCTCCGCTCCGCGCCCAGTCGCTGCAGCTCGCCGGTCTCCAGGACGCGCAGCAGCTTGGCCTGCGCCTCGGGGTGGAGGTCGCCCACTTCGTCGAGGAAGATCGTGCCGCGATCGGCCAGGGAAAAGCGGCCCAGGCGGCGGTCGGTCGCGCCGGTGAATGCCCCTTTCTCGTGCCCGAAGAGCTCCGATTCCACGAGGTCGCGCGGGATCGCCGCGCAGTTGACCGGGATGAAGGCGCGCCGGGAGCGGCGGCCGGCGCGGTGGATGGCGAGCGCCACCAGTTCCTTGCCGGTGCCGGATTCTCCGGTGATGAGGACGCGCGCATCCGTCGGCGCCACCTGCGCCACCAGCGACCGGACCTCCACGAGCACCTGGCTCGATCCGACCAGCTCGCCATCGACCGTGAGCGCAGCCCGCAGGGTGCGGTTCTCCATCTGGGTGCGCCGCAGCTCGAGCGCCGCGCGCAACGTCACCAGCGCGGACTCGGGGGAGAGCGGCTTCTCCAGGAACTGGAAGGCCCCCAGCTGGGTGGCGCGCACTGCATCGGAGAGCTGGGCCTTGCCGCTCATCATGATGACCGGTGCGTCCACACCCCGTTCCCGGAGCGTCGCCAGCGTGGCCAGGCCGTCGGGGCCCGGCGGCATCATCAGGTCCAGGAACACCGCATCGGGATCGACCGCATCGACCGCGAGCAGTGCCGCCGTGCCGTTGGCAGCTTCGGTCACGTCGAACCCTTCGGAGCGGAGCAGGGCTCCGAGCATCCGTCGGATGTTGGCCTCGTCGTCGATCAGGAGGATCGTCGGCATCTGCGCTCGGTCGTCAGGATGAATGGGCCTGGTCACGCGCCACGTCGAGCGGCTCCCTCGGCAGCTCGACCACGAAGGTGGCACCGCCACCCGGGGTGTCCTCCACCCAGACCCGGCCCCCGTGGGCCTCCACGGTCTGGCGCACCATCGCCAACCCGAGCCCGGTGCCCTCGGCCTTGGTGGTGACGTATGGCTGGAACACCCGCAGGCGGTCGGAAGGCCGGACGCCCGGCCCGCGATCGGAGATCCGTACCGCGGCGCCACCGCTGCCGGGCGCGACCGACACCCGGACCGGCCCCCGCCCTCCGGTGGCCTCGACCGAGTTCCGCAGGATGTTGCTGAACGCCCGCCGGAGCGGATCGTAGTGACCGGTGACGTGGGGGGTCGCGGGGTCGGCCTTGATCCGGGCGTCGGCACCCGGAGGCACGCTGGTCCGCACCAGTTCGGTGAGCAGCTCGTTGAGGTCCACGTCGGCTGGCGGCCCTTCGGGGAGCCGGCCGAACTCGGCGAACTCCTTCGCGAGCTGTTCCAGTCGAGCCGACTCCGCACGCAGGACCTCGAGCGCCTCGCGCTGGCCGTCGTTCGCGGAGCCCTGCAGCTGGGCCACCGCGAACCGCATCGGCATCAGCGGGTTCTTCATCTCGTGTGCCACCCGGCGGGCCACTTCGCGGAAGCTGCGCAACCGCTCCGCCTCCAATTCCCGCACCCGCGCATCGCCGATCCGGTCGGACAACTCCCGCAGTGCCGTGCGCAGGGCGGTGAACTCCGGTGCGCCCTTTCGCGCCTGGTCCGGCGGCAGCGGTTCGCGTCGCAGGATGTGCCCCGTCCAGCCGACCAGCTCATCGATGGGTCGACTCAACTGTCGGGACAGGTGTCCGGCCAGGCGGGCGCCGCCGTAGAGGATGAGCCCGCCCATCACCAGGATCACCACGGTCAACGCACCACTCATGAGCGCGCGGTAGGACTGGTACTGTTGCACCCGGCTCAACGCTGTGTTGAGCGCACGGGCGTGCGCGGAGAGCGCAGCGCGTTCCGGTCGGCTGAGCTTGGTCGAATCGATGGTCTCCACCAGCGTGCGTCCGGTGCGCCCGATCTCGGCCACCGCCGCCCGGTTGAGCTGGCCGGCGTCATTGCTCCGGAGCGTAAGCCCCCAACCCACCAATACCAGCGTCGTCGGGACGGCGCCGAGCACCAGCAGGACTGCAAAGATCCGCTGCCGGAATGTGAGGGTCATGCCATGCTCCAAGTGGCCGTGGCTCAAGGACTTCGGAATGTACCGGTAGGCGGCGGGATAAGCGAGTCTGAATGACACGGGCCGCCTCGGGCGCACCAGTAACCCGCCACTCCCGGGCAGCCCGCAGGGCCCAAGCCCTTCCGTATCCCCAGATTCCACATACATTTACCGCGCTTCGTGCTGCTCGTGCGTCGGCGTCTGTCGGCGCGGTGGCGGTCTCGGGGCCGTGGCACCTCTTGGCGCGCGGATCACGCCGTGATCGACGGGAACGGCGGCGGTACCGAGTCGGTCGTTCGCCCCGAGGAGCCTGAAGGGAAGTGTCCTCCGAGTTCCATCAGGAGTGGATCACGGGGCGCCGTCGGGTCGCCGGGGAGATCATCACCCGATGGACCGACCTGCGACCCCGCGATCCCGCCGGAGGACGGCACGATGACCGGCGACGGACCACAGGGGTCCGCCCGCGCACATCTGGCAGACCACAACGTGCCCGACCTGGTCCGCTCCACTGGAACTTTCTCCCCGACCCGTCGGGGACGGGAAAGCGGTGGGAGCCGGCGGAGGTCGCGGCCTCGGAGCTGAACGCAACGTGAACGCAGCCTCGCGCCGCCCGGTGCGCGGGACCGAAACCTCGGTCCACGCGCCCAACGCGGCCCTCCTCATCGATTTCGACAACGTCACGCTCGGGATCCGCTCGGACCTCGCCAAGGAACTTCGGACCCTCCTCAACAGCGATATCATCAAGGGCAAGGTCTCGGTCCAGCGGGCGTACGCCGACTGGCGCCGCTATCCGCAGTACATCGTCCCCCTCACCGAATCGTCGGTCGACCTGGTCTGGGCCCCCGCCGTCGGCACGGCCAAGAAGAACGCGACCGACATCCGGCTGGCGGTGGACGCGATGGAGCTCGCCTTCACGCGCCCCGAGATCGGTACGTACATCCTCCTCTCCGGCGACAGTGACTTCTCCTCGCTCGTCATCAAGCTCAAGGAGTGGGGCAAGTACGTCATCGGCGTCGGGATGCGGGAGAGCTCGAGCGACCTCCTGGTCCAGAACTGCGATGAGTACTACTCCTACTCCGACCTTGGCGGCCTGAAGAAGCAGCAGGACGTGGTGGCCGCCCCCGGCGTGCCGACGGATCCGTGGCAGCTCGCGGCGGTCGCGGTGGCGCAGATGGTCAAGGACCGCGATGTGTTGCGGGCCGATCGCCTGAAGCAGGTGATGCAGCAGCTCGACCCCAACTTCGACGAGCGCGACGCCGGCTTCAACCGATTCAGCAAGTTCGTCACCGAGGCGGGCACTCGCGGCGTCCTGCGCATCACCAAGCTCGACAATGGCCAGCTGGAAGTGGCGCCGGCGACCCCGGCCGCCGGGGCGGTGGCGGCGGAGCCGGGGGCGGAGAAGCGCGATGGCCGGCGTCGGGGCGGGCGGGGACGCGGACGCGGCCCCCGTGGGGGTGACGGCGCGGCGGCCCCGGCCGATCGTTCACCGGCGCCCATGGCGGCACCGGCCGTGACGCACCTGACGCTGGCCCGTGGCTTCGACCTGCTGAAGGACGCCCTGTCGGGGCTTCCGACTCCCGCGGCGCACGAGACGGTGCGGCAGCGGATGCTCGCGTTGGCCGGCAAGGAGGATCCGCTGCTCGAGCTTCCGCGCTTCATCCGCTTCCTGCGACAGGCGCACGACGCCGAGGTCGCCGAGGTGCGGAAGGTGGGCGAGGACGCCTTTGACGTCGCCCCGTTCGGGTCGGTCGGCGGGCCGCCGGCGCGACTGGAGCAACCGCCGCAGCAGTCGTCCCGGGTGGTGGCACCGGTGGTGCAGGCGCCTCCCCCCGTTGCGGAAGCTCCGGCCTCCGTCCGCGGGCCGCTGCGCTTCCGCCGCGGTTCCAAGTCGGCGATGCGCCCGGGGGAAGTGCCTCTGGTCGGTGTGGTGGCGGTCGAGGCCGACGAGGCGCCGGCGCCGAAGGCGCGCAAGCGTCGTGGAGGTGCGGCGCCCGCCGCCGCTGACCCCGCGCCGGCAGCCGCGGCGGGCGCACCGACGACGCCCACCCCATCGGCTGGCCGACGCCGCGGCGGGCGCACCAAGAAGGCCGGGTCATAGGCTCGGCGGTGGGCCCCGGCATCATCCGATCCACAGAGCGGGCGGGGAGACCCCTGCCCGTTCTGTTCTTTCAGCGCCCGGCGGAGGTCGTCGCCCGGGAACTCATCGGTGCGCTCGTCGAGGTACGCACCGGCCGGACCACCATTCGCGGACGGATCGTCGAGACCGAGGCCTACCTGGGGGTCGACGATCCGGCATCGCACGCGTTCGCACACCGGCATCACGCCGGCAACGCGTCGCTCTATTCCCCGCCGGGGACGTGGTACGTCTACCGGTCGTATGGCATCCATTGGTGCGCCAACCTGACCGCCGGCGGTCGGCCGGTCGCGGCGGCGGTGCTGCTCCGGGCCCTGGAGCCTTTGGACGGTCTCGGGCTGATGCGTCGCCGGCGGGGAAATGGCGTGCCCGACCGCGCCCTCGCCAATGGCCCCGGCAAGCTCTGCCAGGCGTTCGGGATCGACCACCGGCTCGACGGATCGCCGATGCGGCGGTCGTGGGCGCGGCTCCTTGCCGGGACCGGAGAGAACGAGGTCGAGGCCACCACGCGGATCGGCATCACCAAGGCCGTCGACTGGCCGCTGCGCTTCGTGGCGGTAGGGACTCTCTGGGCCTCACGGCGGACCGCCCGCCGGTCGTCATGACCGGCGGGCGGTGGTGGAAGCCTTCGATGGGGCGGCTGGGTCAGTAGCTGGCGGGGCCGCCGCTGCTGCGGGCCGATCCCAGGCTCAGCCGGATCCCGGCCATCACGCTGTACGATGGA